>SIBE01000086.1 GCA_009695265.1 Pedosphaera sp. | reverse complement strand
TAGATAGATGGCTTATGGGACGCACCGCACGTGAAGTTCCAGGCGCTGGCCCATGTTATCCCGGACTTGGGCGTGATTCCGCCCGTCGTCGAGCATACATTGAGTGGAGCGAAATGCAGTTGGAAGCCGTGACCGGAGATGAGAACGTATTACCACTCGCCAATGGTGATAATCTTCGCTCTTTCAAAGCCGCGGCCTTGAGATCAGCCGGCGAGAACACCGAACTGTGCGCCCGGCTTTGTCGGGGGATTTCCCAATTGGAAAGCCTTCCCACACCCGCATTGGCCCGCAACTCGATTGTACCTTTGTGCATCACTCCGCGCACTCCAACGGAAACATTTTTTTGGGTGGAAAAACCCCTCGAAAGGTTTCGGCTTGAAGCCGAATGGCCAAACATTCGCGATGTGCCATTGCCAGTGCTTCCCCGCAGATTGAAGCTTATATATTGCGGGACAGATGCTCGCGAAGAAGTTCTATCCATGGGCTATGAACTTTTCCACACCCTCTTGTCTTTGGCCTCGGGCGAGCAGTTGAGTGAACTGCGTTCAGACGATCTTTTCGCAAATCTCGCCATTTTCACTCAACGGCTAGCCAGGGAAGATGAAGGCCATCTCCTTGCTTGGAATCCAAAATCAGACGTCGCCTTGTATCGCTTAGGTATTCAACGCACCGCCGCGCGTCAAATCATTGCGTGCGAACCTCTCATTCCTACCACCCCATGAGCTCGCGCGAGATAGTTGAAGATGTATTCACAGGACCTTTGGCGCAGTTGATTTGGACGGCCAACACTCTCGTCGTCCTGCCACTGACTCCCCAGAACTTCGCGGTTGGGTCAGTCCTCCCCGCAGTCTTATACATGTG
This sequence comes from Pedosphaera sp., assembly GCA_009695265.1. Taxonomy (GTDB): domain Bacteria; phylum Verrucomicrobiota; class Verrucomicrobiia; order Limisphaerales; family SIBE01; genus SIBE01. The sequence continues at coordinate 15,664 of SIBE01000086.1, read as the reverse complement.
TCGCCGTGGTTGTCGCCGTGGCAAAGGCCGCTTTCAGCAGACATTTTCGCCAGCAGAGAAGATACGAGCGAGCATCTGGTCGGTGGCAGGAAAGCTCTCACAAGACAGGCAGTCATTCGTAGGATTTGATGCCGAGGTCGAAAAGGACATTTTGGGAGACCTGCTTCTTTGCGATGCTCTTGAGAATAAGGGGCACGAGGAAGGTCATCGTGAAGAAATTCAGCGGGCTTTTCCTGTACATTTCCTCGCCTCCTGGCTCGACCTACCCACGGCTGTTGCCCATCTACGTTTCGTTCCGGAAATGCTCGTTTGTCTACTTGCCAACCAGCACGAGGGACAAAAAATCCAACCTGGCATGGGCAGTGGCCCTTTTCCCGTCGGTCTATCCCCAGACGAGAACCTCCTGTTTCGAATGTTCGCTCGGGGTGTAATCTTTGGGGAGAATCCGGCGGATCTCCGGGCGGACAGCGTCGACGAGCGGGCATCGCTCTCTCTTGAAGAATTGGTGATGATTCGCCTCGCTCAGAGTTGCAATGAAGCGCCCGAGACACTTCACGCAACAAGAGGGGCAGTTGCTGATATCCAGAATAGTTGGCCGGTTTCCCGGCGCGCAGCTCTGGCATTCCGAGATGATCTCACTGCTTTCTTGCAGAACTACGGCACAACCATCCCTCGACGCTCCATCACTCCAATGTTGGAATCGTTAATGGGCCTAGGTCTGCTCGCCATTTACTTGGAGAGCACCTCTGCTGCTGTGAAGTGGGACAATACCGGCGCGATGCCTCCACTGGAGGCTCAGGAGCCCGTTCCGGTTTTTGCCGATGCGTCGAATGGAAGTGATTCGCGATTACGCGACCTTTCAGAGCAATCTTTTGATGACGTTATCCGTCTCTTGGATCAGGCATCTCCAAGTTTGATGGCTATACGGATCTTAGACGCCAAAGGAAGGTTTGATCGCAATCTGCGCGAGTATATACCCAATGGACCTGACACATCTGAATGGCTGAATATTTTGGGCAATGTTCGACTCAATCAGCATGAGCGCTCAGAGGTTATATTGAATGATCTCTCTGAGAAGATTGAGGCGCTCAGGACTCGGCTAGAGACAGAAGGAATTGAACCAGAAGCGGTTGATATTCTCCGCGCTCCACAGGCGATGCGTGACCCGGTACGGGCCCTTGCCGAAAGCTTGTGCACAATGATGGGAGACAAACTGTTGCGCACCAAACCGCTTCTGTTCGTCGATTCTTGTCTCATGCTCAACGAGGCTCACGGAATTGGTCGAAAGCGGCGTGTTGGTCGAAATTTTGCTGGTCGTAAGCGAAAGATGATGGACGTGCGGTCTGTGATTCTTTCCAACACGGTGTTGGAGACTTTGGTTCACCTGCACTTAATATCTAGAAATGGAGTTCTGTCTTTTGCCGAATTCCTCATCATTTTGCGGGAACGCTATGGAATTTTAGTAGATGAATGTCCGGCAGGAGTTTCCGCTTCTCGGGAGGATTTACTAAATAATCGTGCCATGCTTGAACGTCGCCTTCGGGATCTAGGCTTGCTCATCGGCGTAAATGATGCGGAGTTTATGAAGCATCTCCGCCCGCGCTTTGAAATAAATCCACAGGCATGAACACGCAGATTTTAAGCCGCGCAATGGAGAAGCTCTTAGGCCGGGGAGCTGACGGAGATTTGGCCTTTACTCGAGCCTTTTCTAGTAAAGACATCGAGCTGATACTTACCGCAGGCCTGCGTTCGGTATCCGATTGGAGAATTGTCGCCGTCGGGAAAGCGAGCGGGGCCGGTTGGGTTACCGCTGATCAAGCAGTCGAACTTCGAGAAAGTAAGGGTCCCGCAACGTTTCTTTTGATAGACACGCACGGCGCTGGCGCTGGCATGGATGGCATTTACAGTGCCGCTCGCGAAATTGACGAAAAGACTCTATTCAAGGAAGCTATCTCCATTCTGCAGAGGAACACGGACCGGTCGTGGCGGGAGTTTGCCGAGGAAGCGATTAAGCGTGCTCGCCGATTAGGCGGCCGCCGCAATAGCACGTCCTTGCGGCAAGAGTTTGAATTCTTCGGTCGTCTGTCTCAAAACCATATAGATGGAGGAAGACTCGTGCACATCCTCGGACTTTGGCCTGTAGTGGGCGACACCGCCGCAGAGGCGAGCAGCCTCTTGGCTGAGTCAGTATTGATGGTAGAGAAGCTTCTCATGCCGCCAGCCACCGGCCAACCCGCCACCACGCGTATCAGCGGTCTTGTGCTGTCAAACCCTTCACGTGCTCAGCTCGAATCTCTCGAAACAATTATTCGCAACTCAGGCTCGCAGCCGAGAGCCATAGTGTTGGAGACCGTGGGCACCTCAATGCCGCTTTGGCTAGGGAACTTGCGTCCCGCGTTTCTGGATAGCAGTCTTGCGAGGGTCGAAATCATCTCTTGGCGTCGGCCAAATAATAATGTCTTGGCTTGGTCCGGTCTTCGAATCGTTGCAGATGAGAACTTACCTCAACTCATTATCGATCGGGATAACCCGAAGACGAAACTGGAAATTCGATGGACCACAAAACCCGAAGCTTTGCCTCGAGGTTCGGTCAATTACGAGGTTCGAGTTTGCGCCGGATCAGAAATTCTGGCCTCCCGACAAATAGAGCACAGCGGAAAGTCCGATCAGAAGGTGATCTTCACACAGGAGGACTTTGAAGATCTGGACTCTTCCTCTAAATTGGAGGCATTTATAGAGGTCACTGCAGCGGCTCAAACCCAGGTAGTGCCTGTACGCACAGAGGATTTTATTATTACCTTTGGTGAGGCGCCTGTTTCCGAACGTGTGAGCAGCGGAGAAATTTTGCGTTGTTTAGCCGATGGGCTGATTCAGGCAAACTCGCGTGATGAGATTGAGAGTTTCTTGGAGCAGCGCCAAAAAGGTGAGCAGGCCGTTGCTGACAAGCACGGATTCGTAACATGTCGGCTTCCTGGAATGCGGCGAGGGTTTCGCGTCGAACGTTCGCGCTTGCTTCAGGAGGTCGAAAAGAAATGGTCTAAGCTCGGAGACGTAAGTATCGGACGCTGGGTTATTCGTTGCCGTGCAGATGGATTCTGGACTTCCAATTTGGAGTTTAAATCCATTTTAAACAATGAAATTGCGAATGACTACCTAACCAAATTGAAGGACGTTTCACGACGTTTTCGAGACAACGCGCTTAAGGCCGCTGGCGCCCTCTCCCGCTTTTATCTTCATGGTCACGGTTCTGCAGCCCTTACGTCCGAATACCTGAACGCTTGGCAAACCGCTCTGGAATCCGGCGACCCGCAATTAGCACTGGCCCACACGGTTGAGGTTCAGAACCCTGCTGGGCGAATAACCGGCTTGATTGTCCTGCCATCGCATCCAATACGTGTCGCGTGGCAGAGCGCCTACGATGAGCTCGCCTTCCAAATGCGCTTCGAGGAGCAGATGCCTCCTCGACGCATCCGGCAGACCCTTGGCTGGCTGGACGCCGCTCACTTCCCGTTCATTCTCCCGGGCATCCAACCCGACTCCCACTTCGTGTTTGGCGACGTGTTGGGTTTTGCTGCGGTTGCAATGGTCGCTGATCGAGACCGCGAACCAAAGTCGGCTATTGCGACGCTGGCTGCATGCTTTGCTGGAGATTCCGAGAGGATCGTTCCTGGACTGAGCGCAAACTCGGGTGTCGCACTTGCGCGGGAAGTGAGCCACTATCTTGATTCTCACCCCGAATGCTCAGTAGTCCGCGTCCACGCCCTTCGTCCCGGAGATGCTGGCACAGTTGTCCGTGCCTTGGGAAAGGCACTATCTATCGCCCCCCTTCAAAACGGTGAACCGGAAGATGGGCCGAGACTCCGAGACGTTGGCTATCAATTGGATCTACACCCGACCGAAGCACAATCCGGCGCGGCTGGAGCCCACCTAGTAAAGATCAATCAACGACGCCGGGCGGGCGTTGCTCGAGTTCCCGAAGAAGATGCGTGGAGTCTCGAATCATTGAGTCGGGGAGGCGGACGCGTACTGCCGCGACTCCGCTGGGCTCGTCGCGATCCGAACTCGCTGAATCAGCCCGCCCACCTTGCCATCGCTTTTGACTCCTTCACTTCCCAGGTGACCGCGGAAGAAGGTGTATCATCAACTAGCCCGATTCTCGCATACGGTTTGGTGGCTAATTTGCAGCGTATTTTCTCAATGCGGGATTCCCAGCCAACTTGGCGTCTGTTTGTTCCGCTCGACCAGGACGGACTGAAGCTTCCGAATCGCGTGGTCACGGAACGCCTCCAGAAGGTTCAAAACGCAATTGCCTCTGCCGTGTCTCGGTGGGCTGGAGTAGTCAAAGCCCAACCACTTATCCGAACCATTCCGTCTGGCGATGATGTCGAGATGCTTGATACTCTTCATCGCCTGTGTGATTGGGTTGTGACTGTCGATCGCAACGCTGGTGTCGAATATTTTGATTCTCCGCTCGAGTCGCCCGCCGTCTACGACGCGTATTTGATTGACGCGGTTCCCGAACGTGACGACCTCGGCTGCTTGCAGATGATCACTTCCACTGCACATTTCGATGAAGTGCGGCATCTGTTGGACCAGACACTGGCGCTAATGGGACTGAGTGGTTCAATGCGCAATTGTGAGTATTTGCTCGGACAGCTCAAAGGATTGAGCGGGAGGCTGGCTATGCGATTGGCCGCCGGTGGAGACGACCTTCCTGCCAAACGAGTTGGGGCTGAATTGGTAGCCCTATCGCTCGTCCGGGCCAATTGCCTTAGTTGTGAGCCGGAGCCACAGTGCTGGTTGCCACTATCAACTGGCTTCTTGGTGCCTCTCGACGATGTGCGGGATCTTCTCCCAGCGGAGATAATCGACGAAGAAGAGTGTAACATTCCTGAAGAGGATCCCGAATCCGGTCCTGAAAGCTCTCGGCGAGCAGATATACTGTTTGTCTCTGTGGCTTCAAAAGGCCGGCTGCAATTTCGCTTTGCGGAAGTTAAATATCGTCGACATCTGGCTATGGCTCGCGCAGCGGCACTGGTCAGTTCCGTACTTGATCAAACCAGAAGCGCTCGCACTCGGTGGATGGATTGGTTTTTTGGCACCTTGCTCAAGCCATCCGAACGTACGATTCGGGCAGGACGGCTCGTTCGAGCACTTCGTTTCTATGCTGACAAAGCCAGGCGCCACCATCTCGACGAGGCGATATACAACCGCGTCTGCGCAGAATTGGATCGCCTCCTTCGCGAGCCGACCGACTACGAGCCATATCTTGCTGAACGTTCGGATCGCGCGTTCATTTTTTGTCCTGATTTTGCGCCCACCAAGCCGGAAGAACTGTTTCCTGGGCTTGCTGAAGAATGTCGGGTCTGGCTATTTGGTCCGGGCACTTTGCCGGACAAGCCAAAAGATGGCTATACAGACCCGGCACGGACTCCGCCGCCGCCACCCTTGCCCAACGCAACAGCCACACCGCTATCCACTCTCGGTCCGGACATTGCGGGTTTCAAAGACACTCCCTCGGCATCAATAAACCCGCGGACCCCGGCGAGTAGTTGCGACATTACTAACCCCGCGCAGACTGCCCCAGTCGGTACGGATTTATCCAGTGTTCCAGTCGTGCCGCTCGGTGATGCACGGGGCGGACCGATAGTGACTTGGTCTCCTTCCATCACAAGCAACCCGCATCTAATGATTGCCGGTCTACCCGGTATGGGAAAAACGACATGCCTTATTAATATATGCAAGGAGTTGGTAGCCGGTAATGTTTTGCCAATCGTTTTTTCTTATCACGATGATATTGATGAAAAGCTCGCGAATGCGTTTCCTGATTTGTCATGCAGCGATGGCCGAAGTTTGGGCTTCAATCCGATGCGCGTGACGCATGACGGCCCTTTGGCGCATGTCGAAAGCGCTGGTCAATTGCGCGATATCTTCTCGGCCATTTTCCCGGACCTTGGTGACCTGCAACTCGAACAGCTCCGCGGCGCGATTAAGGCAAGCTATCAGGCACTCGGTTGGGGAAATAGTGAGACTGCGGGTCTGCAACCACCACAATTCCGCAGCTTCGTGGAGATTCTGCGACGACAAGAACGGCCCGACGCAAGAGCGCAGACGCTTCTAGCACGGCTTTCAGAACTTGATGACTTTCAGTTCTTCCGGGGGGAACAAGGTGCTAAGAGCTTGCTCGACTCTACTCATCCTCAGATTTTGCGCGTTCATGTTTCCAAGAGCGACGCCGTACAACGTGCGTACGCAAGTTTCGCACTTTACAGCATTTACCAAGATATGTTCCGCCGCGGGCGGCCTGATCGCATTACACACGCGGTCATTTTTGACGAGGCGCATCGCGCTGCAAAATTGAAGCTTATTCCCACAATGGCAAAGGAGTGTCGTAAGTATGGTCTCGCCATGATTGTCGCTTCACAGGAAGCCAAGGATTTTGACTCCAGTTTGTATTCCGCGATTGCCAACTACCTCATCCTCCGTGTCACCGATCAGGACGCTCGAACACTGGCGCGAAACGTCGCTCCGTCCGAAATCGAACGACGTACAGCAGATCGATTAAAGACATTGAAAAAGTACGAGGCACTATTTTTCTCGGAAGGTCAGCGTCAGCCTATACACCTACAGTTGAAGAAGAATTAAGGCGCAAAGTGACTCTCGCCAATTTCAACCTATTCGAGGAGTCATCCGCCAACATCGATTTTTTGGCCAATCTTTGGCTCGCTGTTGGTTCAGGACCACCTTTACGCGATGGAAGATAAAGACAGAGCCAGCAGCCGAGAAACACCACATCCCCGCTCTTCGCGCTCAAAAGTACGTTTTTTAAAAAAACAATTTGATGCAAAACGTCGACGTTTTTAAAGAACACGGTAATTTAATCTGGAACACACATCGCTAATCTCCTGCGCGGGCCATACCGGCCGCCGCAATACCGCCAGGCGGTGATTCCCATGACTGTGCTGCGCCGCTTGGATTACGTGTTGGAAAAGACCAAATCCGAAGTGATTGCCTGGCACAAGAAACCCCGCCGTCTCTGAGACCGTGACCTCAGGGGAAGGAAACAATACGCTACGAGGTGGAGGAAGAGGGAATTGTTGGGTTTGGTTATCAACGGTCAGGCCGCAGTCAATGATCAGCAGTTGACCTTGCTGGGGGCGGGCTTAGTTACCGTTCGGGCCGTCAATCCGGGCAGCCCGCTGTGGCTGTCGGCCTTGGCGGATCAGACGTTCAAGGTGCTACCCGTGGAATCTCAGCCTCAGGTGGTGATCGAGCGTCCCAAAGTCGATGGCTCCTTTAGCTTGGAGATTCGGGCCACCGCCGGGATTAACCTAGCCTTGGAGACAACCTCTGACTTCAGCGCCTGGACCGAAACCCAAAGCATCGTCGGCCAAGGCTCAGGCAACTCGGTGAAATTCATTCTGCAAACCGATCCTAATGTTCAAGCCAAGTTCTGGCGGGTGAGGGTGAGGTGAATCGTGGGGGAGACCCATTAGAGAACGTTCTGGATGCGGACTTTTTGGGTGTTTTTCAGAGATTCTGGTTACGAAAAATAGTTGCTGACTATGACAGCTTTTGTCCCACCCTATCGGTTAACCTGCACAGCAAGTAAACCTAAGGAAGAGGTCTTATTGAAAACATCTCGACCCTTTCTGGACTGTGAACTATTACGCACATACGGCCACCTTTGCAGATGGCAGCCCTGATCCGGACACAGATCGGTGGCAGACTCTGGCCGACCACTTGCGCCAGGTGGCTGCGCTTGCTCGCCAATTCGGTGAACCGATCGGCCTCGGAGACGAGGCGGAGTTGGCAGGGTTGCTGCATGACTTGGGAAAGTATTCTGAGCGCTTTCAAGCCAGACTCCGGAATCCTGCCGTTCGTGGAATCAACCATTGGGCGGCTGGAACTGCCCAAGCCGCTCGGTTAGCCGCTATCGCATTCGCAATTGATGGTCACCACACAGGTATTCCGTCGCGGGACGGTGACGGCATTAAGCAAACCATCGCGAAGATGCTCGATGATCGTGAACGAGAAGAGTTTTGCCGTTGCCGGGAAGCTGTCCCGGAGTTGGTGCAACGTTGCCAAACGGATGGGATCCGGTTTCCGGAGTTCCCTTTACGGAAGACCGGGGTTGTTTTCGCCGAGGCCCTCCGCACGCGAATGCTGTTCTCCTGCTTGGTGGATGCCGATTTCTTGGACACCGAGGCGCATTTCACGCCCGATGCTGCGAAACACCGCCCAGTACCGGTGCTTAATCCTTCGTCGGCGTTCAGGCTCCTCATGGATCATTTGGGGCGGTTCCCGACCGGCGGTGACCTGAATCAACGGCGGCGAAACCTGCTTGCTGACTGTATCTCAGCGGCAGAGAAGCCTTCTGGTCTTTTCACCCTCACTGCGCCGACCGGTAGTGGCAAGACACTCAGTTCGCTCGCGTTCGCCCTTCGGCATATTGAACACCACAACGCAGGGCTGCCGGACGGCGATCCACGCCGCTTCTGCCGCATCGTCGTGGTTATTCCTTTCACTACGGTCATCGAGCAGACTGCCTCAGTGTACCGGCAATTGTTTGAGGAAGAATTCGGCCCCGACTATGTGCTGGAACATCACAGTTCTGTTGCACCTAGGGAACGGCAACAGGATCAAGGTCAGGACGCCGAGAATCAGCGCCTTCGTAGAGCACGGTTGGCAGCTGAGAATTGGTCTTCTCCGATCGTCATCACCACGAATGTCCAGTTCTTCGAGAGTCTGTTCAGCAACCGCCCCTCAGACTGCCGCAAGCTTCACAGCCTCGGGCGTTCCGTTGTCCTGTTTGATGAAGTTCAGACACTGCCGCCGGCTCTGGTTCCATCATTACTCTCGGGCGTTAAGGTTTTGACTCAGGATTTTGGCGTCACGGCGGTGTTCATGACAGCCACCCAGCCGGCCTTTGCTGCTGCCGGTGATGCCGTGCTTGGTGGATGGAATCCTCTTCCAATCTCCACAGATGAAGACGGGCTAGCTCAAGCACTCCGACGTACTCGTATCCAACTTCCGAAACCCAACGAGGTGATCTCATTGCCTCAGATCGCCGAACAATTGGCAGGCCACGGTCAAGGGCTTTGCGTGGTCAATACCACCTCGGAAGCTCGGCGACTGTTCGGTCTCCTTCGGGAGGCATCCGTAGAGGGCATCTACCACCTCTCCTCCCGCCTTTGCCCGCAGCACCGCAGAGAGAGGTTGGCAATCATTCGCGATCGGTTGGCCGAGGGTAAGTCGTGCCGATTGGTCTCTACTCAGCTGATTGAGGCGGGGGTTGATCTGGATTTTCCGATCGCTTACCGAGCCATCGGCCCCCTGGATTCGATCATCCAGACGGCAGGCCGTTGCAACCGCGAAGGCAGATCAGCCGATCCGCTACCGGTGATCGTGTTTCGCCCCGAAGAACTTAAAACTCCCCCAGGGGCCTACCGGATTGCCACCGACAAGACTGTGGAGTTCTTGGCTAGGCATCCTGAAGCGGCCGAGCAGCTTCATTTGCCGGAATTCTACGCCTCCTATTTCCGAGAGCTATACGGTCTGCTGGGACCGGAGTCCGCCAAGCAGGATCCGGTTTTCGCCGCGTGCGAAGCGCTCGATTTTCCAAAAGCCGCCGATGAATGTCAGTTGATCGGCAACGAAACACGGGCGGTTCTCGTGAAATGGGGTCGCGGTCTTGAACTGGCCGAAAAACTTGCCCGCCAACGCCATCTGACGGCCGCCGATTGTCGCGAAGCCCAGCGATACTCTGTGAATCTTTACCAGAGTGAATTCCTCGTCTCCCAAAGCAGGGGGTATCTCTATCAACCAGCTGAAGACTGGGACTTCTGGGTATGGAATTCCGACTACGATCCGGATCTGGGACTTGGGCATGTCGGCACCGACGAGTACAACCTTTGAATCAATAAGCATCATGACCATCCATCTCCGAACCTGGGGCGACCTTGCCTGCTTTACCCGTCCCGAAATGAAGGTCGAACGCGTGAGTTATCCCGTGATTACTCCCAGTGCCGCGCGGGGGCTTCTAGAAGCGATCCTCTACAAGCCGCAGTTTCGCTGGCGTATTCGCCGGATCGCCGTGAAGCGCCCCATCCAGTTTCTTGCGTTCCGCCGCAACGAGGTGAAGTCGCGGCTTTCTCCGCGAAAGCCGGAGCCGCTCTTGGCCGACGAGGACCGCACCCAGCGCAACACTCTTGCCCTGCGGGACGTGGAATACGTCATTGAAGCCTCGATGCACCTGACGCCATTGGCCGGGCTGCCACGCCGTCGGCCGGAAGACGACGAGGACCGGGGCGATGACACGCCCGTGAAGTATTTGGCCATGTTTCAGCGCCGAGCGGAGAAAGGTCAGTGCTTTGCCCAACCGTGCTTCGGTTGCCGCGAGTTTCCTGCTCACTTTGAACTCGCGGATGCCGGATCCATGGTCGTCCCTAATGGCATTAATCGGGACCACGACTTAGGTTTGATGCTCTACGATGTCTTTCAGCTCGATGTCTCCCGGGACCAAGCTCCCGGCAAAGTGGAGAAGCCGCAACCGAGGGTGACGTTCTTCAAGGCTGCCTTGAAACAGGGGGTCGTTGTTGTGCCTGACTGGGATGACGTGAAAACCCAATTGGGAGGTGGCCAATGATGCTTCAAGCCCTCATCGCCTACGCTGAACGCGAGAACCTGGGTGACCCTGATTTTGAAACTGTCGGCGTTCGATGGCTGATCTCATTGACAGCAGATGGACAACTGGCGGGAGAACCAATTTCCCTGATTGAAAACCCAGCCGACAAGAAACCAAGGCCGAAATCAATGGCTCGGCCATTCACCTCGCCCAACGAATTGAATCAAGGCACCAAAGCCCATTTTCTCTGTGATTCCTTGGAGCGGGCGCTTCTTCTTCTTGATCCGAAGGCACCGGAAAAAGTTGGAGCACGGACGGTCCAGCATGGCTACTTCCGATCTCTGCTCGCTGAGGCAAGTTCCAAGGTTCCCTCCGAGGCTGGCAGGCTCAACGCCCTGGTGTCCTTTCTTGGTGATCAGCATGCGATGGCGGATGCTCGTGAGAGACTGACGCAGGCGAAGGCGAAGCCCACCGACAACGCCACATTCGCTGTCGATGGGGAGATTCTGCTGAAGCGAGAGCCTCTGCGCCAATTCTGGAGAGAGCGGCGCCGGACTCGGGCATCAGCAGCCGTTCCTGGTAAGGCTCGAATCTGCCTCGCTACCGGGCAACTGACGGAAACCTTGGACACGACTGAGAAGATCCGAGGCGTTCCTGGTGGATTGGCTATGGGTACCAACCTTATCAGCTTCGATAAGGACGCATTCTGCTCCTTTGGTTTGGAGCAGGCTCAGAATGCCGCGCTGTCATCGGTGGCCGAACTCAAGCTGCGTTCGGGTCTGAACACCCTCATCGACAAAAGCCGCGCTCAAAATCTCGTCTTCAACGACACGGTCCACCTTCACTGGAGTCGCGATTCGCTGGAGCAAGACCCAATGGATCTCCTAGCTAAGGCGGATGGTGAAGCCGTGGCCGCTCTCCTTAGATCTGTACACAGCGGCCACCGTCAGGTGGGCCTCGAAGCCAACGCATACTACGCGCTGAGTCTTTCCGGCAACGGGGCCCGTGTCGTTGTTCGAGATTGGCTAGAGAGCACTGTGCCGGACGTTGAGCAGAACATTGCCGATTGGTTTGCCGACCTTGGATTGATCCATCCCGATGGTATGGGCACTAGGCGCGACTTCAAGTTTGGTGCGTTGCTGTTCAGCATGGTTCGGGCAGAGGTGTCAGAACTCTCACCGCAAATCCCCACCCAACTGCTTCATGCCGCCTTGCGCGGGCGATCGGTCTCGCTGCCGCAGCCAGCTCTCGCGGCGGCCCTGCGCCGTCAGCAACTCGACCAAGAAAACAAACTCAACCCGGCCCGCCTTGCCTTGATCAAGGCATGCCTTCTTCGATCTCCAAATCATTCCAAGAACGACTTATCCACCAACGTAGCCATGAGTGAATCCCTCAATCCTGAATGCCGTGATGCCGCCTACCTGTGCGGTCGGCTTTTCGCGGTCTTTGATCGTCTCCAATACCTCGCGCTCGGAGGGGTCAATGCTGGTGTCGTCGAGCGTTATTACGCGAGCGCCAGTGTCACCCCGTCGCTCGTTATGGGTCGGTTATTCCGCAACGCCCAATTCCATCTGGCCAAGGCGGGTGGCGGTGTAGCGGAAAATATCCGCAAGGACTTCGAAGAGATCGCCTGCGCCTTGGGACAGCGCTTCCCGGCCACACTGGATCTCGAGGGCCAGGGACGATTTGCCCTCGGTTACTACCACCAAAAAGCGAATTACCGCCGCCGCGCCGCCGAGCGGAAGGAACAACTGGCTGCCGAGGCGGCTGCCGCCTGAGACCCCGACCATTCAACTTTCAATTAAACACAACTTTACATGAACCATCGCTACGACTTCGTTTACCTCTTCGACTGCAAGGACGGGAATCCCAATGGAGATCCCGATGCGGCCAATGCGCCACGCATCGACCCTCAGGACATGCACGGTCTCGTCTCTGACGTCTGCCTGAAGCGTAAAATCAGGAACTTCGTGCTCCTCGCAAAGGAAGCTGCGCCCGGATATGGCATCTTTGTCCAACAGGGCAGCGTGTTGAATGAACGCATTGCAGAGACCCACAAGAGCCTGGGTCACGACGTGGATGCCAAATCGGAAAAGAAGAAAGCAACTCGCGACCAAGTCGCCTCCGCGCGCTCTGAGATGTGCAAACGCTTCTTCGACGTCCGTACCTTTGGAGCGGTGATGTCGACCGGTACGAATGCGGGTCAAGTCCGTGGTCCAGTTCAGGTCAGCTTCAGTCGCTCGCTGGACCCAATTCTACCCTTGGACCTGAGCATTACTCGAATGGCCGTCACCGAAGCCAAGGAAGCCGACAGCCCGAACCAGACCATGGGCCGCAAAAACTTAATCCCTTACGGGCTTTATCGTTGCCATGGGTTCATCAGCGCGAACCTCGCTCGTGAGACAGGGTTCAGCGAGACCGATCTGGAACTGCTTTGGCAGTCGCTCACGCTCATGTTCGATCATGACCGTTCCGCCAGTAGGGGAACCATGGCCCCACAGAAGCTCGTCGTATTCAAACACCAGACTGCGTTGGGCAATGCACCTGCCCACAAGTTATTCGAGCGCGTTTCTGTCAAGCGCAGGTCCACTGTCGAGGTCGCCAGAGCGTTCTCAGACTATGAGGTCGTTGTCGACCGCGACAACCTACCCACCGGCATTGAAGTTTTGGATCTCATCTAGTCTCCGTTGAGCGCCAACGATCAACTGCCGCCATCGACAGAGGAGCGGGAGCCTTTGCCGCTCTCGCTCCTCAACGACTTGCTCTACTGCGAGAGGCGGGCTGCGTTAAAGACGGTGGAAGGATACCGGTCCGCAAATGAGCATACCAACCGTGGTGACATCGTTCATGAGCATGCCGACCTGTCGGGCTTCGAAGTCGCCAAGGGCGTGACGCTTCTCCGGGCATTGCCTGTCTGGTCGCGTCGGTTGGGGCTCAATGGTAAATGCGATATCGTCGAGCGGCGGCCCGATGGCAGCCTGTTCCCGGTCGAGTTCAAGCTTGGTAAGCGAAAGAAATGGGAAAACGACGACGTTCAACTTTGCGCCCAAGCTCTGTGTCTGGAGGAGATGTTTAGCATATCTGTGCCGCAAGGAGCCGTCTTCCATGCCGACTCCAAGCGCCGTCGCGAATTGGACTTTAATGAGGATCTCCGGGCCCGCACCGCCGAGGCCATCCAACGGCTTCACGAAATGATCTGGAGTTCTAGAGTGCCACCGGCGGAGTACCGTGACGCCTGTCAGGAATGTTCCCTCTTCGACGTCTGCCTCCCGAAGGCGACTGGCATCGACAGTCGAGCAACCCGTTTGGGTCGCCAGTTGTTTGAAACCTGACCAAATGGTCGATGCGAGAGCCACCATGCCTGAGATCACCCAAAACACACTCTACCTGACAACGGTCGGGACCTACGTGGCCCGCGACCACTTAACCCTCCAAGTGGAGGTGCCGTTATTTCCCGAGGATCTACCTGCCGGGGAGCGGCCCCGTGCCACACGCACTGGCGTCCGCACAGTCTCGATCCCGATTCATCACTTGGAGTCGATCTGTGTTTTCGGGCCTTCCACCATCAGCCCGCCGGCATTGGACCTCTGCTGGGAAAAAGGCGTAGCGGTCAACTATCTGAACGAGTGGGGCAGGCTGCAGGCGCGCCTAACCGGGGTGTTCGATACCAGTGTCTCGCTGCGCCGGTTGCAGTTCCGTGCGGCGGACGACCCTGGAAAGTCTCTCGCCATCAGTCGACAATTCATCGCTGGGAAGCTTCAGAATGCACGGAACTCCCTTCTGAGGGCGGGACGGGAAAACATCGAGGAAGGGGAGTGTAAGAACCTGAACCAAGTGACTGAGGCTCTGGCTCGGCAGATCCGTGATCTTCGGTCCCAGCCCAATCTCGATTCGCTGAGGGGGGCCGAGGGTATGGCCGCTGCGCATTACTTTTCAGTTTTCTCCTTGGCCCTTAAGCAGCAGCGCCAAGAGTTTAATTTTACCACTCGCAGCCGAAGGCCACCGCGTGATCGGATTAACAGCCTCCTGAGCTTCCTCTACGCTTTGGTGCGCCATGATTGTGTAGCGGCGTTGACTGCTGCCGGTCTGGATCCCTTCGTCGGATACCTTCATTCCGAGCGCCCCAACCGGCCGGCTTTGGCGTTGGATCTCATGGAGGAGTTTCGGCCTTGGCTGGCCGATCGGTTGGCATTGACCCTAATCAATAGGCAACAACTCGGGGTGTCAGATTTTAAGGAGAGGGAGGGTGGTGCCGTGGAATTCACCGAGGCAGGCCGAAAAAAAGTGATTAAGGCCTATCAGGAGCGGAAAATGGAGACATTGAATCATCCGTTGCTGGACCAGAATTATCGAGTCTCTCAAATTCCATTCCTTCAGGCGCGGATTTTGGCGCGGTATTTGCGAGGAGATCTCGCCGATTACTTGCCGTTCGTTCCGAAGTGAATGGTGCGTTCCATGGCCTAGACATCGGCGAGATGAACCCGAAAGACACAACTGCCCAATGCTGATTTTGATCACTTATGATGTCGCAACGGTGGAAAAAGCCGGTCGCAGACGCCTTCGACGGGTGGCCCAAGCTTGTGAAGATTATGGGACTCGGGTGCAAAAAAGCGTATTTGAGTGTCAGGTAGGGAAATCCGAGTGGATTCTTTTGAGACATCGGCTTCTGAGTGAAATTAAGGTGGATGAAGATTCGCTTCGCTTTTACTTCCTTGATGCAACGGCTCGATCTCGGATTGAACACCATGGAACGAAGGAGCCTTTGGATCTCACAGAGCCTCTGATCTTATGATCACAGGATCGCGAACCCTAAGTGCCGGCCTAAAGCCCGGTGTTTCGCGGAACTGCGACTGGCCGTGGCTGAATGGTGGAAATCCATCTGACGGTGAAGTTCTTCTCAGCCAGTTCTCGACGGGTTCGCGGACAACTCCTACAAACGCCTTGCGGCTCAGGCTGAAAAACAGACCGCAGTCGCCCCGTTCGAGTGAGCGGGGCGCGGATTGAAACTATCAGAAGCTCCAATCGCTTCTATTCAAC
>SIBE01000085.1 GCA_009695265.1 Pedosphaera sp. | reverse complement strand
GCGAATGCCCAGAGCCAGGTGCTCATTAGCGAGCTTATGGGAAACAACACACGGACGTTGCCAGACCAAGACGGCGACTATCCGGACTGGATTGAGATATACAACGGAAATGCTGAGAAAGTGAATCTCGAAGGTTGGTTTTTGACTGACTTGGCAACGGACTTGATCAAATGGCGTTTTCCCAGCACGACGTTGTCTGCGAATGGTTACTTGGTCGTCTTCGCTTCCGGCAAAGACCGAGCCATATCGAGCGCCCAGCTCCACACTAATTTCAAACTGAGCAGCGGGGGGGAGTTTCTCGCGTTGGTCAAACCGGACGGGCGCACAATATCTTCGGCGTATGCACCGCAATTTCCACTTCAAGTCCCCGACGTTTCATTTGGCATCCCGATACAGCAAACGCCGGTAGTTCTCATTCCCATCGGCGCACCTGCGAAGTTGCTCGTGCCGACGAACGATGCCTTGGCCACTGGTTGGACTGATCCGGATTGGAATGATCGCGCCTGGACGGCTGTCACGACAGGAGTGGGTTACGAAATAGATGGCCAACTGCCAGTCCCTATTCTCGTCGCCGATTCCGCCGCTGAGTTCTCTGGCCGACAAGGCCAGGACAATTGGTTTTACGGTTATTATAACAAGACCGCGGATAAGGTCTCCGGCTATGAGATGGCAGATTTCATTCCGTTTCCACACGACGACGGCCCTCATAGCGCAACCAACTTCTGGAATGGGACCACCTGGGATTGGTTCAAAGGTGATCCTCCCTCGACCGAAATTGGCCAGACTTACACCTATCCCAATGGAGTCAACAATGGACAAGAGCATTGGGCGATTCGGCGCTGGGTCAGTAAGGTCAGCGGAACTTTGACCGTGAAATGGTTTTTAGCCAAACAAGACTCAAACGGGAAAGGCGTCACCGGACGAGTCCTCCATCAGGGGGTTCAGAAAGATACCGTGATCATCGCTGGAGATAATACTACCGGCGTCTCCAGGAGCATTGTGGTTTCGAATGTGCTCCGCGGAGATTTCATAGATTTCGCACTCGCCCCCACGGGAATCGCCAATGCGACGGATGACGGATCAGACGCATCGAACATGAGAGCGACGATCCACGTCATGGCGGGCCTCGCGAGTCAAATCGAGAGCAACGTCGAGAAATCCATCCGCAACGTGAATGCCAGCGCCTATCTCCGCCTCCCATTCACGGTCGCCGATCCATCGGCCTTCAAGTTCCTGACCCTCCGCATGAAGTACGATGACGGGTTTGTTGCCTACCTGAATGGTGTGGAAGTAGCGAGCCGCAACGCTCCCGAATTACCGGCCTGGAACTCTACCGCAATAGGAGCGCGGGAAAATACCGACGCAGTCCAGTTCGAAGATTTTGATCTCTCACATGAACTCGGATTGTTGCATGTGGGGCCCAATGTCCTTGCGATTCACGGCTTGAACGCGAGTGTTGCTGATCCGGATTTTCTCATTCTTCCACAACTTCGCGCCATCACTGTAAAAATGGATACCGCCTCCCGCCGCTATTTTGCCCTCCCGACGCCGGGTGCTCTCAACGGGTTTGGAAAAACCAACCTGGGACCCCTCATCGTCAATGTGACGCATACCCCTGCGATGCCGTCGGTCGCGCAGGATTTGTCCGTGACCGCTCGAGTGGCGCAGACTTTTGATCCAGTCGGCTCCGTGACTCTTTACTATCGTGTGATGTTCGGTGCGGAAGTCCTCATCCCAATGTTTGATGACGGGCTTCATCGCGACGGCGCAGCCGCGGACGGCACGTACGGAGCGATCATCCTTGCCAACGTCTCGACTCCCGGTCAAATGGTCCGCTATTACATCACAGCGCAAGACAGCAACGGCGATCTTTCACGGTCGCCATCCTATTTGGACACCAAGAACTCTCCTCAATACTGGGGCACCGTGATCGCTGATCCTGCCCTCACCAACCCCTTGCCAACGCTGCATTGGTTTATCCAAGCTCCAACGGCCGCAGATAATGTTACCGGAACTCGCTCGTCGCTGTTTTTCGGCGGCGAATTCTATGACAACGTGGCCGTTAACCTTCACGGCCAGTCCAGCAGCCAATTTCCCAAGAAGAGTTACAATTTCGATTTGAATACAGGCTACCACTTCCGTTACGCCTCGACTGAACGGAGGGTTGAGGATTTTAATCTGCTCACGACTTATCCGGACAAGGCGCACATGCGGAACATGCTTGCTTACGAGACCTACCGGGATGCCGGCTCCCCTTATCACATCGCGTTCCCGCTGCGAGTGCAACGCAATGCCACCTTCTTCAGTGATGCCCATTTCGTCGAAGATGGCGACGAAGTTTACCTCGCTCGATTGGGTTTGGACCCTAACGGCGCGCTTTATAAGATGTACAATACTCTCGACTCCTCAACGAGCGGAGCCGAAAAGAAAACCCGCAAGAGCGAGAACAACGCTGACTTGCAGGCCTTGATCAACGGCGTTCGCCGGACCGGCATTGCGCGCACGCAATACCTGTTCGACAATGTCAATCTGCCGGCCATGGTGAATTTCTTTGCCGCCATGACCATCACTGGAGGCACGGACTGTTGCCACAAGAATTATTACGCCTATCGCAACACCAACGGGAACGGCGAATGGCAGTATCTTCCGTGGGATGTCGATCTGACATTTGGCAGGAATTGGAATTCGGCGAACACTTACTTCGATGACACAATGTTCCCGAATAACGACCTCTATATCGGCAGCAATAACACCCTCGGGAGCGCCCTCTTCGCTCTGCCGGCGACAAAACAGATGTACTTGCGTCGCGTCCGAACGCTAATGGACGACTTGCTGCAATGGACCAACACGCCGCAGGAGAACCTCAAGTACGAACGCCGCATTGACCAGCTCGCGGGGTTGCTCGCCCCTGATGCCGCCCTGGACTACGCTAAATGGACGACGTGGGGTAAGAAGCAGACCTTGCCCCAGGCGGTCGAGATCTTGAAAAACTATATGCCCTTCCGGCGCAATTATCTCTTCAAGAAGAGTGAGATTCCAACCTCTCAACCGACCAATGCCGCTCTCTCTTTTGGAGCGATCGAAGTGAATCCAATTTCAGGCAACCAGTCGGAGGAGTACATCCAGTTAATCAACACGAATGCTTACGCCGTGGACCTTTCCAATTGGAGGATCGAAGGAACGGTCGCACATACGTTCCAGCCCGGCGTAATTATGCCCACGAATAGTTCGCTATACATCTCTCCCAACGTGGTGGCTTTTCGAGCGCGGACTAACAGCCCACGCGGCAGCCAAGGTCTTTTCGTGCAGGGCAGCTACAAAGGCCAGCTTTCCGCGCGCGGCGGAACCTTGCGCCTCCTCGACGGGCCTCGGCAGGTGGCCTCCGCCTCTTATCCAGGCAATCCGACTATCATGCAGCAGAGCTTGCGCATCACGGAGATCATGTATCATCCGGGTGATCCGCCGGCCGGCAGCTCGTTTTTGAACGAAGATTTCGAATATGTTCAACTGAAGAATATTGGTGCGGCGACCCTGGATTTGGCAGGCGTTCACTTCACCAACGGCATTACGTTTAACTTCACTCGGAGCAGCGTCACCAGTCTGCCAGCCGGGCACGTTGCCTACGTAGTGAAGAGTTTGAAGGCGTTCACATCGCGGTATGGACTTGGTTTTAATATCGCCGGGACTTATCTGGGCAATTTAGATAATGGGGGCGAAACTCTGCGGCTGGACGATGCCGCCGGAGAAAAGGTGCTCGAATTCGCCTACGACAATTCGTGGTACCCAGTGACTGATGGTGGTGGTTTCTCGCTGGTGATTCTTAACGACAAGGCCGAATGGCAGACCTGGGGTGAAAAGGCGAGTTGGGGTTCGAGTGTAATTCTCAACGGAACCCCGGCCGAAACTCTGACGCTCTCTTCATGGCAAGCCCGCTATTTTTCCACGGATGAATTGAAAAATCCCGCCATCAGCGGAGACGACGCCGATCCCGATCTTGACCGTTTCAGCAATCGGCAAGAGTTCGCGAGTGGCACCGATCCACGCAAGGCCGGCAGTTTTCTCCGAATTGAATCAACGCGGTTGGCCGAAGGAGCCGCTGGCGGCATTAAGATTCGCTTCGAAGCTGTGGCTGGGAAGTCGTACACAATTCAATACCGTGATGCACTATCCGGGAGCGGATGGCTCAAAGTGCAGGACATCCCGCGGCAGCCCTTCGCCCGTGTGGTGGAAGCCTCAGACGACTCAGCTCGAAAAAGCAGTTTCAGCCGTTATTATCGTATCGTCACTCCTCAGCAGCCTTAGAGCGTGTCTGGAAATCCAATTCATTCATAGCAGCCGAGGTAACGAGGCTCAAATTTCTTGAACATTTCGCGTTCTTCCGTCAGATCAGAGCCTCTTTACCTCGGCTGCTACGATTTTTAGAACAGGCTCTTAGACCGTTAGCGCTGCGGAGCTGCTCAAGATTTCGGCTTCAGGAACGGCACTCGAGGTGGAACACTTCATCGAGTTCTACCGCTTTCGGGCTGTTGTCCGGATTGCACGGCATCAACTCGCGCATCTGATCCCACCATCGCAGGCAGACTGCGGTCCGTGCGATCGCTTGCCAGCGCGCCTCATCTTCGATCTCGGCGAATGCGAAAAGCTGCCGAGTCTCCGGGTGAAAGAAGATCGAGTAATTTTTCACGCCATGGTTGAGCAGCGTGGCTTCCAGTTCCGGCCAGATGGGCTGATGCCTGCGTGCATACTCTGCCTCGTATCCACTATTCACCGACATGACAAAAGCTTTGCGAATCATAAACAGCCGATCCTCATCCTCACTTAATTTCCCCGCGGTACTGAATCTCCGACCAGTCCGCAATCCCGATAATTGCTTTCGCGAACTCTGTGGCCTTTTCTTCGTCAGGGGTGTCGAGAGCGCGAAACACGTGCCAGACCGGCTTTTTCCCGAGAGGTTCCCTCTCATCGTCGGGGAATCGGCGCAGACCGATCCGCAGGCCACCTTCTCCCCGGTTGTCCACCCAGTTGTGATAGTGGAAGAGCTCGATGCTATCGAGGCGCTTGAGCTTCATCCAGAGATAGGCCATCGCGGCAGCCTGCTCGATCAGAGCTTTTTCACTATAGTCGGGTGAGTTCGGGCCTTGCTCGGTGAGATGGACGGTGCGGCGCTGCGTTCCGAGATAAAAGGTTTTCGTCTGGCGCACCCATGCGTCGAGCACCTCGATGTTCTTGAACGTAATCTGCGGCGTGTTGAAACTGAATTGAGAATGCTTGTCTTCCCATGTGCGCGGATTGCGCAGGTTCTCGGGATACGGATGATGCGCGATGGCCCAATCGAAATCACCCTCGGCCCGCGAGAATTCTAACAGCAACTCGAGCAAATCCCGCGACGGATAAAAGTGCGGCGAGGCTTTTTGCGTCCAATAATGCGTCAGAGAGATGAAGGCTTTCGCGTGAGGATTGTACTGGCGGGCGATGAGATGCATGGTGCGCATCGATCTGTGATAAAGATCGAGATAGCGAAGCGCGGATTTCTCGCCGGCGTTGGTCCATTCCCAGGCGGCGTCCACTTCGTTGTGAACAATCCAATGGTGGATTCTGCCAAATTTGTTGTCAGGCCGGCTATAGCGTCGGGCCAAGAAATCCAGCGCGGCCGAGTAGGCAGCGTGTCCCTCCTCGCTCGCTACATTAGGCATCGCGAAGTGGCCAGAAGGATGCGCATCAGGATGAGCCACCAATCGGCCGTATTCAGGGTCGGCTGATTTCCCGGCCTGGTTCACCAGGATAATCGCCGAAATAATGAGGCGGCGCTTCGCACCCTCCATCATCGCGCTGTCGAGTTGCGCGATGGCGTTGTTGTCCGCATACCAGGTGCGACTCGCATAGTCGAATGCGGTGCGGCGTTCACTGGGAGTGGTCCGCATGAAGCCGTTCAGCACGATATTCACTGTGGCACCCGCGATGCCCAGGTCCTCGATGTCGCTCACCGGACGTCCGGCTGACAACGCGCCCAGCCCCTTGCGTCCTCGAGGCTTCTCCTCGGGCAGATCCCACATCGACTCAACGAGGCCGACATAACACCCCTGTGAAAGCAGCGTGTAGCTATCGCCCGCTTTACGCGCGACAGCCCAACGGGAAAAGAGCCGGTCCCGCGCATGGCCGGTTCGCTTGGCAATGCGGTCGAAAGCAAAATAAAAACGGCCTTCCGCATTCGCACGAATCGGCTCGATCGTCCCGAATGTCTTGACCTCCGCGACGTCGCTAAAGATAGGCACCTCGACGAGAAATAGTTCGCCTGGTTCCGATCCGACCTTGCCTTCAATCGCGATTTGCTGGCCGCGCGCGACTACCAGCGTCACTTGACAGGGGAAATCTCGATCAAGATAACTGCGCAGCCGACGGTCGAACGCGGCTTCGTCGGATTGCGAGAGCAAAAGAGCGGGGTCGCCGGATTCCGCCGCGAAGACAAGCGAGGCCGCAACTGGAGTGAAAAGAACGAGGAGAATCAGGCATGCTCGCTCAACTGCTTTCCGGCAGCGTGTGACGCAATGTTGCTCCGATTGATCAAAGACGATTTCGGCCAAACACGGTTCACAGAGGGGCGACGGAGAATGCTTCCTGGTCATTTGCCTGTATTCGTAACTGCAATCCAATCAGTGGTCGAGCTTGGAACAGCGCTCCCCAGCAATTCTCACGACGGCACGCATCGAGTTTGTTCACTTGGCTTCGATCGCGGCCGCTTCAAACATCTCTTTAAGCCGAATGTGATTTCGGATAGTGTCGCGCGCACATGAATCAGCACCGAGCCCGGATCACGACTTTCGATATCGCTCTGCTCCCAGGCGATGGGATTGGTGTGGACGTCACCCGCGAAGCCGTCAAGGTCCTTCAGGCGCTGACGCCGAAGCTCGACGGTGTGACGTTCGCTTTCCATGAATATTCCGTCGGTGCCGGCGAGTACCTCAAGCATGGCAATCCACTTCCCGACGAAGCTTTCGAGGCATGCCGTAAAGCGGATGCAGTTTTGCTGGGAGCGATGGGTCTGCCAAAGGTACGGTGGCCCGACGGCAAGGAGATGACGCCTCAGATTGATCTCCGGGAAAAGCTCCAACTCTACTGCGGTCTGCGTCCCATCCGGCTCTACCACGAGCACGACACCCCACTGAAACGCTACAAAGCCGGTGAGATTGACTTGGTTATCGTTCGTGAAAGCACCGAAGGACTTTTCTCTGGACGCCAGTCCCACGCCTCGCCAGACAAAGACGAGGTGTGCGACGTCATGCGCATCACTCGGGCAGGCAGTGAACGTGTTTGCCGCTCGGCCTTTCGCGTTGCCCAAAAGCGCCGCAACCAAGTCACACTCGTGGACAAGGCGAATGTGCTTCCCTCGATGGTCTATTTTCGTTCCGTCTTCGATGCGGTGGCCAAGGAGTTTCCCGATGTGCATTCCGAACATGTTTACGTGGATGCCGCCGCGCTTTATCTCGTTCAGCGGCCGCACACGTTCGATGTGCTGGTCACCGAGAATATGTTCGGTGACATCCTCAGCGACCTTGCTGCGGGTCTTATCGGTGGCATGGGGATGGCACCCTCGGCGGATATCGGAGATGGCTGCGCTGTCTTTCAACCGTCGCATGGCACCGCGCCAGACATCGCCGGAAAAGGCATCGCCAACCCGATTGCTGCGATTTTGTCAGCGGCATTGATGCTCGAATGGCTCAAACATCCGTCAACCCTGAAGGGTGCTGAACTCATCCGTCGAGCGGTCGAAACCGTGCTCGAAGACCCGGCGCAGCGCACGCCGGATTTGGGCGGCAGACTGACCACAACAGAGATGGCGAAGAAAATCCTCGCGCGGCTCTGACTCGTCGATCGGCTACTGCCGGCGCGATGGAATTTCTTAGTTCGTAAGGTCAGAGGCTGCACGCTCGTCGGTCCCGCGACGGGCACCACGTCCGCGCACCCACTCCGCGATGGGCCGATGCTCCTGTGAAGCGCTCGCGCTCGTGCGAACCGGAAAAAGGGTTGAACCGGGCCTGAGTTCTCTTATGTTGTGCGGCGGATGAAGCTAGGACGAAAACGTCGCGTCGCGCGTTCAGGAATACCGGTTCATGGTTCAAGGGAACCCCATGGTGACGGGACCCGAGCGCGACTCTTGAGCTGGCCTGTTTGGTTGCTGATAATCCTGGGGACCATCAGCGTCGTGGCTTTTGGATTCATTGCTTTCAACAAAAGTCGGCAGCTAGCGTTCGGCTTGGCGCAAGCAAAACCAACAGGCCCATGGGCCGCTAACACTCCGGGTTCTGTTAGCTCGGCAAGCTTCAACTCCGCATCGTCAACGAACCAGGTGGGGCATTCTGTGGATGAAGGGGACGGCACTGACACCGAAAAGGCTGTAGGCTTGATCGGCTTGGGCAACGAACGGCTCAAGGAAGGGAGACTCGATGAGGCGATCGCGTACTTTAGCCATTCGCTGCTGCACGAGCCAGGGGCGGAGGATGCGCATTACAACCTAGGGATTGCACTCGCAAGAGCTGGCCGAACCGAAGACGCGATTCAGCATTACTTGGAGGCGTTGCGGATACTGCCTGATTACGCCGAGGTTCACAATAACCTCGGCAACCTGTTGGTTAAGCAGGGCAAGTTTGACGAAGCGATCGAGCATTTTAAGCAATCGATTGAACTCAATCCCGAATCGTCTTCGACCTATAACAACTTAGGAACAGCCCTGGCGCGGCAAGGCAAAGTGAGCGAGGCCACGGTGCAATTTGCCAAGGCAGTGCAACTCTTGCCCACCTACGTGGATGCCCACTACAACCTGGGCAACGCTTACGTGGCGCAGGGCAGGATCGAGGAAGCCATCTCGGAATACAAGGAGGCCCTCAAACTGCAACCTGATTTTCGACCAGCAATGACAGCACTGGGCAAAGCGCGACAGAAGGCGGCCGAGATTAGAAAATGAGCGCGTCGCACAGTTTCTCGTGGCGGTTATGGAGCGGCCAGTTTGAAAACAGCCTGACCTGCATAAACAATCCGCGATGAACTTCCTGAAAGCAACGCGATCATCCGAACGATCGAGGTTGGTTGGCGTTCAACTCCGGCGGTTGCACTGCTCACTCTCACCCAACGCCCATGCCGGGAGCGATTCTCTTCTGCATCTCGGACGCTGGTTCAGTTCAACGTCGCCGAACTTCCGAACAGCACTTTCATTGAATTGGATTTTATACGCCTCACTCCTTTTCATCTTCTTATCGATCTCAGCCAATGCACAGACAAATTATCTCGGGGCTGGGACGCGCAGAATGGCGCAGCGGCTCGAAGAAATCACGCAGAAGACCGATCCGGTGGACAACCGTTTCTGGAACGTCGAACGGTCGGAGATCTTACGCGGCCGCGTCGCCAAGGCCACGAACGCGCAGGAGAAGGTCACGCTCTACAGCTCGTTTTGCCTCGAACTTCTCGATGCGGGCCGAAGCCAGGAGGCTCTGACCGAGCTGCAAAAGTTCGAAGAGTTTTTGAAGGAGAAGCAGTTGCCGATCGACATGCCGTGGCTGAGAACCTACCAAGCCATTGCCTGGCTGCGGTTGGGAGAGCAGCAGAATTGCCTCACAAACCACAACATCGAATCGTGCTTGTTTCCGATTCGGGGAGCGGGTGTGCATAAGATTGAGCGCGGCTCGCGGGGTGCTATAACGGTGCTCACGAATTTCTTGGGTGAAGCGCCGGGTGATCTCTCGTGCCGGTGGCTGCTGAACATCGCTTATATGACGCTGGGCGAATACCCGGACAAGGTTCCAGCCCGCTGGTTGATCCCTCCCGGGACTTACAAGTCGGATTATGACATCAAACGTTTTTACGATGTCTCGCCTGGGTTGGGGTTGGATTTGGAGGGACTCGCTGGCGGAGTCATTATGGACGACTTCGATGGAGACGGCAATCTCGACCTGATCAATTCGGCCTGGGGAGCACGCGATCAACTGCGTTTTTTCCGCAACAACGGAGATGGCACCTTCAGCGAACGAACGAAGGAAGCCGGATTAGTGGGCGAAATCGGCGGGTTAAATCTGGTGCAGACAGATTACAACAATGACGGCTATCTCGATTTCTTGATCTTGCGGGGCGCTTGGAATGGTGTGGCTGGACGGTTGCCTCGTTCACTGATGCGCAATAATGGCAACGGCACTTTTGATGATGTGACAGAAGAGGCTGGGTTGCTCAGCTTTCATCCGACTCAGACAGCGATTTGGTTCGACTACAATAATGACGGGTGGATTGATCTGTTTATCGGAAATGAGTCATCGGGCCGCGAGGTCCATCGCTGCGAACTCTATCGCAATAATGGGAACGGGACTTTCACCGAGTGCGCTGACCAAGCAGGGGTCGCGGTCGTGGCTTTTGTGAAAGGGGTTACGAGCGGTGATTACAATAACGATGGGCGGCCTGACCTCTATTTGTCGTGCCTCGGAAAACCCAACATGCTCTTTCGGAACGACGGTTCGCGTGGGGATGGCAAGGATCCCAGTGCATGGAAGTTTGCGGAGGTTGGCCGACAGGCGGGAGTGCAGCAGCCTTTGTACAGTTTCCCCACGTGGTTCTGGGATTATGATAATGACGGCTGGTTGGATATATTCGTGTCCGGCTACAAAATTAAGGATGTGGGCGACATCGCGGCGGATTACCTCGGGTTACCGCATCAAGCCGAACGAGCGCGGCTCTACCGAAACAACCGTAACGGAACTTTCACCGACGTAACTCAATCCGCGCACCTGGACAAACTCCTGCACGCGATGGGCAGCAATTTTGGGGACTTGGACAATGACGGTTTTTTGGATTTCTATCTTGGGACGGGTGATCCCGATTTGACCACACTCATACCCAATCGCATGTTTCGTAATGCCGATGGCAAGTTCTTTCAGGACGTCACGACCTCGGGCGGATTTGGCCACTTGCAAAAAGGACATGCCATCGCCTTCGGTGACATTGACAATGATGGCGACCAGGACATCTACGAAGACATGGGCGGGGCTTTCGCCGGCGATGTCTATCGCAATGTGTTGTATGAGAATCCAGGTCACGGAAACCACTGGATCACTCTGAAACTGGAAGGCGCGAAATCAAATCGGGCGGCGATTGGAGCGCGAATCAAGATTACAGCGGCAACTCCGAACGGCGAGCAGACGATTTACAAAACGGTGAACTCCGGCGGCAGCTTCGGCGCATCTCCATTGCGTCAAACGTTGGGATTAGGCGCAGCTCGCTCGATCAAAACGATTGAGGTTTTCTGGCCAACAACAGCGACAACTCAAGTTTTCAAGGATGTTGCGATGGATCAGTTCCTAAGCATCGGTGAAGGCTATTCGAAGCCAACGCGCATGGAACTAAAGCAATTCAAGCTGAGTCGAAGCCAGCACGCGCGAGACCATCACCAGGTGTCACCCTAAATGGCGGAGCGGTGCCCGTGCGTTCACGTCACTCGAATCGGGCTGTGAATCCTGAGTGGATCCGCATGGAGTCGCGGCTTGAGTCCGTTTTGCGCCTCGGCTGTCTAAAGCTCGAACTGCATGCGTGCCAAAATCAGAATTGCAGGGGAGGGCTTTCTTCTTGTTCGATGGCCTCTGGAGGAGTATGGTTCAGCTCGCCTTGAAAAGCCAAATTCCTAGGATTGATTTACTTCTCGCCATGAGCCGCCGCGTCATTTGTATCCTCTCTTGGTTGCCTGCTCTGCTCCTCGCTGGCGAACTTGGCGGAGCTGAACAGCAGACCTCTCGTCCATCGTCGGCGATCGGTTCGCCGGTGCCCGCCGTCTTAGACAAGTATTGCGTCACATGCCACGACAGCGACGAGCCGAAAGGCGGGCTGGACCTCGACAGCATCCGATTGGAAGAGGTAACACAACACCCCGATATTTGGGAAAAAGTCGTTCGAAAACTTCGTTCGCGTCAGATGCCTCCGATGGGAAAGCAGCGTCCAGAGGAGAGTGCGTATGACACGGTTGCTTCCCGGCTGGAAGCCTCGCTTGATAGCGCGTCCGCCGAGCACCCGAACCCTGGTCGAACCGACACGTTTCGGCGACTCAACCGTACCGAATACCAAAACGCTATCCGGGATCTGTTGGCGTTGGAGATCGATGCCTCTGCCCTTCTGCCGAAGGACGAAGCCAGCCATGGCTTTGACAATGTAACTGTCGGAGATCTCTCTCCCACGCTCTTGGACCGCTACATCTCGGCAGCGCAGAAGGTGAGTCAGCTTGCGATCGGAGCACCTCGCCGTTCTCAAGGTGGCGATACGATTCGAATTCGGCCGGACATCACCCAAGAGGAGCACGTTGACGGCCTTCCCATTGGTACCCGCGGTGGGGCATTGCTTCCTTACACATTTCCGCAAAATGGCGATTATGAAATCCAAATCAGGCTCACGCGGGACCGTAACGAGGAGATCGAGGGCTTGCACGAGCCACACGAGCTGGAGGTGCTGCTGGATCGCGAGCAGGTAAAGCTTTTCACAGTGGCTCCGCCTCCGGGCCGGAGGAACTACGAAGCCGTGGACCAAAAGCTGAAAGTCCGCATCCCCGTCACAGCGGGACCGCATCAACTCGGCGTGACGTTTCTCAAGAATCCTTCAGAACTGCTCGAAATCAAGCGCCAGCCGTATAGTGCGCATTTCAATATGCACCGGCATCCTCGCATAACACCGGCCATCTACCAGATCTCGATCAATGGCCCTTATGCGTCGAAGGGGCCCGGGGACACACCCAGCCGCCGTAAGATTTTTGTGTGTAACCCAGGGAAGCCGGCTGAAGAGGAAAGCTGCGCCGAACGCATCTTATCTCACTTGATGCGAAAGGCCTATCGACGGCCCGTGACCAGCACCGATCTTGAAAGACCGATGGAGTTCTATCGGAGGGCACGGGCGGAGGAAGGCTTTGAGGCGGGGATTGAAACGGCCCTGAGCGCGATCCTGGTGAGCCCACAGTTCTTGTTCCGCGTCGAACGAGACCCCGTCGGAGTTGCGCCAAATACAGCCTATCGTATTAGCGACCTGGATCTGGCGACTCGGCTCTCTTTCTTCCTCTGGAGCAGCATCCCGGACGACGAGTTGCTCGATCTCGCCATTCGTAGCGAGCTTGGCAAGCCCATGGTGCTTGAGCAACAGGTGCGACGGATGCTGGCCGACTCCCGTTCCCGGAGCTTGGTGAGCAACTTTGCCGGGCAATGGCTCTACCTGCGAAATCTGGATTCAATAACTCCGGATCTGCGGCTCTTTCCAGACTTTGATGATAATCTGCGACAGGCTTTCCGCCAGGAAACGGAGCTCTTCTTCGAAAGCGTCCTGCGTGAAGATCGTAGCGTGCTCTCTCTTCTGAAGTCGGACTACACGTTTCTGAATGAACGTCTCGCCAAGCATTACGGGATACCAAATGTGTACGGGAGCCGATTCCGGCGCGTCTCCCTAGGCCAGGAGAGCGAACGTGGCGGGCTGCTTCGCCACGGAAGTGTTTTGACTGTGACCTCCTATGCCACCCGAACTTCGCCGGTGATTCGCGGACACTGGATTCTCAGCAACATTCTTGGAACACCGCCTCCACCTCCTCCAGACAACGTTCCGGCGCTGAAAGACAACACAGTATCGGCAAGCATTTCCGTTCGAGATCGATTGGCCGAACACCGTGCTAACCCCGCCTGCGCAAGCTGCCATAACCTCATGGACCCGGTGGGTTTTTCACTCGAGAACTTCGATGCGGTGGGTCGCTGGCGGGTCGTTGAAGAAGGTAAACCCATTGATAATTCCGGTGGCCTTCCCGACGGCAGCAAGTTCGCGGGTGTGTCCGAGCTCGAGCGCGGTTTACTGAAGCGCCCGGAGCTTTTTGTTGGGACCTTGACTGAAAAGCTGCTGACTTATGCCTTGGGTCGCGGAGTCGAGCACCACGACGCCCCCGCGATCCGCAAGGTGGTGCATGAGGCGCAGAAGGTCGATTATCTCTTCTCGTCACTTATCGTTGGAATCGTTAATAGCACACCGTTTACCATGAGAAGATCGCTTTGATTCTTCCAAAGAAGGATCTTCCGCGCCCTACTGCGCCGTGCTGCTCTTGAATGATTCCCGCGATGTGACCCTCCTCGCTCGTTAATCGGATTGCGAATCTCGAACCCCGGTCGTGCCCTGCCGGGTTGGTGAACTGTATTCGGCGCGCGGCGTCATAAAGGTAACTGAGCATCGCCGCTGTATTCATGGCATTCTTTTTCGAATCATTTCCAGATTCTCTCTTGCAGTCGGGTCGTTCGGATTTATCCGGAGCGCTATTTCGAACTGGGCCACAGCGTCGTTCATCCGGCCTTGCTCGAGGTAAACATTCCCGAGGCTTCCTTGAGCGCGATAGTCTTGAGGATCAGTCCGGATGGCATTCTTGAAAGCGATTTCAGCTCCGCCAATATTCTTATTCATCAAATGAACCACTCCCAGAGTGAAATGGGCTTCGTGATAGTTCGGATCGGCGGCCAGCGCCAGATTGAAATGTTTCAAGGCTTCAACGACCTTCTTTTGGTTGAGCAATATCACGGCGCGCGTAAAGTGCCCTTTCGGATCGTTGGGGTTTTTGCTTAGCAAATACTGACTTCGCTCGTCATAGACGCGGTCGCTCTTTTCGGCATAGGCACGAGCAAGCAGAGCACGATCGACGGCGTTTCGAGGCAGCAATTGCAGCCATAGCTCCGCCATTTCGTCCGTGGACTGAACACCGTAAGCCACCGCCTTCGGCGGATGATTCGGGTTGTGAACATTGTTGGTTGAGTTGTCGTAAGTGAACTCCATCATGATGGTTGAGCCTTTCGGCAACGACATCGCATCGGCGAAGCGGTAAGCCCCTTGCCACTCGAAGTCCCAGTTCTTGATATGAATCAACGGAAGCCGCGTGCCATTGGGCAGCGCCGCAAAACCCTTGACGTCTCGGGCCAGATAATGGGCATGGGGCAGTATGGCGACCGCCTGAACATCCACCGGCAACACAAACGAATCCTTCACAACGTAGTTACGTTCTCCAGCCGGAATATCAATGGTGTAACAAGTCAACCCGGCCTTCATTGGCGTATTTGTCGGCGCTTGGTCGGTGAAATAAAAACCGACGGAAGCTTGAAGCGTTTCTGACTTGCCGGTCGGCTTCATATGGAGCTGCAAGACGAGATAGCTGCCTTGTTCTAGTGTCCAAGCCAGTCCGTCGGATGCCATCGCGGGACCCCGGCCAGGCTGGTAGCTTAGGAACTGACCCTCCGGCATCTGCGTTCCGTACGGAGCGCCCAACTGAGCCTCCTTGCCGTCGAGTCTCTGCGACTGTCCAGTCGGGTCCACAAACATGAACGCATGGTGGACCAATCGAGGGTTATCCGGCCGGAGCTCGACAGCCCGCACGTAGCGTCTTTGGTTGGTTGGAATTGCCAAAACGAAGTTCCGATAAGCATCCCGCCCATCGGCAGCAAGCTTAAATGGCTTTCCCATCGTCACCACCAAGTCCGGTTTCCCCAAGAACCAGCCATCGTGCCATTCGGGCTCAGATGGAAGTTCGGAAGGATCCCCTTCGATCGAGCCTTCGGAAATCCATTGTTGAAGCATGCCCAATTCATCTACGGTCAATCGGCGTTCATCCTCGAACCGGGGATTCATTGGCTCAGGCGGCCAGGGAGGCATGATCCGCTTCGCCGTCACCTCCGCGACCTGCGCCGCTCGTTTCTTAATGTCCGAATAACTCAAGAGGCTGAACGGGGCGACCTGCTTCGGTCGATGACACGGAGCGCAACGATTCCAGATGATTGGCGCAATATCCTTGGAAAATTGTAGAATTCCAGCCGCACGGGGAGTGTATGGACCCGCCTCTTCGGCCTTGGCTGCGTGACCTCGCAATAGTAAATCGCTGGTTTGTTTTCGAGCCTCCGCAGCACGACGTCCTCGAAGGACGACCGTGGCAGCCAGTGCAATCATAATGACCCCCACGATCACGCCCACGGCCGCAAATGGAATCCGGCGATGCCGTCCCCCGCTCTGAATGGTCGGATTTCCCGCCGGCGAATCATGCTTCACTCTTCTACCGCGCGGCTTCTTCACGCGAGGCTCCGGGGTTCTGTGCTAGCTGCCTTCGCCATCGTCATCTTCACGGGTTTTGTGCGGAACGAGCCTAACCGAGAAAATGACATTTCCAAGGAATTCATTCTTAGTGACGATCGCGGACACGCCTGTCCTGTTGGAATGGGATCGATAAAAGGAGGAGGCAATTTCCGAAATGGAATGGGGCGGGCGGGGATTTGGCGTAGTTTTACTATCGTATAAGTACGGTGCCCTTATCGTAGTTTCCACCTTTGCCTTTTCCTCGGGCTCCTGTTGTTAATAGGGACGGTTAATCGTTGGGAGGCTCTCCACAGACCCGAAAGTCTCGGTGTGTTTGTGAAACTCTTCAACGGTTTAACCAGGGCTTTTGAAGACAGGAGAACGCAACTTATGAAGAGGCAATATCCCCATCCACACCGGCTTCGCTCTTGGGCCACTGCGTC
>SIBE01000084.1 GCA_009695265.1 Pedosphaera sp. | reverse complement strand
CCTCTACACTGTTCTACAGATATTCAGCCTGACGCTTTTCGAGAAAATGCCCATTTTACAGGTTCTTTCTCAACAACCACCGCCAACCCCTATACTCGACCCCGACAATCAGCCCTGTTTACCGGGGTTTTTCACCGGACAGTAGTGTTAATAGTTATAAACCAATCGTCCCAATGTTGTGTTGCCAACGGATTCTCTACCGCAACTCGACGACCCGGAATACTTCCTCTCGCCGTCAGCTCGATTCGCTGTCTGCTCGACGGTATTTGCGGAGATGTTCAGAATCCTAGTCTTTAGTTTTATCAGCCGGGTGATCACTTAAGGACAAAGCCTACAGCATTCGCCGCGCCGTACCTTATCCGGCTTGTTCGGATTCGATCTGGAGTGTGCGTTGTATCCGTCCTCAATGGCCATAAAAGGGCAGGCCGCACGGATGAAAGTCTTTCCCTTGGCTACATCAGCCATCGGCCTGGCCGTAAGCTTCGAACACGAAGGATCGGGTTAAAACGTCATTGACCGATGCCCAGCCAGGAGGCGTTCTTTTTCAATAGGATCTCAAAGGAGTCAAACCTTCGCTTAGATCGGCGGCAAAGCGTGGAGGTTTTCAGCGGAGCCAAAGCTCGCGCAGGATCGGAGTGGCGCTTATCATGCAATTACACGGATTGCGTCGCCAACCCGAATCAGACCTTCCGAAAGAACCTGAGCGCGCAGACCCCCTTTATGCACGAGGCCTTCCAGAGTTTCAGGAAAGCTGATCTTGGCGAGGTGATTGCACGGCTCGCACAGACGGATTCCACGGATGCGTACCTTGCCGACGTAGAACTCGATTCCAACGAGACTGTTTACCCTGACTCCCTCGGTCACGATATTTCTTCGTGCGTGCAGCGACGTGAATGGAACCCGTGACTCCCGGGCAAACGCTTCAATCTGCTCTTGCTCGATAAACGTGATCTCAAAATCGGGGCTTGGGCGCGTGGGTGAGAATGTCCCAGTGCTCGAAAAGTAGCGGTCACCGTCAAGTCCTTTGCCCGGCACTGCGCGAACTTCTGCACGGAGTTTCATGGCGGACGCCGGCGATTCGGCAGTCAGGATCTGAGTGACACGCCAAATGTCTTGGTTCATGCGATATTACCCGGTTGTTACTTCTGTTGTCCCCACATGGTTTTGAAGAGCCGGGACGTTTCTTCCACCAGCACTCGTCCGCCTTCAGGGCCAACCACTCCATCGTCGATTCGCCCGCTGTACCCGCCTCCCTGGACTGCCCGTTCCGTCGGCAGGTATGCGGGACAGTCGGCTGTAAGCTGGACGACGGAGGTCTGAGCAGCGGGACTTCTCGCCTTGATCCGCAGGCCGTAATCGGTGTAGAGCTCGAAGGGATTGGTGGCGATGGCCAGATCGTCCAATCGCAAGGCGTGTATCTCCGCTCGATAAAAAGGCTCGGTCTTTTGCAGTTCGTAGCGCGCCATCATGGTTCGACTAATGCGCCAATTGATGTAGTCGGGGCTGGTCAAGTTGTTCAATTTGTCTTTGCCTGCCTTGAAAATGGCGGACGACTCCGCAAAGCGCTGCTCCGAGACTTTCCAGACTGGCAGTTGGAAGTGCTCCACCCGATGATCGAACCAAACTTCAGAATGGATGGACTCGCGAGCAACCTCTGTCACATCTTCAACCGCTTGAACGATGCGTCGTGCGATTTCTTGGCGATAGCTGAGCTTTCGCCGTTTCAGCATGCTCGCTTCGGACGATTTCCCCACCTGAATGTGAGGCGACTGATCACCACTGGCCCCCGTCAACGGCAGCACAAAGAGGTTCGAAGAATACCGTTCTCTCAGCAACTTCCGTGCGTCATGCCAGAAGTCCGCGGACAAATAAAGCTCACCCTCGACTTCCTGCGACGGGCAGTAGAGGGTGACAGCGATTCCGACAATCTGCCCACCGCGCCAGAAGAAGAGCGTATCCACCGAATCGTCGGACGTGCCCTCCGTGTGCGAGAAATTAGGATCCTTGGTGTCGCCATACATTCGCGTTGTCCCGTCAAGATAAACGGCACGTCTGTTGCGCGCGATCGAAGCATGGCCGAGGGCCGAACTAAACTCTCCAGGCTGCCGTGAATTCCAAGCCCGAACAACCGCGCTGGCGATTTGCCGCTCCAGGAAATCCAAGTACTGCCGGGGCCGCATGATGTTCTGTTGATCAGCGGGAATACGATAGGCCCAACTGCCAGCGAAATCATACGGATGCAAATCGGTCTCGTCGGCGTCGGTGATCGCCGGAGCCGTATGCGTGTGGGTTGCGGAGATCACGATCTTCATGACATCCAGGTCGGGAAGGGATGGTGCGACGAGCTTGCGGATCTTCTCAACTGATTTTCTGCGAATTCCAACCAGATCGCACGAGACCCACACGACCTGATCGATGACGCCTTGCTGATCGCGAGTCTCCATTGCCAAAGCGGTGACAGTGATCAGATCATGCACTTCGCTGCTGATCCGGGTATGATACTGCCCTGCAATGGCAACGGGCTGGTCAGGTACAATGCTCTCGGTGGCCCAGCCAAAGGACAATCTTCCACTTCTCTTGGCACCATCCGCGCCGGAAGCGCAGTCAAGAGTGATTGCACAAAACGCACACCACAACAGCGATTTACTGAAAATGTTCATTGGGCCTAGATAGATTTGTGGTGGAAGATTCGGGACTCATCGTGGGCGTTTGTAGCAGAATCATCGCAATCCTCACAATCATCAAATGCTGCCAACTTGAACGCCAGCAATTCTCATCCCCTCATCGTGAGAAGCGTTGGACCAAAATGCGACCCTCTCGACAACCCTCATAGGCGCTGAATCAGCGAAATATTTCGTGACATCGGTCGCGCCGCGTGTCAGAGCATACTCGACCTGTCGCTCGGTCGGCGTCCGAACGGGGTCCTGAATCCGGAATTATTTAGCACGCGAGCTTTCCTTGAGAAATGCGCTCGGCTCACCGGCCTGGCCAATTCGCAGTGATTGAAATTGTGAACCAAATCAGTCCATAGAAACCAAAAAAGATATGAACCCAACCGTTGAATCGACCCTCACGAAAGTTAACGAGTTCCTCTCCCAGTCGTCCCTCAAAGCTTTTGTTGGCGGAGAGTGGGTGGCTGCCACCGACGGCACAACGCTCACGACGCGTGATCCCGGAACCGGCGCGCCGCTGGCTGAAGTACCCGCGATGGGCGCCCAGGACGTGGACCGCGCTGTGCGGGCGGCGACCCATGCGTTTCGCTCGTCGGGATGGGCCGAGATGCCACCGAACGAGCGTGGCGCGCTGCTTCATCGGCTTGCCGACGAGGTCGAAAAGCATAAAGCGATTCTCGCGCGGATTGAAGCGAGTGACGCTGGCAAAGTCCTCGCCCAGGCCGAAGGGGACATTCAGAACTTTGTGGACACGATGCGCTACTTCATCGAGATATCCCTCCACGTGCAGCGCCGCACGCCGCTGGCGGTCAAGGGACACGAAGCTTCGACGGTTCGGATCCCGTGGGGCCCGTGCGGGTTCATTGTCCCCTGGAACTTCCCGTTCCTGCTCGTTGGTTGGAATATCGCCCCCGCCCTCGCCGCCGGCAACACCGTCGTCATCAAGCCCGCCGAGGACACGCCGTTGTCCACGCTATACCTGGGCCAACTCGCCCAGAAGGCGGGTCTCCCGAGCGGGGTGATCAACGTGGTTACGGGTTATGGCGCAACTGCCGGTGCGGCGCTTGCCAGCCATCCAGGCCTGAAGCGAATGTCATTTACCGGCTCGCCTGAAGTCGGCCGCTTGGTGGCGGAGGCGAGCGCCCGAAACCTCACTCCAGTCAAGCTCGAACTTGGCGGCAAAGGCGCGGCGGTGATCTTCGATGACGTGGATCTCGATGCGACGGCCGCGAAGTTGGTCGGAGCGATTACTTTTCATACCGGGCAGGTTTGTTGTGACGCCACCCGCTGGCTGGTCCAGAGGTCGATCTATGACCGCTTCGTGAACAACTGCGTGGACCGGATGAAAAGCGTGCAAGTCGGCTACCAATTGGACCCCGCAACGCAAATGGGCCCGGTCGTCAGCGCGAAGCAGCGTGATCGCGTCCTCCGCTACCTTGAACGCGGGCAGGCGGAAGGCGCGGAACTGCTGCTGGCCGGCGGCGCGGCTTCCGTCCCCGGCCGGGACGGGTTCTACGTCAAGCCGGCACTGCTGGCTGGCGGGTTGGACAATGTCGCCGCCCGTGAGGAGATCTTCGGCCCGGTGGCGTATTTGACGCCGTTCGACAGCGAGGCGCAGGCGATCTCCCTCGCGAATGACACGGATTACGGACTGGCGAATAGCGTTTGGTCCGCTGACCTGGATCGCGCCCGCCGCGTGGCGGAGCGAATGGTCGCGGGCAACAGTTGGATCAACGCCCACAACGTCTTCGCCCACGGCGTGCCCTACGCGGGCATCAACAAGAGCGGCATGGGCGGCGGCGTGCTCTCGTTCGAAACCTACCTGGATTATACGAGAGGCCTTTCAGTCGTGCGGCCCCTGTGATACCTCCAGCTTCCAGGACCAACACGACCGAGATCCGCACGTTCACGCGCTGGTATCGGAGGGCGTTTTTCTGTTGGTTCGGTCTGCGTGCGGCGACGCCCAGGCAGGTGGCGCGTTTGTGCCGACTGGAGTTTGGACATTTTCCGGCCCTGTTCTATTGCCATCGATGGGCTTCCCAATGACATCTCCCGGATGGGAGATTTGAGAATAGCCCACTCTTTCAAGGATGGGATTGCGTCGTAGATGGCCCAAGTCCCGAAGGGACGGTGGAGCTATTCCCGGGCGATGCAGCTTAAAGTTAGCGAAAGCCTCCCCTGAAACTGTGCAGCAATGA
This sequence comes from Pedosphaera sp., assembly GCA_009695265.1. Classification (GTDB taxonomy): domain Bacteria; phylum Verrucomicrobiota; class Verrucomicrobiia; order Limisphaerales; family SIBE01; genus SIBE01. The sequence continues at coordinate 11,712 of SIBE01000084.1, read as the reverse complement.
ATGGCGGGCGATTTGACGGCAATGTGCTTTCCGAACGCACCCGACCGAGTGCCGAGCCAGGTGTTTTGGCTTGGCTGGCGACAAACGAGGACGAACTGTTGCGTTCGACTCTCGTCGTTTGCAAACACGCTGTTAACAGCGTTTGTCTTGTCAGATCAGGCTCCGTGCATAATGTAATGGTGGTGAAGATACTATTTATCGGAGATGTGGTTGGAGAACCCGGGCGCCGGGCTATCACGGAGTTGGTTCCAAAATTACGCCGGAAGCATGAAATCGATCTCGTCATCGCAAACGGCGAGAATTCCGCGGGTGGCTCCGGTATCACCGTGAGCACGGCCGCTGAAATCTATCAGGGTGGCGTGGACATCATCACGACGGGAGATCATCTGTGGGATCAAAAGGAAGTGACCAGCCTGTTGCAAAGTGAGCCGCGCTTTTTACGCCCTTTAAATTATCCACCCAACACGATCGGGAAGGGGAGCACCATCTTTCAGGCCGAGGGCGCTGCTCCGGTCGCTGTCGTGAATGCTCAAGGGCGGACCTTTATGCCGGACCTGGAAAACCCATTTTCGTGTTTGCAGGCGGAGGTGAAGCGGCTGCGGGCGATTACCAATATCCTCTTTCTGGATTTTCATGCCGAAGCCACCTCTGAAAAGATTGCTGTGGCTCGGTTCCTTGACGGTCAGGTGAGCGCGGTGGTGGGAACGCACACACACGTCCAAACGGCCGACGAACAAATCTTCCCTGGCGGAACAGCGTTCCTTTGCGATGCCGGCTTTACGGGCGCGCATGAAAGTGTGCTGGGCCGCGAAATCGCGCCGGTCATCAAGAGGTTTATGACGAATCTGCCACAGCGTTTTAACGTGGCCACCGAGCGTATTTTTTTGCAGGGCGCTCTGATCGAGATCGATTCACACACCGGCCGCGCCCTCGGGATTCAGCGTATTTCAGTTCCGCTGGCTTCTTCTCAAATTTCAACCGGCGGGAGACTTTTTGAAATGACCTCGCAGGAGAGTCAAACTTGACCGATCCGAGCATATATTTTTTCGACCTATGCCAGACTCAAACGACTGGTTTTAGATCGGCTCGCCGGGCGGTATCATTGGTCCTGCTCAGCTCATGCTCGTGTTCTTGCCTTTGGGATGAGCAGCGATGCGAACGCTTGTTTGAAACCTGCCTGAATCCACCGAAGATCGAGTAGGATTTAAGATGTCCAAGATAACGAAATCACAATGGGACTTTGGGGAGCTGTTTTCGCCCGAGGCATTGCGCCAAGTTTTGACGGTCAGCGAATTGACGACGTCGGTCAAGAGGCTCCTCGAGCGCGAGATCGGCCAGATTTGGGTCACGGGCGAGATCACCAACTTGCGAATCCAAAGTTCTGGGCATGTCTATTTCTCTTTGAAAGACTCGATCGCTCAACTCAGTTGCGTTTTGTTTCGCGGGGAAGCCCGAACGATCAACCGTGATTTGCTTGCCGACGGCCAGAAAGTTGTTTTGCAAGGTGAGATCACCGTCTATGAAGCGCGGGGCCAGTATCAACTCCGGGTTGTTACGGTCGAGCTCCAAGGGGTCGGAGCTTTGCAAATCGCGTTCGAGAAACTGAAGCAGAAGCTGAATGCGGAGGGGCTTTTTGCCGCCGAACGAAAACGTCCGCTCCCTCTTTATCCGCAGCGGATCGGCGTCGTCACCTCGGCGACTGCTGCTGCCTTGCGCGATGTGATCCACGTTATCGAACGTCGCAACCCGAGCCTGGAAATCGTTTTGGCGAGCTGCCGCGTCCAAGGACCCGGTGCAGCCGATGAGATCGCTTGCGCTATCCGTTTGTTAGATGAGTGGAGCCAGACCAAGGAGCCCGGCCATGGCATCGATTTAATTCTGCTGACTCGAGGAGGCGGGAGCTTGGAAGACTTGTGGGCTTTCAATGAGGAAGTGGTTGCCCGGGCAATTTTTGAATCGAAGCTCCCGATTATTTCCGCGGTAGGCCACGAGATCGATTTCACCATCAGCGATTTCGTGGCCGACCTTCGTGCAGCCACTCCGAGTGTGGCAGCCGAGTTGATCACGGAAGGAGTGTTCGCGAGTCGGGACTTCATCGCGGGAGCGGCCGCTCACATGCGGAGATTGGTTCGAGATCGACTGGACACGAACCAAGAGGGATTGAGGCGATTGCTACGCCAATTGCAGCGTGCTCACCCGCGCCGCCGCCTCCAGGAGAATGCACAGCGTTTGGACGATCTGGAGAGCAGTCTCTCGCGATGCGCCAGATACTCTTACCGCAGGCAAGATGCCGTCTGGCAGGCTGTTTCCGCGCGGTTGCTGCGCGTCAAGCCTGCTCAAGCCGTGCTGCGACGCCGTCAATCACTCGAACGAGCGGTGTCACGATTTGGCGAACACGTTCGTTTGCATTTGAAGGGTTTGGGAACTCGTTTGGCTGCCGTGGAAAGCCGTCTGCGATTACTTTCCCCGAGCAATGTTCTGGAACGGGGTTACTCCATCACGACCGATGAGATCACTGGCCGGGTTATTCGGTCGGCCGCCGAAGTTCAGCCGGGCCAAAGCTTGAAGACCCGCCTGAAATCCGGAGAGATCCGGAGTGTCGCTTCGAGATGAAACTTTGGCTGTCGTGGCCCCATGTCGTGGACCTCTTCCCCATCATAGATGAAGGTGCTTCCAGAGCACTTCGGGAGTCAGGCGCAAGTTGACATAGAACGGTCCAAAATCGCCATACCGGGCGCTGACTTCATCGAATCGCATCTCATAAACGATTTCTTTCAACGCGTCCGGTTGATGAGCCATTAGCGTGACGCCCCATTCCCAGTCGTCCAGTCCCGTTGATCCTGTGATAAGCTGCGATATGCGGCCGGCATACTTCCTTCCGACCCGTGCATGGCCAGCCATCAATTGCTTGCGGGTTGCGAAATCAAGGGTGTACCAATTGTCCGAGCCGTTACGACGTTTGCTCATCGGATAAAATCCCATGACTTCCCAATCGGGCAACTCCGGATAAAGGCGGTAATGCTGGTATTGGGCATGTTTCTCGCGCAGTTCTGCAAGGCGCTTATTGAACTCGTCGCTACCTAAAACCAATTTCTCGTGCTGGATGAGCATGGTTTGGTGATCCTCATCGGTGGTCACGTAATCGGGCAGCTCTGTGATGCTGAAGAAACTGTAAACGCGCTGCAAGGTGCCGGCGGGAAAGCACTCCTCGAGATCCTGATGCATCTGGCCGATCAAGGCCATCTCCGAAGCCATCAACATAAAAGCCAAGTCAGCTTTTCCACCGATGTTGGTAAAGCTGGTCAGCCTCGGATGCGAAGGAGAGGAACTCGATGAGCAGAGCGCCTGGAGTTTGGAAAGCGCTTGATCCGAGCGGCCCGGAGGCAGTTGCTCCCACCGAACTCGGTCGATTCGATAAAAGAGATGCATCACGTAGATGCCTTTGGTCAGTTTCACTACTGGAAGTGTCATAGTTGGGATTTCAGCTTAAGATTGCATTTGAAATGGCTACTCCACCACCAAGACTTGCTCCAGTAGTTGAGGCAACTGAGCAAGAAGGGCGTCTTCGGCGGCTACCAGCGTCGCTCCTGCCTCGCGGGCTGCAGTCAGCATTTTCTCGCTGCCGTGCGCCGTGAAAGCCAGGACGGGGATATGTTGGGTGCCGGGATTATCCCTCAGCTCCTTGATCGCTTGGCAAAGGTCGGCTTCTTGAGGGGCCAAATCTGCGACAACAAGGAGCGGCTTTTCCTGGAGGGCTTGGTTGGTCAGCGTCCGGGCGTCACTGATGACTTGCACTCGATATCCCAAATCCTGGAGCCGGTTCACCAACTGGCTGCCAGGAAGCAGGTTCTCATAAACAAACAGCGCAAGCGGTTTCGTCATGCGAGAAGCTTGGGATAGGAGGATATAAAATGCAAAAGCTTTCGGCCTTAACGCGGTCGAATAGCTTCGTTCGCGACCAAAACCTGTTGCAGAATGCAATCTCGGTGAATATCTTTCGTCGTCCCCTAAAGAAAGTGTGATGCCATGCTCAAAATAACTGGACGAGGTTCAATTACCACTTGTGATGGAATTACGAGGCGCGACTTTCTCGAGGTCGGCAGCCTCGGCGCGATTGGCCTGACTCTATCGAAGTTCTCAGCCCTTCAAGCGATGGGCGCTGTTTCCAAAGGCAAAGACGAACGTGCCGCGATCATGATTTTTAATCTAGGCGCTCCGAGCCAGTTGGACACTTGGGATATGAAACCGGACGCGCCGAGAGAAATTCGTGGCCCTTTCAACCCCATTAGGACCAATAGTCCCGACATTCAAATATCGGAGATTTTTCCGCTGCACGCCAAACATGCGGACAAGTTCTCGCTCGTTCGCACCTGCTACCACACTGCGGCTGCCGTCCACGACACGGGACATCAAATGATGCAAACGGGACGGCTCTTCACCGGTGGAGTGAACACGCCCCACGCCGGCTGCGCCTTGACGTATATGCAAGGCCGACGAAGCGATCTGCCGGCCCATGTGATTCTCCCGGAGCCGATGGGTGCCACAGGTGGCAATATGCCGCACGGCCAAGACGCTGGATTTCTAGGCAAGGCTTACGATCCGTTTGTGTTAATGGCTGATCCATCGAAGAGCGATTTCAAAGTTCCCGACCTCCTGCCGCCCAGCGAAATTGGAGAGGCTCGACTTCGGCGTCGTCGCGACTTGCGAGATATTGTCGATGACACCGTGAAAAATTTCGAAGCGAGTGAGACGGCAAAACTGATGGATACCAACTTCGCGTCGGCCTACCGGCTCATGACGAGCGACAAGGCGCGCGCGGCATTCGATTTAAGCAAAGAGCCCCAGAAGGTGCGTGAACGCTACGGCATGACCCGCTTTGGCCAGTGTTGTTTGCTCGCGCGCCGGTTGGTCGAGGCGGGAGTCCGATTCATCACCATCAACACGTTCATCACTGTGTTCGACGAGATTACATGGGACATCCACGGTTCAAAACCGTTCACGTCGATCGCCGGTATGAAGGACATCGTGGCACCGATGTACGATCAAGGGTATAGCGCGTTATTGGAGGATCTATCGCAACGCGGCATGCTCGGCAATACCCTGGTCTGTAACCTGGCCGAGTTTGGACGCACACCTAAGATCAATCCGGCGGGCGGTCGCGACCATTGGCCTCAATGCTGGACGGTTTATTTTGCGGGGGGCGGCGTGAAGGGCGGACGGGTAGTGGGGAAGAGCGATGAGATCGGCGCCTATCCCGTCGAAAGGCCTGTGAAACCGCCGGAGGTTCTGGCGACAATTTACCATAGCCTTGGCCTCGACCTGGAGACGCATTTGCCGGGGCCGAACTCGAGGCCTTTCCCTCTCGTGGACTTCGGAACACAGCCCATTCGGGAATTGTTTTGAGAACAGGGCATGAACCTGGAACAAGCCAATGACCGAACATCGAACACCCAATGTCGAATGTCGAACTAACGACGTTGTATCTCAATCTTAACTCAACGTTCAATGTTGGATGTTCGCACCTGATCTCAATCGCCGCGACTTGATTTGACCATGAGAACAACCGTGCAGATTTTAGTGTTTTGTCTTTGTCAGTGCTCTAGTGCGATTGTCGCCACTTCTCTCCTGGCCGAAGAGTCGCTGATGGTTTTGCCGAAATCCTTCCAGCTCACGGGCCCCGCTTCCTATCAGCAACTTTTGTTAGAGCGTGTCATCGCTGGCCATTCCGCCGGCCAGGTCGCCGACAACGTTTCCTGGACCTCCAGCGACGCCAATGTGGTAAAGATCGAGGGTGGGGTCGCGCGGCCGGTCAAAAATGGTTCGGCAAAAATTGTTGGCAAAACCGCTGACAAAGTGGCGGAGTGCGATGTCACAGTCTTCGAAATGGAAAAGCCCACTGAATGGAGTTTCCGAAACAACGTTCAGCCGATCCTGGCAAAATTTGGGTGCAGCTCAGGCGCTTGCCACGGCGCTGCGGCAGGACAAAACGGATTAAAACTCTCCCTCCGCGGTTACGACAATCAAGGAGACTATATTGCACTCACACGCCAGGCCCTGGGTCGGCGCATTGTTCTCAGCGATCCCGGGCGCAGCCTGATGCTGCTGAAGCCGACCGGCGCTGTGCCTCACAAGGGCAGTAAGAAATTCGAGACTGACTCTCTCGAGTATCGAGTGCTTTCTGATTGGATAGCTGCTGGAGCTCCCGGGCCAAAGCAGGACGAGTCGCGTATCGTGCGAATCGAGATATTGCCGGACCACGTGATTCTCGAACCCAGTGCGAGCCACCAGATGATCGTCCGCGCCCATTTTACCGACGGCCATACCGAAGATGTCACTCGGTGGGTGAAATATACCGATTCGAATTCCTCGGTCACGCAAGTGGATGAAGCAGGCAAGCTCAAGGTGCTTGGCTATGGCGAAGGGGCAATTACAGCCTGGTATCTGAGCCGGATCGCGATTGCGACAGTGAGTGTGCCCTATGCAAATAAGATTGCGCCCGAGATCTTCACGCGAGCCAAACGCCGCAATTTTATCGATGAGCTAGTCTTGGAAAAGATGCAGAACCTGAATCTTCCGCCTTCACGGCCCTCTGGGGATTCGGAATTTCTCCGTCGAGTTTTCCTGGACACGATTGGCGTTCTACCGACCGTTGAGGAGACTCGGGAGTTTCTAAACGGAACGGGCTCCGACAAGCGAAATCGGCTGATCGAGTCGCTCTTGAAGCGCGCTGAATTTGTCGATTATTGGACTTACAAATGGTCGGATCTGCTCCTTGTTAACAGCGATAAGCTGAAACCGTCGGCCATGTGGGCTTACTACAATTGGATACGGAATAACGTCGCTGCCAACACACCTTGGGATCAATTTGCTCGCAAGTTAGTGACCGCGAAGGGAAGCACTTTGGAAAACGGCGCCGCCAATTTTTATGTCCTCCACGAAGACCCGCCGAACATGGCAGAAACGACCTCGCAGGCATTCCTCGGCATGTCGATCAATTGCGCGAAATGCCACAATCATCCGATGGAGAAATGGACAAATGACGAGTACTACGGCATGGCCAATTTGTTTGCTCGCGTGCGCGCGAAGAATGGGCCCGGCGACGGCGAGCGCGTTGTGTTCGTCGCGACGAGTGGAGATATCAGTCAGCCGCTCACGGGGCGTCCGCAAGTTCCGCGGCCACTGGATGGCAAGGCAGTTCCGATTGATGCGGCGGAGGATCGACGCGAGCAGGTCGCTGATTGGTTGACCTCGGGTGAAAATCCCTACTTTGGACGAGCCATCGCCAATCGTGTCTGGGCTAACTTTTTCGAAGTCGGCTTGGTTGAGAAGGTAGACGACCTGCGCGTCACCAACCCGGCCAGCAACGAAAAGCTGCTCTCTGCGGCTGCGAAATATTTAGTTGAGCAGAACTTTGATCTGAAAGCCCTCATGCGAGCGATTCTTCAATCGGAGACGTACCAACGTTCTAGTCAGCCCCTCCCTGAGAATTCAGCCGATACTCGTTTTTATTCGCATTACTACCCGCGTCGGCTGATGGCCGAGGTGATGCTCGATGGCTTCTCGCAGGTGACCGGTTCGCCGACAAGATTTCCCGGCTATCCGGAAAACTGGAGAGCCCTGCAACTGCCCGACTCGAATGTGAACTCCTATTTTCTGAAATCGTTTGGACGTCCCGAGCGTGTCAAGACCTGCGAGTGCGAACGCACAGAGGAGCCAAGCATGGCCCAGGTCCTCCACATCGCCAATGGCGACACGGTTAACAAGAAACTCGAAGCCAAGGGCAATGTGATTGAGAGGCTGCTCCGCGATAAGACTTCCTCCGAAAAAATTGTTGAAGAGGCGTACCTGAGCGCGTTGTCACGCTTTCCAACAGACGTAGAGCGCGAGAAAATACTGAAGATATTGAACACCTCGGATGTTGCCGAGCGGAGACAATCGATCGAGGACGTCTATTGGGCCATTTTGAGCACCAAGGAGTTTCTCTTCAATCATTGAGCTGCCGCTGCGTCGGTCTGTATTGGAGTTGATTCGAGCGTAGCCGGAACTAGGAAGACGCGAACTCCACGGCAAATTGCGCTTTCGCACGAAGCGCTTTCCATTTCGCATTGTCTATGAGTTGCAGCCCGACCGCGTTTGGATCGTGGCGGTTGCGCATCTCAGCCGGAAACCTGGATATTGGGCGCGCCAGCTGGCGTGAAGAATGGCACGCATGTTTTGTTGCGGATGTTCACCGCCGCGCCGCGCGAGTTAGTGCGCAAGTTTTTTCGGTAGCACGTGTATGCGGGAGGTTCGGTTCGAGACGGGGACCGATGCAGGACGCGTCACAAAATGCGATCTCTGTGTCAAGGGCAGGACTGTCAACTGTTTGGTCTGCCCCCTTTACTTGGGACCGTGCTGCCCGTTTTAACTCCTGAGTTCAGGTTCAATGAATCCCGCGTGCTGACGGCATCTTCTCTGCGTAGGGTTTTCGGGATGAGCGAGCTTGTTTTTGAAGTGGTCCAGGAAGCCGACGGCGGCTTTTGCGCGGAATGTTTGTCCGACACAATTGTGACCGAAGGGGACACATGGGAAGACCTGCCCCGCAACGCGCAGGAAGTCGTGCGTGCTTTCTATTTCGATCAGCCGGAAAAACTGCCCTCGACCATCCGACTGCACTTGGTGCGGGATGAAGTCCTGGCCGTCGCGTGAAAATTCCTCGCGATCTTTCGGGTCGGAAGTTGGTAAAAATTCTCTGCAAGCATTGGGGCTACTCGAATTGAATCAGGATGGTAGTCCTCCCGGAGATAGGGTGCGCGGAGAGAACAGGTTGGGAAATGGGGCAAAGCAACCCGTTTTTCCAGGAGTCAATAGGTCTATGCCGCTGAGCGGCGATTCTTCGTCAGCTTCGGTTCGACACGGGCGGCCTATACTGGACGCGTCAACAAATGCGACCTCTGTCTCCGTGTTAAAGTGTAGCTTTCGATTGCGGCCTCAGGGCGATTCCTTGAAAAACTCTCGAATTTGCAGACCATCACGAATCGGGTATTCTGCGGACCATGAGCACTGCAGATTTGATCTACGAGAAAATCCAGCGCCTGCCGGAAAACCTCCCATCCGAAGCCCTGCACTACATGGATTTCTCCTTGCCGAACGACACGCCCAGAGCCAGGCCGCCGAGTGGTCTCGGTTTTCCGCGAGTCAATTGGCGAATCAGTATGCGCCGGAAGACGCGATTTATGACCAGAAATAAAGCTCCGCATGAGCTTTTCCCAACTAGAGATTCTGCTCGTTTCTACGCTCTTCACAGGCGGTGCTGTTGCGAAAAGGCGGCCTGTGATGGGGGTTTTCGGTGTCGGTGATAATGCCCTGCTCGTCGCCCCGATATCCATTGGCGAACGGAATCTTGGGGACAACTCAACATTGCGATTCCTTGTGCGAAGGTTTGGCCACGCTTACTTGCAGGATAACCACGGCTTATTGTTTCAAAAACGGATAGGCATAGAAGAAATCAGACCAGAGGATTCAAGCCAAAGGATATGAGTGCGCGGTGCTCATTTTTGGGAGCGCGCCTGAGAAGCATTTTGCGCATATAGTCCCGGCTTCAGCCGGTCGGGCGCGGGCTGGTTCGCGAGCGCTGGATTATTCGACGAAGGGACCGCCTGAAGGCGGGACTACGTAAGGGACTACGTGCGGGGCTCCTCGCTGCGATGTCTGCGGCCATTCACGCACGCTTATTTTTTCTGTGTTTCCTTGGCCCAAGCATCTTTTAAGGTGATCGTGCGGTTAAAAATCAGTTGAGGGCTATTGGTCGAGAGTTGGGAGTCTTTGTCCAAGCAGAAATAGGCGAGGCGCTCGAATTGATAGCGGAAGTCGGGGTTTGCTTCTTTCAAGCTTGGTTCGGCCTTGGCTTTGATGACTTCAAGAGAGTGCGGGTTGATGTGCTTCTTGAAATCACCGTCCGCGTCGGGCTCGGGAACGGTGAAGAGGCGGTCGTAGAGGCGCACCTCGGCGTCGATGGCGTGCGCGGCACTCACCCAGTGGATGGTGCCTTTGACCTTTCGGCTGGCCGTGGCGCCGCCGGATTTGCTGTCGAGGTCGGCTGTGCAATGCAGCTCGATGATGTGGCCGCTGGCGTCTTTCACGACGTGGTCGCACTTGATAATGTAGGCGTATTTGAGGCGGACTTCGCCGCCGGGCCGGAGTCGGAAATATTTCGGCGGCGGGATTTCCATGAAGTCGTCGCGATCAATGAACAGCTCGCGACTGAAGGGAATCTTGCGCGAGCCGGCGTTCGGATCTTCGGGATTGTTGAGTGCGTCGAGGTGTTCGACTTTGTCTTCGGGATAATTCGCGATGACGACCTTGATTGGGCGCAGGACAGCGAGACGGCGCAGCGCGCGTTTGTTGAGATCCTCGCGGATGGAGTGTTCAAGGACGGCGACATCGGTGAGGGCGTTATATTTGGTGACACCGATGTGGTAGGCGAAATTGCGGAGAGCCTGGGCGGTGACACCGCGGCGGCGCAGTCCGCTAATGGTAGGCATTCGCGGGTCGTCCCAGCCTGTGACGAGACCTTCGTTGACGAGTTGAAGGAGCTTGCGCTTGCTCAGCACGGTGTAGCTGAGGCTGAGGCGGGCGAACTCGTGCTGATGCGGGCGTGGCTGAGGAACTGGAAGATTGTCGAGAATCCATTCGTAGAGCGGGCGATGGACCTCGAACTCGAGCGTGCAGATGGAGTGGCTGATGCCTTCGATGCTGTCGCTGAGGACGTGAGCGAAATCGTACATCGGATAAATACACCAGGTGTTTCCGGTGTGATGGTGTTCGGCATGGCGGATGCGATAGAGCAACGGGTCGCGCAGCCACACGTTCGGCGACGTCATATTGATCTTGGCTCGCAGCGTGCGTGTGCCGTCGGGAAACTCGCCATTCTTCATGCGCTCGAAGATGTCGAGGTTTTCATCGACAGGACGTTCGCGCCAGGGGCTGTCCTGGCCCGGTCGGTCGGGCGCGCCGCGATAGCGATCCGTGTCTGCGGGCGAGAGATCACAGACGTAGGCTTTGCCGGCTTTGATGAGCGTGACGGCGTAACCATAAAGCTGGGCGAAGTAATCCGAGGCGTAGAAGGGCTCGAGTTCCGCGGGCGAGACGGACGGGGAGTTGAGTGGCAAGATGCCGGTTCCAGTGGTGTCGCCACGGATCTTCAATGCAAGCACCTGGTCGGACCATCCGGAAATCAACCAACGGACATCTTCCTGAATGGAGTCAACGTACTCGACATCTTCCTTGGTTGGATTGGTGTCATCCATCCGCAGGTTGCAGACGCCGCCGAACTCGCGGGCGATGCCGAAGTTGAGGCAGATTGATTTGGCGTGTCCGATGTGGAGGTAGCCATTGGGTTCGGGTGGAAAGCGGGTGATGATTTTGGAGTGCTTGCCGGTTCGAAGATCCTCGGCGACGATGTCGCGGATGAAGTCGGACGGAGTCGGTGCGCTTGTGTTTGTGGTGTCGGACGATAACATGGGAGGAGGTTGTAGCGGTTTGTTGAAAAATCACAAGCTGAGGATGGTTGATTCATGATGAACGCAGGGCTGCTTCAAGAAAAGTTTTCTCTTCGGTTAAGGCAAGAACGCAGGAGCGGTTGAATGATATTGGCAGGGGAAAATGTGAACTCGGCTGATTTTTTTGAAGGGTGGAACTGGAAAGTCGGCTTTGCGCTCTTGAATTGAGTTG
>SIBE01000083.1 GCA_009695265.1 Pedosphaera sp. | reverse complement strand
CCGGGGGTAAAAGTTGGGATCAAGCTGTTTACCCCTCTTGATGCGGAAGGCAAGGAGTGGAAGCAATCGTTAGTCGATGATAACACGATGGCCTGCGAAGATTTGGCGTTGGCCGACCTGAATGGAGATGGACGACTGGATATCATTGCCGCGGGCCGCGCGACAAAGAATCTAAAAATCTACTTCAACGAAACCGCGAAGTAGCAGTGGATCGGGGCGTGGATCGCTCGTCCCTGAAATTTCTCTTTGAATTCAGCGCGGTTTCCCCGCAACATCCCCGTTCGCTTGACGTCGAAGTCAGGCGAAAGCTGATTAGAATTTCATGAAACGAACGCATCATTGCAACGAATTGCGCCCGGCTCACATCGGGCAAACAGTGACATTGTCGGGCTGGGTCCATTCTCGCCGCGATCTCGGCGGCCTGATTTTCGTCGATATCCGGGATCGCGAAGGCCGCACTCAATCGGTTTTTGATCCATCCGATCTGACCAAAGAAATCTTCGAGAGCGCTGCTTCACTCCGGAGTGAGTCGGTTATTTCGATCACCGGCAAGGTGCGTCAACGTCCTGTCGGCACGAATAATTCTAAGATCGTGACTGGAGAGGTCGAAGTCATGGTGACCGCGCTCGAGATCCTGAACCAAGCGGACGTGCTGCCATTCCCGGTCGATGACCCAGGAGTAGCCAGCAAGGTGAACGAAGAACTGCGTCTGCAATATAGGTACTTGGACTTACGCCGACCCGAGATGGCGCGCAATCTTCGTCTCCGAAGCAAGGTCGCGACCGCGACACGAGTTTATCTGGACGAGCAAGGCTTTCTGGAAGTGGAAACTCCCATGCTCTTCAAATCCACTCCCGAAGGCGCGCGCGAGTTTCTAGTGCCGAGCCGCGTACATCCAGGACATTTTTACGCGTTGCCGCAATCGCCCCAGCAATTCAAGCAGATCTTGATGGTGGCTGGCGTCGAGCGATATTTCCAACTGGCGAAATGTTTCCGCGACGAAGATCTTCGCGCCGATCGCCAGCCTGAATTCACTCAAGTGGATTTGGAAATGTCCTTCATCGAACGCGAGGACATTTACAATCTTATCGAAGGCTTGATCCAGCGCGTTTGGAAGACGGCGCTGAACATCGACATCTCAGCACCTTTTAAGCGGATCTCGTTCAACGAGGCGTTGAATCGTTATGGCATTGATAAACCGGACACTCGTTTCGGAATGGAGCTTGCGGACTTCACGGAGGAATTCCGCGCGAGCACCTTCAAGGTTTTCAGCGGCGCCATCGCGAGCGGCGGAGTTGTCAAGGCGCTCAATGCCAAAGGCCTCGCAGGAGCCACGCAAGGGCAAATCGAAACGATGACTGAGTACGCCAAGAGTTTTGGTGCGAAAGGACTCGCCTTCATCAAAGTCGAAAATGGCGAATGGAAATCACCGATCGTCAAGTTTTTCAGCGAAACTGAAAAAGGCGCGTTGCGGCAGAAGCTAGGCATTGAAGAAGGCGACTTGATCCTCTTCGCCGCGGATCAATGGCTCACTGCCTGCGAGATCCTCGGAAAGATTCGCCTCTATTGCGCCGATGTCTTGAAAGGGCAGGGGAAGCTGACGGTTCCATCGGATCGTTTTGATTTTCTCTGGGTGGTCGATTTCCCGCTCTTGAGTTTCGACAAGGAACAAAACCGATGGTACTCGAGCCATCATCCCTTTACCGCCCCGGTCGCGGAGGATGCTGCGCTGTTGTCAACCGATCCCAAGAAAGTCCGCGGCCAGCATTACGATGTGGTCGTGAACGGAGTTGAGCTGGGCGGCGGGTCGATTCGTATTCATCAGCCCGAGTTGCAAAAGACCATCTTCGAGCAACTGTTGCAAATCCCGCCGGAGACAGTCAAAGCGCGATTCGGCTACATGCTCGAGGCGTTTCGTTACGGCTGTCCACCGCATGGCGGCATCGCGCTCGGCTTCGATCGAATGATCGCGATCCTATGTGGGACGCCGAGCATTCGCGATGTCATTGCTTTCCCGAAGACCGCCAAAGGCACGGACCTGATGACCGATTCGCCCGCGCCTGTCGAGCCGAAGCAGCTTCGCGATCTGCACATTGAGTTGAAAGTGGCGAAGAAAGAAGGCTAGAGCGGGCTTCTGATCTTGGCGTTAAGCTACGACTGTGATTTGTAATATCATCTTCGATTGGTCCGGGACGCTCGTGGACGATTTACCGGCGGTTTGGAAAGCGACCAATCATGTGTTCCGTCAAGCGGGCTTGGAAGAATGGACGCTCGATCGTTTTCGCGCTGAGTTTTGCCTTCCTTTCAAAGGGTTTTACGATCGCCACACGCCTCATATTCCCTTGGCTCAATTGGAGGAGTGGTTCCATGCGCATTTCAAGCAAGTGCAAGGGACCGTGAATGAGCTCCCTTACGCGCGCGTGTTCCTGCAATGTTGCCGTCAAAGGGGTATTCGCACTTTTTTGCTGAGCACCGTGCATCGCGATCACTTCGCCACACAATCGGCCCGGACCGGCTTTCATGAGTATTTGGAGCGGCCTTACGTTGAGATCCTGGATAAGCGAACAAAAATCCTGGAGTTGTTGGAAGAAAATGGATTGAAGCCGAAGGAGACTCTTTTCATTGGTGACATGCAGCACGATATCGAAACGGCCAAGCACGGGGGCGTTTTCTCGTGCGCCGTGCTCACCGGTTATACGGGTCTCGATCAACTTCGGGTCAGTGAACCAGATCTGATTGTCGAACATCTCGGAGAATTGCAAACGCTGCTCGAACGGAATGGCTGGGAGCTGAAGGCGGACGCTTCCGCCGACATTCATCATCGCGAGTTGCAACCGATCGTGACCGTCGGAGCATTAATCTTCAACGATGAGGAGCAAGTCCTCATGATTCGCACTCAGAAATGGTCGAACCTTTGGGGAATCCCTGGTGGTAAGACCAAGTATGGAGAGACGTCGATCGATGCATTACGGCGTGAGATCAAGGAAGAAACGGACCTTGATATTGCCGACATCAAATTTGTGCTGGTTCAGGATTGTATTCATTCGCGCGAGTTTTATCGCGATACCCATTTTGTTTTGTTGAACTACACTTGTCGGTGTGTGTCGGGGCGGGCGGTTAAGCTGAACGAGGAGGCGCAAGAATTCCGTTGGATGACGATTTCTGACGCGCTTGGGATGGCCCTAAATCAGCCCACCCGAACATTGCTTTGCGCGGTGAAGCCGTAGCCGAGTTGGAGCTGAATGGATATAATTACTATTTGCGATCTCGCTGTTCTGGTTCATATCGGTGTTCCTGATGAAGAACGGGCCAAGCCGCAGCGATTGTTGCTTAGTGTGGAAATGAGCCTCGATATTGCGGCTGCCGCGGCCAAAGATGATCTGACTCAAACGATCGACTATTTCGCGGTGTCGCGGCGGTTGCTCAGTTTTGGAGAGGGGCGGCAATGGAAACTAATTGAGACATTGGCGGTGGACATTGCAGAAACATTGCGACGAGAATTCGGGGTCAAACTTGTTTCGGTCGAGGTTAAAAAATTCATTTTGCCAGAAGCGAAATATGTTTCGGTCAGCGTGACGCGTCCAGCCGAAGTCTGAGTTTTTCGGAGTGTTCTCAGTAGGCCCGGTGATGGAGCGCCAGGCAACACCTACTCCGCTCGCTTGCCTTGCTCGAATAAACTCGGGGCGACCTGCCAAGAAAACTCCTGAGCGCGGGTCAAGATTTCCTGCCCGTCCTCGCATCCCAAAGCAAAAGCGGCTAACTCTTTCGCCTCGCTCAGCTTCAAGCGCCTGATTAGAAATTTGATTTGTGGCACCGAGGACGGACTGACGCTCAGTTCATCAATCCCTAACCCCAGGAGCAGCGGGACCATCACTGGATCACCAGCCATTTCCCCGCAGACGCAGACCCAGACGCCGTTCCGATGTGCCGCCTCGACGGTCATTTTGATCAACTTCAAAATAGCAGGATGGGTCGGTTCATACAGGTGAGCGATTTTTTCATTCAATCGATCGACAGCCAGCGAATACTGAATGAGATCATTGGTCCCGATGCTGAAAAACTTGACCCGCTTAGCGAGAGAGTCCGCGATCAGTACGGCCGACGGAATTTCAATCATGACCCCGATTTCAAGAGAGTCGTTAAAGGGAATGTTCTCGGCTCGCAGCTCTGTTTTGTACTCTTCCACAAGTGCATTGGCTTTCATCAGCTCATCCAAACATGAGACCATCGGGTACATCATCTTGAGATTGCCTTCGACGCTCGCCCGCAGAATGGCCCGCAACTGGTTCCGGAAGATCTCCCTCTCTTGCAGACAGAAACGGATGGCTCGCCAGCCGAGAAAGGGATTCATTTCTTGCGGCACTTGCAAGTGCGACAGAAACTTGTCGCCTCCAAGGTCCAGGGTGCGAATCACGACTGGCTGAGGCTTCAGCGCGGCTGCCACGCTCCGGTAGGCCTCATATTGCTCCTCCTCGCTCGCTAGGGTATCTCGGTTGATGAAGATGTATTCAGTTCGGAACAGTCCGACTCCCTCGGCTCCGCACGCTTTGACGGCTTCCGTATCGCTCGGCTGCTCCACGTTCGCGGAGAGAATGACGCGTGATCCGTCGAGGGTAACCGCTGGCTCGTGCTGAATCTGCTGAAGTTTTTCCTCTAAATTGACGTGCCGCCTAACCAACTGGCCATACTCAAACAGAGTTTGGTCGGTCGGATTGATGATCAGGCAACCGTTGTATCCATCTAACAAGGCGTAATCGCCGGTTTCCACTTGCTTGCTTGCGCCTTGCAGGCCGACGATCGCGGGAATTTGCAGCGATCGGGCCATGATCGCAGTGTGGGATGTCTTGCTGCCCTTGTCTGTCGCGAACCCGAGAACCAATTTCTTGTCCAGCAAAGCCGTGGCGGAAGGAGAGAGATCGGCACTGATCACGATGCACGGCTCTTGCAGATGCTGGAGATCCGATTCGTGAGGGCGATTCAATAAATTGCTCAGGATACGAGCCGTGACATCGCGCATGTCGGACGCTCGTTCGCGCAAGTATTCGTCATTTATCGCACTCAGTGTCGCCGCATATTTTTCAGCAACACGAAAGAAAGCCTGCTCGACATTGAGCTTTTGCTCGTGCATCAGGCGAGTCACTTCGTCAAGTAATGTTCGGTCTTCCACTATCAGCAAATGGGCATCGAATATCCCCGCGTCCTCGGCGCCCATGGCCTTTTCGACCTGGCGTTGAACGTCCACGATCTGTTGCCGCGTTTGGATGAGCGCATGTTCGAGCCGTTGTAGTTCCTTGGGTAATTCGGATTCAGGGACGAGGTAGCAAGGGATACAGTCATTCGGCTTGCCGTAAACGAGAATTTTGCCCCGGCAAACGCCGGGTGAAACAGGAATTCCACGAATGACTCTCTCCCCATCTCTGTCGGGCTCTCGCATAAGAAATCCTTAACCATTCTTTGTTCTTTTGAAAACGATAATTTTGAGCAGTGAAAAAAACTTCGTGCCTCCAAGCGACTAATGCGCTAAGTCAAGCAAGTGACTCAATCACGTCGGATCCATAACATCGCCTTAGTGGGGTTTATGGGAACGGGAAAGACCTCCGTTGGCCATACTCTTGCCGCCTTGCTGCACTTTCGTATGGTCGATACCGATGAATTGATCGAAGTGCGCGCAGGCCGGAGAATCAGCGCTATTTTCACGGAGGACGGGGAAGCGCGGTTTCGCGAGTATGAACGCCAAGTTGTCCACGAACTGTGTCACTATCGCAGAACAGTCATTTCGACCGGTGGCGGTCTGGTCACCGATTCCACCAATATGGCGAGCTTGAAAACTCACGCTCTCGTCGTATGTCTTTGGGCGTCTCCGGAAGCGATTTGGGAGCGGGTCCGCCATCAAAGCCACAGGCCGCTTTTGCACACGCCGGATCCTCAGGCGAGAATTCGCGACTTGCTAGCGGAACGCGAAGGCGCCTATCGCGACGCGGATGTAATGCTTAACACACAGGTGCGATCGGTGCGAGAGGCTGCACAGCAAGTGGCGTATCAATTCCACCTCGTTCAGAAAAAACGTTCACACGGTGAAAACGGAGATTCGAACTCAGGCCAGTAAACTCGGATTTGACGCCTGTCGCTTCACGACTGCGGAGCCGCCATCGACAGCCCCACAATTCAATGAGTGGTTGAGCGCGAAGCGCCAGGGTGAGATGGCATACCTCCAGCGCAATGCCCATAAGCGGGTGGATCCGCGTCAAGTCTTGCCGGACGCCAGGAGCATTATCACCCTGGCGGTGAGCTACGAGGGTCCTGCTTTCAAGTCTGAGGCTTCAGACACTCCCCAAACCGGCTTAGTTGCTCGCTACGCCCGCTTCGCCGATTACCACGAGGTGATAGGGGAGCGCTTAAAGCGGTTGACCGAATTCGCGAACACACTCGGGGCAGGAACGCGATCCTTGTGGTACGTGGATACCGGCCCGTTTTTGGAGCGTGATCTGGCCCAACGGGCGGGTGTGGGATTCATGGGCAAGCACACGAATCTGATCAGCCGACAGTTTGGCAATTGGTTTTTCCTTTCTGAAATTATCACCACGCTAGCGATCGAGCCCGATGCTCCGGAGAAAAACCGATGCGGCTCCTGCACTCGCTGTCTGACAGCTTGTCCGACACAGGCGATCACCGCCCCGTTCCAACTCGATGCCCGCCGCTGTATTTCGTATCTGACAATCGAGTTGAAAGGCTCCATTCCGATCGAACTCCGTGCCGCGATTGGGAATCGAATTTACGGTTGCGATGATTGCCTGGCTGCTTGCCCTTGGAACCGGTTTGCGCAGGAAGGCAAACTCATGCGCGAACATGCCCGTGGTGATCTTTCCACGCCGGATTTGGTGGGATTGATCGAGCTGGACAACGACGGGTTCAAACGACGTTTTGCGGGGACGCCTATGTTGCGAACGAAGCGCCGTGGCCTCTTGCGAAATGCGTGTGTCGCTCTCGGAAACATCGGAAACGCTACCGCGCTTCCCGCATTGAGCCGGGCATCAAACGACACCGAGCCGCTCATCGCCGAACATGCCCGTTGGGCCATTGAGCAGATTGAGTCGAGAGCAGCAACAAGCCGCGCATTCACAGAGACACCGGCCATGTAGCCCCGCATGGGATGCCTGCTCACGCGGCACAGCTGCGTGAGTTGTTGAGGATCTGATGTTGAACGCGTTGCTCAACCAGCCGCAACTACTTTGTCGCCACCCAGATGTTTCGATAAAAGACGGGGTTGCCGTGTCCTTGAAGCTGAAGCGGACCGCCGGTCGGGTCTTCTTTTCTGTCGTTGCCGGGCGTTGGCCCTTTCAACTCGAATCTGTCGTGAATCGTCACGCCGTTGTGCTTAATTGTGACGAGAGCATTTTTGGTCTTTTGGCCGGAGGCATCGTATTTCGCCGCGATGAAGTCAATATCGTAGGTCTGCCACGTGAGCGGCGGGAAACACATATTCACGGCGGGTTTGGCTTGGGTGTAAATACCGCCGCATTCGTTGTTCTCGCCCTTGAGTCCGAATGAATCGAGTACCTGGAGTTCGTAGCGGTCCTGCAAATAGACACCGCTGTTGCCGCGGTCCTGTCCGCGTCCGAGCGGTTTGAAGGGAAGCAGGAATTCGAAATGCGCCGTGAAGTCCATGAAGCTCTGTTTGCTCTTGCAACCGGCTGCCAGGAAGTTGCGCTCGTCCAGGTGCCCTCCCGTCCACGCATCAGCGTTCTTGCCGTCCAACAGCACCACCGCGCCAGCCGGTGCCTTTGCGCCAAGTGTCGGGCTCTTGCGTTCTGTTTTCTCCATTGTGTAGGGGCCACCGCCGTCTGTGTTAATCGTGATTTTGCCGTTAGCGACCTCTGCGCGGTAAGCGTTCTCACCCGTGAAAACGATCTTGCTGCCTTCGCGTTTACCAGGGTTTTCCTGTTTGTACTCCTTGTCCCAACCCTCGCCGGGCAATCCGCCTCTGTAGGTCACAAGGCGAAAGTTGCCTTCGCCCAGCGCAATGATCTGCGCGCCGCCCCAATCGTTTTTGTATTCGCCTTGGTCGATGTAGTCCTGACCGGCCTTGGCCGCGTCGAGGAATGTTTCGGCCTTTGGTTTCGAGTCCGCGGCGTAAGTTGCCGTCGCCATCGTCAAAGAGAGGATAACAATCCATTTCATAGTGGCTGATTTATACAGCTTTGGCCCTCGCTTGTCAGAAAAAAATTACAGATGAAAGAGTCGAAACCGACGACGCCTCTCGATCTCCTCAAACTCACCCGCTGGGTTGGCGACGGTCTGGTGGTTCTACTCCTTCTTATCTTCGATAGCCTTGCGCGGTGCCGCCGGAGCGAGTGCGGGGACGTACAACCCTGCGATAGCTTGAGCAATTGTTCCTGGGTTAGCGTGGCCAGCATTCGCAAGAACAATGACCGATAAGTCGTGGTCCAAAAATCGAACAATGTAACTTGTAAAGCCCGTGATGTGACTGCCGGAATGCTGCACGCTTCGATGGGGCTTTTTACCACCGACACCCCACCCGAAGCCATAATTGCTGATGCTTCCGTCGTTGAGAGTTGTCGGTGCCCACATCTGTTCCAGGGTCGCTCGTTTCAAAAGTTTCTCCCCGCGCAACGCCAAATCCCACTTTGCCATGTCTTCCGCAGTTGAAAGGAGCCCTCCGCCGCCGTAGGCAAGAATTGACCCGGCAACGAACTGGCCGTTGGACAATTGATTCGTCTGCCAGCGATATCCAGCGGCACGGTTGGGAATAACCTCCGACCAACTCATCAATCGTGTGCTCGACATTCCCAACGGTTCAAAAACGCGCTCTCCCAAGAAATCGCTGTACGACATCCCGGTGACCTTCCGGAGGATCATCGCCAGCAAATGGTAATTGGAGTTGCTGTAGGCATATTTCTCGCCAGGTTGAAAATTGAGCGGCCGTTTTGCTGTCTCCTTCAGCACCTCCTCACCGGTCACTTCGAGTCGCAAGCTGGCGGTCGGTTCGTTGATGAAATCTTTGATGCCACTGGTGTGCGTCAGCAGTCGCCGCACCGTAATCTTTTCCCAGCTTACAGCCGCGCCCGACAGGTAGTCCGACACCTTTGCGTCCAGAGATACTTTGCCTTCCTCGACGAGCATCATGATCGCCGTCGCGACGAACTGCTTCGTTACCGACTGAATCTGAAAAACAGTTTTCGGCGTGGCCGGTATTGCGTGTTCCACATTGGCCAGGCCGTACCCAGCCAGCTTCACAACTTTTCCGGCCTGAATAACGGCCAGCGCGAGCCCGGGGCAATGGCGCTTCTCTATTTCCGCTCGGAGGTAATCGTCAACGACGTCGGACCGCGCGAGCGAAGCGAGCAAGCTGATGCATCCGACAAACCACATCAGGCAAAGCAAGGGAATCTTTTTCATAGAGATTTCTTTTGCTCGACGATTTGCTGGCCCACCGCCCAGGGCTCAAAATGCGCCGCGCACTCGCATCTGAAGGCCGTAAATCGCTTCGCTGCCGGTTATGAAGAGCAGCTTCCGATCTTTCCCGCCGAAGGTTACGTTGGCGGTCCAGGAGGCGGGCACGTCAATGTGTTCGATCTGTTTTCCATCCGCACTGAAGACCGTAACGCCTTTTCCTGTGAGATAAACGTTGCCTGCGGCGTCGAGAGTCATACCGTCCGAGCCGAGTGAGCAAAAAAGCCGTTTGTCCGTTAGTAAACCGTTAGGGGCGATGCTGTAGGCGTAGGATTTTCCCGCGCCAATATCCGCCACATAAAGTGTCTTGCCGTCGGGTGTTCCGATTATGCCATTAGGCTGCTTCAGATCGGTGCAAACGGCGGTCACGCGACCGGTCTTCCGTTCGAGATAGTACACGTACTGTCCAGGCTGTTGCATGGACGGGTCGCGTTGCCAATAAGGTCGCTTGTAGAGTGGATCAGTGAAATAGATATTCCCGTCGGGCCGAATCCATAGGTCGTTTGGACCGTTGAGAAGCTTTCCTCCAAAATCCTTCACAAGCACGGTCATCTTCTTGTCAGGAGAAATGGACCAGAGCTCGTTCTTGTCGTCGGCACACGCGATGAGATTTCCGTTCTTTTCAAAGTAGGTGCCGTTCGCCCGGCCAGCGGGTTTCAGCCAATCCGAAACCGTGCCGTCAGTGCTCCATTTGACGATCCGATCGTTAGGCTGGTCGGTAAAGAAGACGTTGCCTTGGGCGTCGGCGGCCGGACCTTCGGTGAATTTAAATCCATCGCCGAGTTTCTGGAGCTTTGCGCCCGGAGCAATAATGCCAACGTTTTCGGCCGCTCTAAGACCGCCGGTTGCCATAAGGAGGAAGCAGAGAGAGAACCTGAGTTGTCTGAAAAGTTTTGTATGGAACATGGCCAGAGCCTACCCGATTCAAGCAGCCCGGCAAGGGGGGAAACGTCGTGTGTGTTCTTATGAAAAGGACCGTGCCTATCCGGTTAGCTGCCAGAGCATCAGTGGAGCGCGGCTGTGGTGAAGCCCAGCCGCGAGGCTATTGGACTGCTGCGGCTGGTGCTTCGCACACGGCCGCGCTCCTTCAGAATTGGCAACTAACCGGACAGGTATGAAAAGGACCATGGCGGAATACCAAGCCTCTCGCCATGTCCCATTTTAAGCTTGAGCGGCGGCGACAGCACCGCGCCGCGTCAGCGAGCCAGCCAGCCAAGTTTCAGCGATCAGGATGAGGAGCGTGGCGACAATCAGCCAGCGCCAGAGCTGCTGCTGTTTTTCGAGCTCGGCAGCCAACAGTTGCTCTTGCTTTTGTTCCCGTTGCTTCGCCGTTTCGATGAGCCGCTCTTTCTTCAAAGGCACTCCGAAACGCTCAAGTTCCTCGATGGGCATTGGAGCTGTCTTGCTTTCTGCTGGATCGAGATTCACCGCAAAGCGAAACGGCGCTTCTTCCGAGGTGACAGTGTAAATGCCCGGCAAATCCGTTTGTCCAAATTTTTCTCCCTTCGCCAGCTCTAGTGTAGAGCCGTCCGGTTTGCTGATACTGAACGTCGCGGGGCTATTGGTGGAGTTCAGAGTGACTTCATCACCGACCCAGTATTGCGATCTTTGCGATTTCAGCCCGCCGCTTTGTTCGAGCATGGCATAGAGCAGGGGAACGAACTTGGACGACAGGGCGAGTTGGCTGTCTGCGGGATGCCAGCCTGACGAAAGGACTAACAAGGCGCCTTTGCCAACCGGGATTTCGACAAGAGCAGTGCTGCTATCGGAGTCGAAGCGCGCCAGGATTCTGGCACCCGCGATCTTGTCTGTATTGATCCGGCGATGCTTCCAAAAATGGATCTTCGTAAAGTCGCTGAATCGCGGATCGGCAAAGGGCATGAAGAGCGGGTGCTCGAAGCTGATCTCGCCGAGCATCGCGTATCGCGCGGCTGGGGCTTCCTCCGCGGTGAAGTTCTGGCTTCCGGTGAGCCGAGCGATGGTTTGGGCTGCAGAAGACTCTTTCATCGAGAAGAGCACCGTTTTTCCGTCCTTCAAGAATTGTTCAACGGTCTTGATCTGTTCCTCCGGCAAGCTCTCCGTGACGATCATGAAATGTGCGGTCTGGATTTCCGCCGCCGTGAACGGCGCATCGACGCGGCGAGGAATGATTTGCACAACTTGCCGTCGCGTTTGCTGAAATGCTCTCCTCAAATAGTAAAGCGGCTGGGCAGGGTCGTTCTCCATTTCGTTGCCCAGATACAGGACCGAGATGTTGTCGGCTTTCGTTTGGAGTAGATAGACCTTGTTATCGAAATCCTCGTCATCGCCTGTGAGGATCAAACGCTCGCCAATCACTCCAGGATCCAATTTCGGTGATTGAAAAATCCGGCCTTGACCGGGAGGAACATAGACGTCCATCGGGTCCGTTCCAGAAACTCCTTCCCATCGAATCTGAAACTGCTCGCGTTGGGCATCAGCAGAGTTGAGAACTCGAATCCGGGCGGACGCCTCGGTGTTCGGCTGAGTTGATTCGTCGGCGTCCATGACGAACTGCAGCCCACTGTTCGTGGTGCGCTTCGCCTTGATCGGTTCAATGATGAGTTCAATCCCCCGTGGCCATTCGTAGCCTTGCAATTCTTCGAGATGGCTGCCTTCTTGGAGATCGCTGATCAACACGATCTGGCGAGGGCCAAATGTCTGCTGTTGGTTCGCTTTCTCGTCGAAAGTTTCAGCGGCTGTGATGATCGCTGTCCCGAGATGTGTGGCGTACCATCCGGGAGATATTTCCTTAATCCGTTGAGCCGTCAAACTAACGCGTTCCCCTGGATTCATTGAAGCCCATTGCTCAAATCCCACAAGCTGGCGGGCTTGTCGGTCGAACGTGAACACTGCGACCTGGTCGGAGGGGGTGACATTGCCGAGAATTTCCTCCGCTTTCGCCCGCGCCATTGGCCAAAGATTCCCGCGTCGCATGCTCGCGCTGGTGTCGAGCAGAAGAACAATCTTTTTGCCATTGTCTGATTGGCGGTTGGTCGGCTGCGGCTTTTTGAAAAAGGGACGCGCAAAGCCCAAGGCGAGCAAGCAAAGGACAAGGCAACGCAAGATCAAGAGAAAGATGTTTTCCAGCCGACTCTGGCGCGTGACTCTCGGCGGCGTCGGGGCCAGGAACATGAGCGAGCTGAACGGCATCCGCTCTCGCGTGGTCCGTCGAATCAAGTGAAAGACAATAGGCAAAGCAATCGCCGCAGCACCGATCAAAAACATTGGAGCCAGGAAACTCATGATCTGACTTTGACAGTTCCGGTCCGCTTGGTCTTTTTGCCACGCTGCATGCGTTCGCGGAGAAAATCAAACAAGGCCAATTCCAGAGGCCGGTCCGTCGCGAAGCGGTGATAACCGATTCCTAGCTTCAGACAGATCGCTTGCGCGGCGGTATTGTGGGCCTCCAGTTTGCGCAGATAGTCTTTCCGAACGTCGGCCGGATTGATGTAGAGGTCTCGCCCAGATTCCACATCGTGAAACATGAGAGCTTGCTCAAACTTGAAGGCCAGTTCCGCCGGGTCCAGAATGTGAAAGAGCACGACGTCATGTCGGCACGCCGTCAATCCGATCAGGTGTTTCTCCAAGGTATCGATCGGGGCCAGCAAATCAGTGATCAGGACCAGCGACCCGCGCTTCTTCACTATCTCGACAATGCGTTTCAACGGCGCTTCCAAATTGGTGGAGGTTCCGACGGCCGGTTTCTCCAAGGCCAGCATGACATGGCGTAAATGGCCGGTGCGATTGCGGGCCGGGAGGTATTCGCGGATTTTCTCATCGAACGTGAGGAGGCCGACGGCATCCCCTTGAAGGTAGAGAAAGTAGGCGAGTGTCGCCGCCAATGTGTTGGCGTATTGCGCCTTCGTATAGGAGAGAGAGCCGTAACCCATCGAACGGCTGTTATCGACCAGCAAATGACAGCGCAGGTTCGTCTCGTCCTCGAACTTCTTGATGTAGTACCGATCGGTTCGAGCGTAGAGCCGCCAGTCCAGATAACGGGTATCGTCGCCGGGACTATATTGGCGGTACTCGGTGAACTCGACCGAGAATCCGTGATACGGACTGCGGTGAAGCCCATTCCAAAACCCTTCGACCACCACCTTGGCGCGCATTTCGAGGCTCTTGATCGCCATCAAGGATTGCGGATCAATGAGCGAGCCTGCGGTCTGGCCGTAGGGGAGGGGAGTGGGCGGTGTGAAGGAGGACTTCGCGCGAGCGTCAGTCGGCGCGCCGAGTTTGGGAAGGCTCATGGGTTCGATGCGTTCTGGATCGAGCTAAAGCCCAGCCGCTCGCGTGAAATTAGTTTAGCAAAACGGCCTGCTGGATGACTGTTCCCATGATCACTCATGTCGCCATGCAGGCCGTTTTAAAGGTTGGCGCTTCTCCATCCCATAATCATTTCTTCTCGATCTGGTCCGGCTTGATGATTTCGATCTTGGCGCCTTTCTTCAGTTCCTCAGCCGAAGGTACCTTGATGATGTCGCTGGTAACTGCTGGACTGGGAGCCGGGACAGGAGGAGCTGCTTTGATGGAGAGCAGCTCGATATCAAAAATCAAGGTAGCGTTCGAACCAATGGAAGCACCAAACCCGCCCTCACCGTAAGCCAGGCTTGCGGGGATGAAGAGCTGCCATTTGGCACCGGGCTTCATTTTTTGCAAGGCTTCCGTCCAGCCTTTGATCACCTGATTGACAGCGAAGGTCGCCGGCTGTCCTTTTTTGTAAGAACTGTCAAATTCAGTTCCACTCAGAAGCGTGCCGCGGTAGTTGACTGTGACGCTGTCATTGGGTCCAGGAGATGAACCTGAGCCTTCTGCGGTTACCTTATACTGCAAACCGCTCGGCAAGGTCGCGACACCAGGCTTCGCTTTGTTTGCCGCGAGAAACTTTTCACCTTCTTGCCTATTTTTCTCGCCGACCTGCTTTCTCTTTTCTTCCCTTTTCACTCTCAGGTCCGCGCTATACGCGGTCAGTGTCTCTTTGATCTCCTGCTCCGAGACGAGGGCGCGTCCGCCAAGCGCGTCTTTGAGTCCTTGAAGAACCAGATCCGCGTCGAGATCAATATCCTGGTTCTTCCAGCTATTCCCGATGTTGACTCCAGCGCAGTAACTGGTCTTTTTCTTCGGGTCACTCAAAAATTGCTTATCAGCGGCCTGACCTTGCCCCAGCAGCGGCCAAACCGACACGAGCATCAATAATGGTAATTTCATAGGCATTCTTTTCATTGTGGGTGAACTGTTCCTTAAACTGCGGTCGGATTCAAATGAATTATGAAGTAGCCGGGATTTTCGATCGAGACCGTTGGTGCCCAAGTATGATCTTTGACACCTGCTTTCGCCTGCTTACACTGGCCCGATGTCTAACGTGTCTGAATTGTCATCAAACCGTTCCGCCAAAGCCTTTCTGAAAGTAGCGCTCATCCTCCTGGCTAGTGTGGCCTCGACGATCTTTACCGCGGAAACGGCCGCCCAGAACGAACCGACCCCAGCTCCCATCAGCTTCAGCCGTGACGTCGCTCCCATTCTCGCGAAAAAATGTTTGACGTGCCACGGGCCGGAAAAAGCCAAAGGGGGATACCGATTGCACATTTTTGAGTTGATGCTGAAGGCTGGCGATGACGAAACCGCGCCGATTGTTCCGGGCAAGCCTGAGCAAAGCGGGCTTTACCGACGCCTCATCACAAAGGACGACGAGGATCGCATGCCACAAAAGGACGACCCTCTTTCCGCTGCTCTTATCGGTCTGATCGAGCGCTGGATTAGAGAGGGGGCGCGATTCGATGGCTCGGATCCAAAGGCTCTCCTCACCTCGATTATCCCGCAAGGCCCCCATCCCAGTCCTCCGACAACTTATCGTCAGCCCGTTCCCCTCACTGCCGTCGCGTTCAGTCCTGACGGACGCGAGCTGGCCGTCGGCGGTTACCATGAGATCACCATCTGGGACCCATCCTCTGGAAAGTTGCTGCGCCGGATCAAGAACGTCGCTCAACGGACTCAGAGCCTGGCTTACCAACCGCGCGGGTCTTTCCTGGCCGCTACGGGCGGGTCCCCAGGGCAAGCGGGCGAGGTGGCGCTGTTCAATCCTGTGGAAGGCTCGCTCGTGAAAGTGCTGGGAACGATGAGCGATATGGTGCTTTCGGTTTGTTTCAGTGAAGACGGGACCCGGTTGGCAGCCGGTGGCGCGGACAACGCGATTCATCTTTACGATGTCGGCAGTGGGAAGGAGCAATTGTTGATTCAGCAACATGCCGATTGGGTGTTGGCCGTCGCCTTTGACCAGGAAGGCAGCCATATCGCTTCAGCCAGCCGCGATCGGTCTGCGAGGATTTATGACAGCAAAACCGGCGAGCTTGAGATGACGTATGCCGATCATGGCGCGCCGGTGTTCGGCATCGGTTTTAGCAGCGACGGAAAATCCGCGTACAGCGGAGGGCGCGACAAGAAGATTCACGTTTGGAACATCAAAGATGCAAAGAAGTCGGGCGAGCTTTCAGGCTTCGAAGAGGATATTATCAAGCTTCTGGCTAAAGGGGGCTATGTTTTCAGTTGCTCTGCGGATCGGCTGGTTCGACAGCATGACGCGAAAGAACAGAAGCTCGTTCACACCTATTCTGGACACAAAGATTGGGTCTATACTTTAGACTACCATTCGGCGACGAGCCGATTAGCCACTGGAAGCCATGATGGCGAAGTGCGGATTTGGAGCACCGAAGACGGCAAATTGCAGACCGTATTTGTCGCTGCTCCCGGGTATCTCACAGCAGACAGTTCAAAATAAAATGAAGCCCAAAACGAAGCCGAGGGAATTCCGTCTTCGAGGGGGCTGACCGAACGGTTGACAGTCCTTCTCTTGGTTGCATCAGCTGCGCTGCGTTTCCGTTAAGCTTCGCATCCAATACCCGGAGTCGCTTTATCTTCTGATCAATCGTGGCGATCGGCAGGAGGCGATCTTCGAGGATGATTCGGATCGGGAGAGGTTTCTTGACACCCTTGTGGAAGTTTGCCTCAGGACCGGCTGGCAGGTGCATGCCTATTGGCTGATGGGCATCACCTGCCTGTGCCGAGCACGGCAGATAGGTTTTCATCTCGTGATGGAAATACCACAAGCAACTCTGGTACCCGGAATGCA
>SIBE01000082.1 GCA_009695265.1 Pedosphaera sp. | reverse complement strand
CGTCACTTCGGGACTTGGTCTATCTACGGCGCGATCCCACCCTTGAAAGAGTGGGCTATTATCAGATCTCCCATCCGGGAGATGGCAATTCAATCCTCCTTCTCCTCGGGACGAGGGTCGGGACGAGGGTCGGGAGTGATGGGAGAAGTCATCCTCACGAAATTTAGGCGCGTTCGCGTTCAAATTTCGGTTGCAAAAAGTGTTGAGTAGCCCGATTTTTCAGGCTGTGAAGCAACGGAAAAAGAAGAAAAAATTCTCTCCATCCCGACATGGTTGCCAAGCTCTCATCGTCATTGATGCGACGCCGATTCGGAAGAAGGCCAAAAGAGATTATGAGCGAGCTTTGCACGACTTGGAGCAGACGCGAAGCCAGGCGGAGGAGTTTCACAAAGAGGATAAACCACGTTTTCTGCTGTGGCTCAACAGTCATTTTGGGGCGCTGCTGACTGAGGTGCGCGAAGCGAGCCAAAAGCTGGAGATACACCGGCAGCTGATGTTTGAGGTCGAATCCGAAGTTCTTTTCTCGAATATATCTTACGGACGCGCGTATCAGCGTGTTCTGCAACGCAAGGATCATCCGGAGCCTCAACCGGCCGATCCACCCCAGGACGGCGCTGGTGGTCCGGGTCGAGAATCTTCCGAGGAAGAGCCCGACGCAGGTCGAGGATTTGGTTTTGGAGGTTCATTCGAAGATGCATTGAATGATTTTTTTAATGGCTTTGAAGACGAATTTGTGGACGCCTTTGGCATCCCGAGAGATAAGTCCGGGCGGCGGGCCGCGAGGGGGCGGCCTGCCCCGGTCTCCTCTCGGATCAAGGAGATGTATCGGGCGGTGGTCCGCCGGTTGCATCCGGACACGCAAAGTGAAATGACGGCGCAGAAAATGGAGTGGTGGCACCAGGCTCAACATGCCTATCAGACAGGCGATGTGGAGCAACTGGAGGTGATTTTGACTCTGTCAGAAATTGAAGAAAAGGGCACCACCACCACCACGAGCGTTTCTCTCCTCCATAGGATTGCTCACCAGTTGAAGAGTTCGTTGCGTGCTCTCAAGACCCAATTGATGGGCTACAAGCGTGACCCGGCTTGGAATTTCAGCAAACGAACCGATCTCGATGCATTCGCGGGTCAAACGCGACGAACACTCGCCGATGATTTATCGGGTATTAATAAGGATATCGAGATGATCGAAAGGCAATTCAGACAATGGGCTGAGCAAGCCCTCGGGAGGGCTAAGAAGGGAAACTCGCGAAGACGTTCTCCTCATCAGCCTGAGTTTCTATTTTGATCGATGGCGATGGGTTGAAAGAAAAGTTTGCCCTATTCCAAACGTCGCTGAGCGCGGCGTTTTGCATCTAGCAATCTGCTGGTAGTGCTGGTTTCCTCCGGTTTTTCAGGCTGCGCGGTGGCTGTCGCAATGGTGGCTTTCCCTTCATCAGACCCTTGAGATGACATTCCAGGCAGCGGCGTGGTCGTCGCTCGCACGGGCCGGAATAGATCGGGGTTAGGTTCCATAGCTGGAGCGGTGTGCGTGGAGCGGACCTTCTCACGCCGGGCGAGCAACGCCGCCAAAGATTCATCCGCTTCAGTCCGTCGCGGAACGCCACGCCAGAAGAACAGCCATCGCCTCAAGTTCTGCGTCGCCCGTAGCCATTCCTCGCGGTCGAGGTGGATCCGGCGCACTCCGACATCCAACGGGAAGATGACTATGGCGAGCTTCAAGAGCCATTCCCACAAATCACGCGGCTGAAAGGTCTTTTGCCGATCGTGCTGGAACGGGTTATCTCCAGGAATCGACGGATCCAGCATTTTTCCGCCGCCGCTCTCAGCCAATCTCCGAAGCAGATTCAAGTTCGGTTCGGTCGCATTAAATTCAGGTGAATAATTGATGCTTGCGCCAAGCACTTGGGAACCGCTCGGCTTGCCGTTCTGGATGTTCATGAGATTGAGCATGTAGGCGCCCACTTCGCGCGTCGGAAATTTGGCTTCGTAATGGCCGGGGCCGGTTTGTTCCAACTGGACGGTCTGTCGCTCGCCTTTTGGGCTCACGACAATTGTTTGCAGATTGAGGAAGTTGCGGTAATTCCCTTGGGGATCGAGGGCTTCGACACTGATGTGGCCTTCTCCTTTTTCGACCGAGACATCGGTGGTGAAATCCGAGTTGTCAAGTCGCCGCAAACTCCATTGCGCGATTTGCGACCAGAGTTGGCGATACTTGTCCCAGCCGAGCCAATCCCGCGCCCATTTTGCCTTAGCGTCCGAAGTAAATGCGACGGCGCGGCCAAGGCCATATTGCCAATGAGCCAAAACGGGATCGCCTTTTTCCGAGACTAATGGAACTTCGGTTCTCGCTTTGGCGGTGGTGGCCACGTAGCCCTGTAGCACCGGATATTCCTGGCCGCCAATTCCTCGGAGCAGTTCACTTCCGGCAGCGAGCTGTGGTTTGAAGGGTTCTTCAAAAATGGCCGACTTCAAAATCACCGCCGCTTCCTTGATGAAAATTTGCGGAAGCTGGCTTGGCGAACGCACGTCGTAAAAGCGTCCTCGGCCTTGGTCCGCGATGGAGACCATCGTATCCGGCCCAGCGTGGCCGGCGATCAACACGGTGCTCACTGTGATCTTGTCTTTGACCATCGACTGCATCAATTCCATCGAAGGAGCCCCTGGGTCGCCATCGCTGAAGACGACCATGTGCTTGAGATTGGCGGTTGATTTCTTGAGCCCTTCGTAGCCCAGGTTCATCACGTTCTGGAAGCTCGGGAGGTCGCCTTGATTCATGCCGGCTATTTTGCGTCCGGCTTCCTTTTTATCACCCACCTTGGTGAGAGGAAATAGCCAACGCTCGTTTCCATCCCATAGAATAACGCCTAACTCATCCTGTGGACCCAGGGCGTCCAGCGCGGCGATCGCGGTATCTCTGGCGACCTGATTGCCATTGTTGAATTCCATCCCGTGCATTACTACAACCATGGCTCCGCTCGGCAGCACCTTCTTGCTGCTCAACTCGCTGTCCAGCGGCAGCGTCGCTTCCAATGGAGTGTCGCGGTAACCTCCCGCCGCATACGTCTGATCGCCACCCACGCAGACAAGACCAACTCCAAAATCCCTGACGGCGCTTTGCAGCAGCTTCATCAGGTCGCGCCCCAAATCGCCGGCGGCGATATTCGATAGGAAAATGGCGTCGTAACTTTGCATCTCGGCCAGAGTGCCCGGGAACCCGGTGACATCCACTGCTTTGACCTCCAATCGCGCTGATCGCAGGGCATCGATCAAGTTGGCATCGGCAACGGTGTCCGAGGAGACGACCAGCACCCTGGGATCGCCGCGGACATTGGTAAAGCTCGTGGCCCGGTTATTTTGGGCGACGAGATCATCCTTTCCCTCGAGAGCGACATCGTAACTGTAAAAGCCAGGTTCATTGAGGGTTTGCGGAAAGGTGAAAAGGTTTTTACCCGCGGTTAGCTCGACTTTTTGATCGCCCAACAATTGATCGCTGCGATAGAGCCGGATGGTGGCGGATTGAGCTTTATCAGCTTGAGCAAAAATTTTGACTTCGAAGGTCTGCCCTTTTTTAAGCTGATTGGGCAGACTCAACTTCTGAACGGACACATCGTGACCGCGCGAGACGCCGAGCGGGACGACATCGATGGAAACTCCCAAAGGGCTCGCGGCCAGCACCGCGCTCAAGGCATCACCGATGTTTTCATTTCCGTCCGACAGCAGGACTAATCGTTTTTGGCCGGTTTCTGGAAAAGCGGCAGTCCCGAGTCTGATCGCGCCGGCAATGTCCGTCCGTTCTGTTCCGACCACGGCGTGAATTTTCTGCAAATCCACCATGGGGCTCGCCGATGATTCGATGCTCGCTTCCGTGCCGAAGACGAGGACGCCGGCCTGGTCCACTGATTTCTTTCGCGCGAAGGTTTTGTTAACGTAATCGCGCGCTGCTTCCTGCTGAGCCGAAGGGATGCTCTCCGAACGGTCGAGCACGAAGAGCACGTTGAGGCCGTCGAGAGGGCGCATCCATTGCAAACCCGCGACAGCCAGGACGAGCGCGACGACAATCACCGAGCGAAGAATGAAAGCCGTCCACCGCCGCCAAGGGCTGATCTGCACGTCAGACTTCCAGGTAAGCCAAATCACCCACGAGAGAGCCACCGGCAGCAGGAAGAGCCACTGGGGATTTGTAAATCGGAAGTTCATGACACCTCCTTCGTCAACGGTTTCGGGCCATTGGCCACTTTCGAATGTTTATGCCGAATAAACTTTTGCACCCGATGGTTTCTGGAATCAGCCACGTACAGGTTGCCCATCGAATCGAGCGCCAGGCCCCATGGATTGCTAAATTGCCCTGGGGCTGCGCCGACGCCGCCCACGATCTCCAACGGCAGGTTGTTCTCGTCAAATATCTGAATTCGACTGTTCCCAAACTCACAAACATATTGCCGGCCGACGCGATCGACTTGCACATCGTAGGGGTAACTTAGCTCTCCCAGGGCGCTTCCCGCTCGGCCGTAAGACCTCAAGAATCGGCCGTCCGGAGAAAAAATCTCGATCCGGTGATTGCAGGAATCCGCGACGTAAAGCTGGTCCTGGCGATCAATTCCAAGCCCTTCCGGGCGGTTGAATTCTCCAGGGCCAGGCCCCGCATGGCCGAAGGATTGAATGAATTGAGCGCCATTGGCTGAAAACTTTTGCACGCGATCAACCACTCCGTACTCGCTGATATAAATTTCCCCGCGCGAATTCACGACGGCTGAGCGCGGAAAAGCGACGTGACCGGCGTTGGTCCCGTGAACGCCCCATTGATGGATCAGTTTGCCATCGATAGAGAAATGGTTGACCCGCGAGTAGTGCGGTTCGATGACGACCACGTTCCCAGCGCCGTCCTGGCACATGCCCTTTGGATTACCCCTGTCGGTCTGGGGCAACTGCCAGGAAGTCACATAAACGCCATTCGAGGAGAATTTTTGGACTCGTCCTGTCATATCCACGACGTACAGATTATCCATGGCATCGGTGGCCACGGAACGTGGTTTGTTGAATTGTCCAAGAGCTGTCCCGCGTGATCCGATAATTTGCACTTTCTCGAACAGCTTGCTCTCTATCAGCGATTCATTCGAGGCGACCGGCTGACATCCCATCTGAAAGAGAGTCAAAGCTGCCCCTGTTCGCAGCCAAGAAAAGGACCGGCGGGCCTTTATCCATTGACCCAAACGCCACCCGAGCAACGGCGCGACTGCTAGCAGGAGCAGGACCACGCACAAGGCATTGACCTGGGTGTTATGCCCGTAATGCAAGAGATTGAAGACTCGCAAGGCCAACGTCTCGCCACCTGGGGGAACGATCAAGATCAGTGTCTCCACATCCCAAAGGCAAAGTAGATAGGTCACGTACCAGATGGCAGCGAGCTGCGGCGCGACCTGAGGCCAGTGAACATAACGGAACAACTGAAAGCTTGATGCGCCGGACAATCGCGCCGACGCCGTGAGATCAGGATCAACGGAGCGCATCGCCTGGCCTGCGCCGTTCCAACTGATCGCCAAATAACGTAGCGTGAAACTCAAAACGACTATCCACATGCTCTGATAAAACAGGTCCGTGGCCGGACGGTTCAGCGCGAAGATGAGCGCGAGCCCCAGCAGCACTCCAGGCAGAAGAAAAGGCACCCAAAGAATCGCGCCGAGCTTCCGACGCCAACTGATCAAGCCGACCGCTGCGCAGAGAGTCGCGGTAACGGCCGCGAAGATGAGGGAATTCCAGACGGCCGATCTCCCCGCCGCGATTGCTGGTGGCAGCTCCATCCATGTCGTCGCTGTGGTCATCAGTTGCGACAAAGGCAGTCCGACCGCGAACCAAACCAACAACAGCGTGCTCGCGGCGGCCATCACATTCCAGGGTTGGCCGAGTTGCCGTCGGAAGAGCCGTGGTGTGACACGTCCTTCCAAGCTAGGCCATTGCTCCCCACGCCGACCGAGCCAGAGAAGCAAGAGGAGCGGGGCTATCAACAGTGGCCAGCTTGCTTTCAATGCGTTGGAGTAATCGAAGGTCGTATTAAAGTTCACCCAGAGTTCAGCAGGGAGAACCTTGGTTTGAAGCAGTGCTGGCACAGCGAAATTGTTCAAGGCGAACACGAACGTCAGAACAAACGCCAAGCCGATCGCAGGTCTGGCCAAGGGGAACAATAGCCAGCGAATCATGGGCCATCCTTGCAGCAGGACATCGCTCTCCAATTGGCTCGGCTCCAGCCGGTGCAAGGCACCCAAGACCAGAAACAGAGTGATGGGCCAAGTGAGAAGCGTGAGAATCCAGATCGTTCCCCCAAGCGAGTAAATACTGAGCGGCAGCCATTCCCGCCAGACGCCGGTGTAACCCAGGAGGTGCAGCCAGCAATTGGTTACCAGAAATGGCGGCAAGGCGAGCGCTGTCACGGCCGCTGCGAGGAACCATTGACGCCAACGCAACTCCAATCCAGCCAGCCAGAGCGCTGCCAAACAGCCTAAGGTCACAGACGCAAGTGCCGCGAGCGCGCTAACGAGCAAACTGTTTTGGAGCAACGTCCAGGTCATCGCAAGAAAACCTCCTTCAATGTTTTCGTTGAGGTTCCTAACTCATGGACCAGAACGTCCCAATCGGGTTTCAGCGTTCGCACGCCAATATCCGCTGGCGATATTCCTTCGAGAGCATTTGCTGCCACCAGCTTTCGGATCACGTCGGGTCTTTGCAAATAGTCGAGAACCCGGCGCGCCGCCGACGCATGAGGGGCATTGCGGATGACAGCCACCGTGTTGCGAATGAGCAGTGTTTCCTCAGTGATGGGCATTGCGGCCAGAGGCAGGCCTTCGCGCTGTCCGGCGGCGATATCGTCCGAGTCGGTCAACCCGATCCACGCCTCTCCGCGGCCCACCAATTTCACGACCACGGAGTTGCCGTCCACCATCAACGGTTGATTGGCTTGGAGCGCCTCACACCACGCTTTCCATCGCGCCTCGCCCCATTCCTGGCGCAAAGCCAGGAAGTGTGTGGCCGTTGTTCCGAATAGGGGATAAGCGAGCGCCACTTTGCCGCGCCACATGGCGTTAGTCAGCTCGCTGAGGCTGCGTGGCGCTGAAGCGATCGGAAGGCGGTTTGTGTTCACCACGATCCGGCGGCTGCGAAAGCCGAGCGCTTGCCATGAGTTCGTTTCCTGAAAAACGCCCTGCTCGGCGAGCTGATGGGTACGAAGCTCCTCGTTGTTCCAAAAGATGTCGCATTGAGGATTGCGGCGTTCGGCGAGCAGACGATTTACCAAGCCGACGGTTTTGACCGCTTCACTGTCGTAGATAGCTCCGACCTTGATTCCGGTTTGGGCGCTGAACTCATTCAAAATCGGTTCGGCATAAACTTGATCTTGCGAAGTATAAACCACCACGGCTGCTCGCTCCCCCCGCCCGCAACCGGCCACACAACACGCGACGACGAGGAGCACCACCGAGAATTGCAGAATAAAGGCCGATGATTGCCACTGGAAAGCATCGTGGCTCACACCGGGTTTGGCTGTCCGCGTCACGCCATTCATCACGCGGTCCTCTTGTGGTAGTACCACCATTCAAACATCAACACCGCCAGGCCTGCCGCGGCGATCCATCGCCAAATTTCAAGATTCGCTCGACTGAACGTGGTCGTCCCAACCTTGGCATATTTGCCAAACTGCAATTCGGCTTTGGGTGTCGTGTCGCTTTCGGCGGCGTCAAGCAGGTTGACACAAAACACAACATCGTTCGTTCCGGCTTTCAAGTGATAGATCCCTTGCTTCATGGTGTCGCCGAAGACCAATTCTCCTTTCACAGGATTCACGGCCCATGGTTTCACCGTTCCGTCTGGCATCTTAATTTCCGCGGAATTGATCGATTCAGTGACGGCGAGTCGGAATGGACTGCCAGCTTGAACCAGGAGCTGGCTGGCATTCACGGCGGCCGGGTTTAGCCATTCAAGTGCATTGGCGACAAAGATCGGAAAGGAAATGCGCAAGGGCCAGCTGCTCTGCAAAATGTCGAACCCCACCCAGACGATCCGCTGACGGCCCAATTCGCCAGCCAGCACAAGGGGATTTTGAGGTGCGTCCACGAGGGAAACTCCCCAGCTCGGAGTGTTTACGGCGATGCTTTCAGTGATGAACACGTTGTCAAAGCTGACGAATCGCAGGACGGGATGGCTGCTTTTTAAACCGACTACCGCCGGAGATTCCAGCTTCGACCAGGATGGAAACCAATTGGTATTGACCGTGTGAAACGCCAGCACATTTCCTGTGGGCCAGGTCACGGGGGTCACTCCGTCCAGGACGACAACATCAAACTTGCTTGCCGAGTCGGTCAATGTGGCAGCGAGAGTCAACTCGACGTTTGGAGCGACGCGAACGGCCTTTTCCAAGACTTGATTTCGGGGCGTTACCAAGAGGACTTTGACAGGCTGCGGCAAGAGGCTCACGACGGAAGCTTGATTGTCCACAGCCAAGTCGTCTTTCGCCGTCAACTTCACCGAGAAGACTCCATCGCGGGCTTGATCGGCAATAAATACTTGAGGAACGGTTTCTCGTGGTTTGAGCGTCAGTGACTTGACCTCAAGGATTTGATCGTCGAGCCGGAATTCCAGTTGAGTTTGCTGCACATTCGTCGAGTAGTTGGCCACACTTGCGAAGACGGCGCGCTGCGCTGCGTTCTCCGGATTCGGACGAACGTCCAGCGTGATAATTCCAAGGTTGTTCGCTCGCTGGCCAACGCGGTGATAGACCAATGGCAAACCGCTGTTTTCGAATTCATTCAGACTGCTGACGGCACCATCGCTCAACAAATGAATTTCAGCCGTTGGCTTGTCGCGAACTAGAGTCTCGGCCAGCTTGAGGGCTTCCTGCAGGCGAGTTGGAGCATCGGTGACGCCCGTCGTTTGAATCGCGCGGCGCAACACAGATTTTTCGCTGGTGGGCGACTGCTTAACCTCCGTGTTGGCCCCAGCTACTAGCAGCACCATTTGATCGGTATCGTGGAGCGAATCGACCAGCTTGAGCGCCTCGCCGCGCGCCTTTTCGAAACGAGAAGGAGACTCGTCAGTGCTCTGCATCGAAGCCGAGGAGTCCAGGATGACCACTTGCAGCCGACCGCCGGGCGACTTGCCGGAAAAGTAAGGACGAGCCAGCGCGAGGATGGCGAGAACCAGCAGAAGGATCTGTAAAACGAGCAGCCAGTTATGCCGCAGCTTTTGGAAAGGCGCGCTGGCTTGCGTTTCGGCGAGAAATTTCTGCCAGAGCAACGTGCTCGAAACGAGCCGCACCACGCGCTTGCGCTTCAATAAATAAAACAAGATCACCACCGGAATGGCGGCAGCGAAGAAAAAAGCGGATGGCGAGAGGAAGTTCAAGCTGACCTCCCACGATGGGCGGGTGGGGTGATGGGAGCCCGGTAGAGGAGGATGGAGGATCGAGGATGGAGGATGGTAACGGAGTGCTCTTTCGCGAGGCTTGTCCGATTTGCGGTTTTAGTAAACTTCTGAGTTTTGGAAACTGAACATCGAACATCGAAGATCGAACATCCAAGGTCGAAGTGGAAGGAGGGCCGATTCCGGAGATTCGATGTTGAGCGTTCGATGTGGGATGTTCGATGTTGTGTTTTCCGCGAAAGCCCTGTTGCTCTGACTGGGTGCCGCCATCTTCGATCCTGAATTCTCAATTCTCGATCGTTCATCCCCACACCTCAGCTTCCCGCAGTTGTCGCAATAAGAGCTGCTCCAACGCGGTATCGGACGTTGCCGTGAAGAAGTTAATTCCCCGCGACTGGCAAAACTCGCGCAGGCGCTGGCAAAAATTCTGAACGGTCTGTTGATATGCGGAGAGACGATAGCGGCCAAAAGTAATTTCTTGCCGCGAACCTGTTTCGGAATCAATCAGACGCAGATCGCCGAAAGAGGTTGGATTGACTTCTTCGGGAGATAAAATCTGCACAGCGCTGACGTGAAAACCGCGCCCGATCAGAGCAGTCAGCCCGGCTTCGTACCCTGCCGGGTCCAAAAAATCGGTGAGAACAATCGCCAGCCCAGCCTGCCGGGCCATCAACGCGCCGCGGCGCAACGACTCATTCAGAGAGGCCGTTCCTTGCGCGGTCAGTTGGCTTAGGTTCTGGAAAAACGGCAGAGCTGACTTGCGGCTTCGGACCGATCGCAAAGCTCCGCGAACTGCCTCTTCTCCCACAGCGTCAGGAAACGCGACGACTGACACTCGATCGAACCCACAGAGCGCCACGTAGCCCACGGCTGCGGCGACTTGTCGGGCAAAGTCAAACTTTCGCGGCGTCCCAAACGTCATCGATTCACTGGCGTCCAGGAATATGCTCACCGGCAGTTCTCGCTCTTCTTCGTAGAGCTTAAGGAAGAGCTTTTCGAGCCGGCCGAAAAGATTCCAGTCGAGATAGCGGAAATCATCGCCGGCCGTATAGTTGCGGTAATCGGCGAATTCCACCGATTGGCCGCGAGCGCGGCTCCGGCGCTCACCTTTGGCCGAACTCTTAGCGCGGCGCCGGGCGAGTAATTGAAATTGCTCGAGCCGTCGAAGAAGGTCTGGCGTGAGCAGCGCGTTAGCCATGGCAGCGGAGGCGGGAACGCCGGACGTTTTCAGGACGGAGATGGCTGGGGGCTTCTGGGTCAGGACGCAATTGCTCTCGCGCTGCCGATTGACGGGAGCGTCGGCATTCCGAAACGTCGAGCAAAAGATCGTTCATCCGAGAGGAAAGATGGGTCAAGCTGCGACTGCCGCATCGCGCGGGACATCCTTGAGGACTTGGTCAATGATATGGTCGGTGGTGATCCCTTCGGCCTCGGCTTCGAAGTTCAGGATGAGCCGATGGCGCAATGCCGGTTGAATCACAGCTTGTAAATCGTCGAAGCTCACGTTGAACCGTCCTTGGATGAGCGCGCGGACTTTGCCAGCCAGCAGGAGAGCCTGCCCGCCGCGAGGGCTGCTGCCGAAGCGGAGGTACTGATTGGAGACTGGGATAGCCGTCTCGGTTTTCGGGTGCGTGGCCATGATCAGACGAACGGCATAATCCTTCACGTGGGAAGCCACCGGCACTTGTCGCACCAGCTTTTGCAGATCGAGGAGCAGCTCTCGGTTGAGCACTTTGCCAATCTCTGCTTTTCTTCCTTCCGTGGTCCGGTTGAGCACCTCGGTCAAGTCTGCCGCATTCGGATACATCACCAGCAACTTGAAGAAAAAGCGGTCCAGTTGAGCCTCGGGCAGCGGATAGGTTCCTTCTTGATCGATCGGGTTTTGAGTCGCAAGGACGAAGAATGGTTCAGCCAGCTTGCGGATCTCGCCACCGGCAGTGACGCTCTTCTCCTGCATGGCTTCGAGCATGGCAGACTGCGTCTTCGGTGTGGCGCGGTTGATCTCATCTGCCAGAATGAGATGAGCGAAGATGGGTCCTTTTTGAAATTGAAATTCGCGCCGCCCTCCTGGCGTTTCCATAACGATGTTCGTTCCCAGAATATCCGCGGGCATCAGGTCGGGCGTGAACTGGATTCGATTGAAGCTGAGATCCAATACCTCGCTCAACGTCCGGACGAGCAACGTTTTGCCGAGGCCTGGGACACCTTCCAGCAGCACATGGCCGCCCGATAGCAGAGCGGTCAGAGTGCCTTCGACAATGCTTTCGTGCCCGACGATGACCTTCCCAATTTCAGCCCGAACAGTGCTGTAAGTTTGGCGGAATAGCTGGATTTGTTCTTCGGTATTCATGATTAGAAAACGCGGGTGATGAGATCGGGGTGAAGGTTCTATGCTGGCAGTGGGTGAAATTGAATCTGGGCTAAAGGTTGATCGCGGCTCGTAACTCGCGGCTACCTTTTCAAGTCATCAAAATAGTCCCGGACAGCGCCTTGATAAGCCCGAGGAACCTTCTCCTGGCTGAGAGCGCTTTGAGCTTCGGTTTGAGCGGCGGTCGCCATCTCCTTAAAATCCACTTTGCTCATTCCTTTAATGCTAACGCCCTTGAGAGTAATGCTTGGCATATGACCTCCCGGATTGATCTGCCCTTTGATTTTGGTGGCTTCCAAATTATCCGGCAGTTGGGCATCTCCGCGATCACTCACTCCGCGAGCTTCTTCGTCCCCGCGAACCACGCCTGAATTATCCCAGCGCTCCTTGATATCTGAGATGTCCATCCAACGGCTGTCATCGCTCCAAGTGCCGACTCCCGCTCCGGCTCCGCTGCCTTTGCCAGCGCGAGGCGGACCTTTGCCCCATTTCTGGCCGTTCCCAATCGCCATTTGGGCGCGTTGCAAGGCCTCTAGAGAAGCCATCATCGATTTGGCATCGTTGAGCTGTTGCAGGAGACCTTCCAACTCTTTGGCGGCATCCGCCAGCGATTGGGCCGCAGCCGGCCTTTGCCCGCCTTGCATTTGCTGGGCTGCTTGTTTGAGGAACTCCGATGCTTTGCCGTAAAACCCGGCGGGCTTGATGGCTTTCGAGATCTCCTCGAGAACCTTTTTCATTTGGTCGGCGTCGAGATTATCGGACTTCAATTGCTGCACCATCTTTTGAAGAGTCGCTTGGGCCGCCTCCGCTTGGCCGTTCTCCAATTGTTCGGCCAGATCCTTCCCGAGCTTCTCGGCTTTGAGCTGGAGTTGCTCCAGCGTCTTAGCCATCTCGTGGAGCTTTTGCAAATCGGTTTCGGCAATCTGCAAATCCTTCAAGAGTTGGTCAATCTGACTGGCCGCGAGCGCTGCGATGGCTTCTTCGAGGCTCGGCAATGGAACTCCCAGATCGTGCGCTTGCTGGGCTAGGTCGGCCAGGATCTTGGAGAGTTGATCCCGCGCGGCGTCAGCTTGGGCTGAGTCCTTGTCCGGCAAACCAGCGGCGGCCTCGGTGGCTTTTTGCAAATCGCGTTGCAGCTTTTCCAGCGCTTTGGAATCAGGGGCATCTTTGCCGAGAGACTGCCGCAAAGCTTCCATCTGCTTTTGCAGGTCGGCTGCGCTCGGCAAGCCGCCTTTATCGGAGTTCCGGGCCGCACGTTCCAACGTCTTAAACGCTGGGTTTTTTCCCAGCTCCCGAGCTTGTTCCTTCAGCTTTTCGCTGACGCTCGCGAGGTCTTTCAGAGCGTCGCTCCGTGTGAGTTGCGCTTTCGTTAAATGCTCTCCCAACTCGGCCACGGAATTGAGCGCCTGGCGCGTGGTTTCGAGAGCTGGCGTTCTATTTTCAAGGCTGCGACGTGTCAATTCAGCGAGTTGCCGACCCGTGTCTCGAATGATCTCCGCTTCATTTGTTTTCTGGAGATAATTCTTGCTGCGGTATTCGGGGACAAATCCCACTCCGGCAGCGAGCAGAAGCACCAGGAGCGCCCATTGGCTGGCTTTGGGCAAACGGTAAGGAAGCAACTGACTCGGATTGATCTTGTTGACGCACTTCGCCGCATCCATGACCAGCAGTTGCCGCCAATCCTCTTGTTGAGGAGATTTTGCCACTTCCAAAGCTGTGCTGAGGCGCTCTTGGAACTTTTGCTGGCCGTCCACCCAGCGGGCCGTGTCCATCAATGTCACCGGACGGGACCAACCCACGGCAAACCCAACCAAAACCAAAAGCCCCGCGGTCAAGCCTGCGCCTGAGAGGATGGTCGCGGGAACTGGGAGCAACTTATAGACGAGAAGCGCCAGCAGCCATACGATTGCACCCGCCAAAAGACCTTGCCAAACACCCCGCCACGCGTTCTGCCAGCGACGGCGTCGCGCAGTCCTTTGGAGAACCGTTTCGATAATTTGGATTTCGCTCATTGCTTGGAAATAGAAAGATTGATCGCGAGGATAGTTTGCCTGCCCGCTCCGAGCAAGAAATCACTCGCCGTCGGTTTTCCGGACGTCGGTTCATTCATATTAGCATAGACCTCTTGCGATCAAAATCGTTCCGCCATTTTTATCGCGCCCAGTTCGACCAGAAACACCGAAGCGTCGGAACATGGTGCCGCCGACCATCATTGCTTTTCGTACTCTCCTCTGCCGACTCGTTTTAATACAGTGAAGCCAGCGTTCTTAGCTCCGGAAATCGAAAGCGGTTTGAGCTTGATGGGTGAATTAAAGGTCGAGAGAAGTTTCCGGACAGGTTTCTTGCAAGCCGGACAGTTGGTTAACGGTGTGGCTGTAACCGGGCGTCGAAGAGTAAACTTGCCTCCGCAAACCTTGCAGTCACCTTCGCAGAGTTCATATTCGTAAAGCGGCATATTCCAGTATGTCAGGTTGCCACGCAGCTCTCAAATCCAGCTCTCATCTTCGCTTCTTCCAGCTCCTTGCCTATGAAAACGAGCTGGCTCGTTCGTCTTTCGTTTAAATTCCAAAATCGGTCCGGCGTTGCATCGAAGCTCATCTGCACTCCTTGGAAAACGACTCGCTTGGGCTGCCCTTTGACGTGAAGAATTCCCTTGCTTCTATAGATATTGGAGCCCATCGCGGTAATGACTTGACTGAGCCAAGCTTCTATCTTTTTAAGATCGAGAGGACGGTCCTCGGATATGTAAAAGGACCTCACGTCCTCATCGTGGTGGTGATGCTCGTGGTGATCGTGACCGTCGTCCGGGCTCGCGGCGGGGTTGTGATCGTGAGCCTCGAAGGTGGTCAACGCGGCGGGTGTATTCTCTGGTAGGTCCAACGGCGTGGTCAAATCACGGGCTCTAACATTCAAAATTTTCTCGAGACCGATTTGTCCTCTTTGAGTCTCGTAAATTCTGGCCATGGAATTGATTTTTCGGATGCGTTTGCCCACACGTTCTAAATCCGCCGGAGTCACCAGATCCACTTTGTTTAATAGAATAATATCGGCAAAGGCGATTTGAGCGCTCGCTTCGGCGGCATCTGAAAGCTCCTTCTCCAAGTGTTTGGCGTCCGCCACGGTAAGGATCGCATCGAGTCGGAGCTTCTTGCTGAGATCAGGCAAAAAGAAAGTCTGCGCGACCGGGCCGGGGTCAGCTAGACCAGTGGTTTCGATGATGACATAATCGAATTTCTTTTGCTTCTGAAATAAGTTAGTCAGGCTATTGATCAAGTCGCCTCGCACCCGGCAGCAAATGCAGCCATTGTTTAGATCCACAATATCTTCATCGGCACCGATCACCAATTGATTATCAATGCTGATGGCTCCGAATTCATTGATGATGATGGCGCATTTGTAGCCGTGGGTTTGGGATAATAGCGAGTTGAGCAAGGTGGTCTTCCCCGCGCCCAAAAAGCCGGTAATCACGGTGACAGGAATCGGATCTTTCAACTTCATGCGGGGAACTATCTCACGGGATCTAGGTTTAACATAGCATGAAACGCGTCCCAGCGAGGTCGTCAGAACCATACATGTCCGGTTAGTTGCCAATTCTGAAGGAGCGCGGCCGTGTGCGAAGCACCAGCCGCAGCAGTGCAATAGCTTCTGCGGCTGGGTTTCACCTCAGCCGCGCTCCGCCACAGTTCACTTTAATGGACGCACGCCTGAGGATAACTGAGCGGCGGTCCGGCCTCTTCGAATCTCGGAGAGTATCGCTTCAGTTCGGCAGGCCTTAAGCCGGACGTTGTCCGGGCCGCGAATAGACTGTTCTCGTGCTAATCACTACATGAGGATCGGCGACTTCCTCGATTTCGGACGAGCCGTGCCTCTGAACCTTCTCCGAATCGGCCGGCTGTTTGAGGCGAGCGCGACCCACTTCCCCCACTTCACAAATATCGAGCGGCTCGTCCACTCCCTTGAGGCAATACGGCCCGTGGTTGACCCATGAAAGAGGGCCAATGCCTTCGATCTGCTGGCCCTTGAGCACTTGCTTGGCGTTGTCATAGGCAAAGCGCGTCATGAGGATTTGGTCGCCTTCTCCGAGCGACATAACTCGCGCCGAAGTGTCCACTTGGATGCCGTAGAGGTCTTTCGATTTCCCTGGACCGCTTGTTTCCTCAATGAAGACTTCGCCGACGTGAATGCCTATCCTATCGAGCAGTGGACGGCTGCTCCCTCGGGCTAGCTCACGGAGTTTCGATTGCGTCAAAAGGGAAAATTTAACAGCGTCTGAAGGTTTGGCGAAAGCCAGAAAGAATGAGTCGCCTGCTGTGCTGATTTCCTCGGCCGTCGGAAAGCGGCTGAGGTTTTCGCGGACCACTGAATGATGCCGTTGAATGAGGGTCACTGCCTCGCGATCACCCAATTCTTGCTTGAGTTTTGTCGAGCCCACCATGTCGGTAAAGAGCAAGGTGATCAACCCGATGCGATGCTTTCTTTGGAACTCTGCCACTTTGCCGCGCTGATCCAGTGCGCTGTGTAAATCCAGCGCATCCGAGAATTCGGATACGAGCGGATCATTTCGTTCGAGGACAGGCCGCAAAAGAATCTGAGATCCATCCGTGATCTCGACTTCCTTTTTGTAGGTCTTGAATCCTGCCTTGGTCACCTCGATGGTATGGAGTCCTTCTTTTATCCTCACCTTCGCGGGGATATTGCCCACGAGCGAACCGTCCACGAAGACTTCGCAATC
The DNA here is from genome assembly GCA_009695265.1 of Pedosphaera sp. GTDB lineage: Bacteria > Verrucomicrobiota > Verrucomicrobiia > Limisphaerales > SIBE01 > SIBE01. The sequence goes on along the minus strand of SIBE01000082.1, from coordinate 232 downwards.
CTCGATTTCGGCGACCACGGAGAGTGTTCCACCCGGTGCTCTAGCAACCGGAATCGCGGGACTGTTGTTAACTCGTGTCTGGGTTGAATTGACTGGGCCAGTCGCCCTTACGAGAAGTTCGCGGTTTACGTTCGATTGAACCAAACCCAGAGTAAGATCCTTTAAACAGGGAAACAACTGCTTCTCCGCAAGGAACTCCGCTCTCCCTTGGCCATTGTCCCAAACCGGGACA
>SIBE01000081.1 GCA_009695265.1 Pedosphaera sp. | reverse complement strand
CAGCATGAATCGCGCACCGCTGTCTCTCGGAACCCTCATGCTGCTTGGCGACGAGCATGTCCTCTCGGACGGCAAGACATTCAACCTGAAAACGGAGCGCGAAGCCGTCGCGCGGATGTTCGAGGCCACCGTTCAACGTTCCACACACCTCGCGAATTTGCCCATCGACAACGGTGCGGCTTGGGATGACTTGACTCGCCACTGGCAAAAGAAGTAAGCAAAAACCTCGCATCCAACCAACTGAGGAACCTATGAACGGAACATATCTGACACGGCGAGACTGGTTCAAGGCTACGGCTGCGATCCTGACGACGGCAGGGGTTTCATCCCGATGTGGGTTCTCCGCCCTGGCCACGGAACCTGAGGCGAAGGTTCTCGCCTTGGGCTCGCGGCGCGAACTGTTCGTCGATCGCTTTCTGATCGACCGCATCACCGGCGCGCACCTCAAGCTGCACGAGCCACAGCTTGCGCCCGTCATGAGCGAGCCGGCTGACGCCATGGAATACGGCACGGTGATCAAGGACGGCGATCTGTTCCGTCTGTACACTCGGGACGGTCGAGGAGCGAAGTTCGACGGCCACCCGGCTGAAGTCACGCGCTATTGCGAGAGCCGTGACGGCATTCACTGGGTGAAGCCGAAGCTCGGCTTGATCGAGATTGACGGCAACAAGGACAACAACGTGATCCTGCACGAGCCACCGTTCTGCCATAACTTCTCTCCATTCCTTGACACACGTCCCGGCGTTGCTTCAGACGAGCGATTCAAAGCGCTCGCCGGCACCGTGAAATCTTCGCTGGTTGCGTTCGTATCGAGCGACGGCATTCGTTGGCGGAAGCTGCGCTCCGAACCGGTGATTACTTACACGAAAGAATACGCGTTCGATTCCCAGAACGTCTCCTTTTGGTCCGAGAGCGAGAAGCGGTACGTCTGCTATTTTCGACATTTTTTGGACAAGCGTTTGCGGTCGGTGTGCCGCACCACTTCGGAAGATTTCGTGAACTGGAGCGAACCTGTCGCGCTCCGACCGAACTTTCCGGACGAGCACCTCTACACGACGCTAACGCACCCCTATTTTCGAGCCCCGCATATTTACGTCGCGCTGCCGACGCGGTTTCATGCGGTACGGGGTGAGAGCACCGACATCCTGTTCATGACGGCTCGCGGCGACAGACCGTACGACCGGACGTTTCGCGAAGCCTTCATCCGCCCTGGCCTCGATCCCGCGCGCTGGGGCAATCGCGCTAACTACGCCGCGCTGAATGTTGTGCCCACGGGCCCGACGGAAATGTCGATTTACACGACGCCCTTCCGCCGGTTCGTGCTCCGCACCGATGGTTTCGCATCGGTCCACGCCGGGGACGACATCGGTGAGGTGGTAACGCGTCCCTTGCGATTCTCCGGCCATGAACTTTTCCTCAACTACTCGACCAGTGCCGGAGGGAGCCTGCGGGTGGAAATCCAGGACGAGGACGGCCAACCGCTCCCAGCCTATGCACTCGCGGACTGCCGGACCCTGGTGGGCGACGCGATCGAGCAAACCGTAACCTGGGCGAAAGGCAGCTCTGTTGCGTCTCTCGCCGGGCGGCCGGTGCGTTTGCGGTTCATAATGCAGGAGGCAGACCTGTTCGCGCTCCAGTTCCGATAGAGAGACCGTCCTCCGCTAAATCGGCGCAAATTGGTTTTTGTGGAGTTCTGATTCGCGATATGCTCGGCACTCAATTTCATGTTCGTCAATGCGAGCCCAAAGATGGCCCTGCTGCTTACCACGTCTGCCTGAAAACAGGCGATGCCGGTGAGGATGCCACACATCTCTACAGCGATCCCGAAGCCCTCGGCCATATCTTCGTTGGACCTTATCTCCGCCTCGAGCCCGCGTTGGCATTCGTCCTTGAAGATGCGGAAGGGATATGCGGCTACGCCCTTGGAGCACTGGATTCAGCTCGGTTTTATCGAGCTTACCTTGACCGATGGCTTCCGGAAATCGTTCAACGCAATCCCGCTCCAAGCGGCGACTCCGCACAGTGGAACGCCACGGATAAACTCTATTACGAGTACCATCATCCCAAGATTTATTATCCGGATGCCTTTCGCGATTATCCGTCGCACTTGCACCTCGACCTTTTGCCGCGCGCGCAGGGGCAGGGGAATGGTGGTCGCATGATGGCCACATTGCTGGAGCGACTAGCGCAATTGGGTTCGACCGGAGTTCACTTGGCCATGGCGTCCACCAATTTGCGAGCCGAGCGGTTTTACAAGAAACTTGGATTTGTCGAGCTTGCGCGCGTGGGCGCTGGGAGTGAGCGGTCACTTTACTTGGGGAGAAAATTATGATGAATATCATGACGCAATATTTTGAAATTGTTCAGGAGCAATTGCAGCAACTCCGCGCGACGCAGTGGAGCAAACTGCATCAAGCAGCGGATTGGGTCGCGGCCGCGTTAGCGAACGATCATTGGCTTTACGCCTTTGGGACAGGTCACTCGCATTTGTTAGCCGAGGAAATCTTTTTTCGGGCTGGCAGCCTCGTCCGAGGAGTGCCGATTCTCGACCCTAAGCTGATGCTGCACGAGAATGCGATCGAAGCGACCTGGCAGGAGCGGAAGGAGGGATATGCGTCCCAACTTTTGAGTCTCTATCCCGCGCAGGCTGGCGATGTGTTGATCGTGGCCTCCAACTCGGGGCGGAATGCAGTCCCGATCGAGATGGTCCTGACAGCGCAAGAGCGAGGTCTCAAAGTGATTGCCGTGAGCAACCTGGCGCACAGCAAGGAGTGGCCTTCGCGGCATCCATCCGGCAAGAACCTCGCGGAGGTCGCCGACTTGACGATCGATAATTGCGGCGTCTCTGGCGACGCCTGTTTGGAGTTGCCTGGGATGCCATCGAAAGTCGGCCCGACCTCCACTATTACCGGGGCGATGATTATCAATCTGATTATCGTGCAAGCGATGGAGAATGCCTTGAGTCAAGGAGTCGCTCCGGAAATCTATATCAGCAGCAATAGCAACGGAGACGACCACAACGAAAAGCTCCTGCAAAAATACAAAAACCGCATCCGGCATCTCTAATCCGTAAGCTGCTGCCGCGTTACGCAGGAGTTTCCACGGGTAACGAATTTTCATGCGAGGATCTTGGAATCGATTCCTGATCTTGCCAGCCGCCGCATTTTCAGTGACATTCAGCGCCCTGAATATGAAAACAGTTGCCACTAAAATTTCCCGCCAACGAGCGAATCAATCGAAATCTCTTGAACGCATCCATTCATCGATCGTGGTGGACGGCGCCGAGCGAGCTGCCAGCCGAGCTATGTTGCATGCGGTCGGATTTCAACGAGAAGATTTTAAGAAATCCCAGATTGGCGTCGCTTCCACTTGGAGCATGGTGACGCCGTGCAACATGCACATCGACCAACTCGCGGTTCAAGTCGCTCAAGGTGTCAATGAAGCGGGAGGCAAAGCAATTGTCTTCAATACGATTACCATTTCCGACGGCATTTCGATGGGAACGGAAGGAATGAAATATTCGCTGGTGTCGCGCGAAGTCATTGCCGACTCGATCGAAACGGTTGCTGGTTGCGAGGGGATGGACGGATTGGTCGCCATCGGCGGTTGCGACAAGAATATGCCGGGATGCATCATGGGGTTGGTTCGACTAAACCGCCCATCTGTTTTCGTGTATGGCGGCACGATCTTGCCGGGCTGCTTTCAAAACAAGGATGTCGATGTGGTGTCGGTCTTCGAGGCGGTCGGTGCCCACGCGAATGGGCGGATGACGGACGCCGAACTCTCGGACTTGGAGGCCCGTGCTATTCCTGGAGCTGGCTCTTGCGGTGGAATGTACACGGCCAACACCATGGCTTCAGCGATCGAAGCTCTGGGGATGAGTTTGCCGAATAGCTCCGCCCAGGCCGCTATTTCCAAAGAGAAGAGCGATGATTGCCATCGCGCCGGTGCCGCAGTCGTTAATCTGATTAAGCTCGGTATTCGCCCCAAGGACATCATGACCAAGAAGGCGTTCGAAAACGCCATCACAGTGGTCATTGCATTGGGAGGGTCAACCAACGCCGTCCTGCATCTGCTGGCGATGGCGTATTCGGCCAATGTAAAATTGACCATCGATGATTTCACCCGAATCGGCAAACGAGTTCCGGTTCTAGCGGATCTCAAGCCCAGCGGAAAATACGTGATGGCCGAGCTCGTCAAGATCGGCGGCCTGACTCCGCTAATGAAGATGCTGTTGAACAAAGGCTTGTTGCATGGCGATTGCCTGACGGTCACTGGAAAAACCGTGGCGGAAAATCTCGCGAAAGCGAAACCTTACCCGCCCGGACAAGATGTCGTCCGAGGGTTCGACAACCCGGTCAAGAAGAACAGTCATCTGGTGGTTCTCTACGGCAATCTGGCGCCTACGGGCGCGGTGGCCAAAATCAGCGGCAAAGAGGGGTTGACCTTTACGGGGAAAGCGCGTGTGTTTGAATCCGAGGAGAAGGCGCTCGCAGCAATTCTGGATGGCACTATCAAGAAGGGCGACGTTGTTGTGATTCGCTACGAAGGCCCAAAAGGCGGCCCGGGAATGCGCGAGATGCTTTCTCCGACCTCGGCGATCATGGGCAAAGGATTGGGCAAGGATGTCGCGTTGATCACCGATGGACGATTCTCTGGTGGCAGTCACGGATTCGTTGTCGGACATATCACGCCTGAAGCTTATTGCGGCGGGCCGATCGCCATCATCAAGAATGGAGATTCGATCACGATCGATGCGGAGAAACGGCAAATTAATTTGGATATTCCCGCAAAAGAAATTAAGAGCCGCCTAGCGATGTGGCGGATGCCAAAGCCGCGGTACACGCGAGGTGTTTTGGCCAAGTACGCCAAGCTCGTCAACTCGGCCCATCTCGGCGCGGTGACTGACGCGGATTTGGATCGGCCCTTGTAACCGAAGCGTCAGATCTGTACCCCGGAAGCGTGGGCGTTCGAGCCCGCAAGCAATCGCGTATGGGGCCGTTGATTACAATTCTCCGGAGTCGGTAATTTCAGTGGAAGTCTTTTGGCTAGTTTTCCGCCTCAGCGAGAGGTGAAAGGATTCTAAATATTATGAAACGTCTAATTGTCTTCTGTTTGGCTGCGAGTGTGGTGATGGCGAGAGTCGATTCCAGTCCGGCCGCGGAACTGAAAGCTGAAGCCGCCGATCGCAGCGCGGCGTCCACGGCTTTGCCGCTCTCCGAAGTCATTCTCTATTCCAGCGGCGTGGGTTACTTTCAGCGTGACGGCGAGGTAAACGGACGCGCGAAGATCGACCTGCGGTTTAAAGTGGATGATATCAACGATCTTCTGAAGAGCATGGTCGTTCAGGATTTGGGCGGTGGGCGGATTGCTTCCGTGGCCTACGGTTCGCGCGATCCGTTGACCAAGACATTGAGGAGTTTCGGCATTGATCTGACGGAGAATCCCGGCATGGGACAGTTGTTGAACCAGGTTCGCGGCGAGGCTGTCGAAGTGCTCCGACCCGGACCGGTTGTCGGCACCATACTCGGCGTCGAGCGCAAAGTGCAGCCTGTCGGTGAGAACAAGCAGGTCGAGGTGGAATATTTGAACCTGCTGACGGACGAGGGATTGCAATCGTTTCCACTCTCCGAAATCCGCCGAATCAAACTGATCAACGACCGCTTGAACGCCGAGTTGCGGCAAGCTCTCGCGGTGCTCGCTTTAGGTCATGACACTCAGAAGAAGACGGTTGCCATTACGTTCGATGGTGAAGGCAAACGCAAGGTGTCGGTCTCTTATATTGCTCAAACGCCGGTTTGGAAAACGAGTTATCGCCTGGTGCTGGACGACCGCGAAGCCCCGTATCTGCAAGGCTGGGCGATCATTGAAAACACGACGGATGAGGATTGGAACGAGGTTCGCCTGTCGCTCGTATCGGGGCGGCCGATCTCGTTCGTGATGGATCTCTATCAGCCTCTTTATACGACGCGCCCGATCGTTGAGCCCGAGCTTTACTTGTCGTTGCGCCCTCAAGTTTATGGAGAAGGGATGGACGGCAGAAGATTGAGCGAGGTCGCCGCTGACAAGCCACAGAATGCTGATGGCTTACGAGCATTCGCGAGTGCCGAGCCGGAGAGTTTGGGCAGACGAAAGCTCGATCTCAGCGCTGCCGCTCCTCAAGCGGCGGCAATAAGAACAAGGGGTGGCGGGCTCGGAGGTGGGGGTGGTGGAGTCGCGGGCATGGCATCGCCCGACTCGAGTAAGGCAATGTATTTCCAAAATGTTTCTTCCGGGGCGGATGGTGCTCAGACCGGCGAGCTTTTTCAGTACACTATCAAAAACCCCGTTAGTGTCGCCCGGCAGCAATCGGCCATGTTGCCTATCGTGAGCCAGAAGGTCGCGGGAGAAAAAGTGTCCATTTACAATCAGAGCGTCCACGCCAAGCGTCCGCTCAACGGATTCAGGTTGAAAAACACGACACCTCTTCACTTGATGCAAGGCCCGGTGACAGTGTTCGACAGCGGTGCTTACGCGGGCGATGCAAGGATAGAAGATCTCGCTCCGGCCCAAGAGCGCCTGGTCAGCTATGCGATCGATCTCAAGACGGAGGTCGAACCACAAATCGGACCCGGGCGTCAGGAGTTGGTCAAGGTTCAGATCAAGATGGGAACTCTGATTGCGTCCCGAAAAGCAACCGAGGAGCGGACTTTCAACATCAAAAACCGCGATCAAAAGAAGAAGACAATCCTGATCGAACACCCGTTTCGATCCGATTGGACCTTGATTGAGCCGAAAGAGTCGAGCGAGAGGACGCGCGATCTCTATCGGTTCGCCGTCAGCGTCGATGCAGGGAAAGAGGCCAAATTGGTGGTCCGCGAGGAAAAGCAGCTGCGAGAGGATATTCAGATCATCAACGCTGGCTCGAATGCACTCGGTTACTATCTCAGCTCCCAGAAAGTGGGCCAAGGAGTTAAGGAGGCGCTGCAGAAGGTTGTCAGCCTCCGCGATCGAGTGAACCAAACAATCGCCGAGCGAACGCGCCGGGAACAACGGATCAACGAGATATCCCAAGAACAGGCTCGAATTCGGGAAAACATGGCCAAGATAATTCAGAGCTCAGAACTTTACTCGCGCTATGTGAAGAAGCTCGATGAACAGGAGACCGAGCTCGAAAAACTGCGCCAGGAAATTGAGTCTCTGAAAAGCAGAGAGAGCGACCAGCAAAAGGAGGTAAATAACTTCTTGCTGAACTTGGATGTCGGCTGAGGGCTCCATACTGCTGGATAAATACCACGCATGAACCAACTCTCCCTTTTTGTCTTGGCGGCATTTCTCGCGACCGCGTCTGTTGGCGCGGCTGACTCTCCGCCGGACGTCTTCAAGATTGGCGCTGGCAAACGTGATATTACTCCCAAGGAACCGGTGCCGATGTGGGGCTACGGGGCGCGCCACGATGCTCTGTCAACTGGGGTCCTGGACCCGCTTTACGCCGCGGCATTGGTCGTGCAGGTCGGAAGCAACAAGCTTGCTGTTGTGGGATTGGATCTGGGCCGTTCACCGACGGAGCAATCGCTTCAACGGATTCGCGAACGAATCAAAGTTGAAGCTGGGATTGCCCACTCTTTCATCGCCGGTTCGCATACTCATCACGGACCTGTTCTTGAGCTGACCGACCAAGAGGGCAAAGGCAAAGGGAAATTCGACGCATCGCTTCGGTATTACACAGCGATGGAGCAAGGAATTATCGATGCTGTTCTCGAGGCGAACAGCAACCTTGTTCCAGCGAAGATGGCGATCGGCTCAGTAAAGCTCGATGGATTCAATCGGAACCGGCACACGAAGATCGAACCGAAGCCCAGCGATCGCGAACTTGCGGTCATGCGTTTTGATGATCTCTCGGGCAAACCGCTGGCCGTTCTGATGAATTTCACGGCTCACCCCACCACCATTCCGGCGGCGACTTTGAAATTCTCGGCGGATTACGTCGGAGCGGCCAAAGCGACGATCGAGAAGGATATGGGCGTCACGGCAATCTTCATGCAAGGAGCCTCCGGCGATCAATCAGTCAATGAAGGGCCCAACAAAGGTTATCAAGCTTTCGGTCAGGCGTTGGGGCGGGAGGTAATCAAAGTCGCCTCCGGTCTGATGACAAGCGAGGTGGAGCATCCGTCCTTGGCAGTTAAGGAGGAGCGGTTCAAATTCGCCTCGCGAACGGACCTGTCGAACCCCCTCGTTCGCGCCGCATACGCTCTCGCCTTTTTCCCCGCACTGATTCCAAACTTTGCGGATGAGTATGCCGACGGCGTCCGGCCTCGGCTGACGGTAGCATTGCTCAATGGGAGCATCGCATTGGTCGGCGTCTCAGGAGAATTTTTTTGCAATCATGCCCTGCGGTTGAAGGAGCGCGCGCGAGTGCAGCAACTATTCTTTTTCGGTTATTGCAACGGCTACCATCAGTATTTCCCAACCATCGAAGGAGTGGCTGAAGGGGGTTACGGGGCCGATAATGCAGTTGCGCCTGCTGCGGTCGGCGCTGGGGAACAGATCATGAACACGGCGCTGGTCTGGATTTATCAGATGGTTGGGAAGATCAAATGAGAAGAGTTCATTAACTCGATCTCCGCGCCGTCCGATCTTGTGTTGCGAGTGGTTCGTTGTCATGGTCCAGCCTTGATCCATTCCAAAACGCGATGACGCAAACTATGAAAAGTAAAACATCACTCCTTCTTGCGGCCTCGGTCGTTCTCGCAAGTGCGGCGGCCGCTCCGATCACTTGCGGCGCCACGCCGGAATCACAAGCCCCGTTTCTCGAATCAGAGCTGATCTTTCCGCTTGAGCACTGGCACAATCACGCGTCCTGCATTGTGGAGGCGCCGAACGGAGATATCTTGGTTTGCTGGTTTCATGGCTCCGGCGAGCGCACAGCCGACGACGTGCAGATCGAAGGCGCGCGACAGCGGAAAGGAACAAAGGACTGGAGCCGACGTTTCACTTTCGCGGATACGCCTGGCTACCCCGACACGAATTGCACGATGTTCATTGATCCACAGGGTCGTCTCTGGCTGCTTTGGCCAACGATTCTAGCGAACGAGTGGCACACGGCGTTGATGAAATACAAGATTTCTTCTGACTATACCGGCGAGGGCGCGCCGAAATGGGAGGTGAGCGAGGTCTTGCACGTGACACCCGGGAAGGAGTTTGAAGCGACCGTCGCCAAATATCTTGATCAAGCCGAGGAATCGTTTCGAACCGCGCCGCCTCCAGAGGCGACGCGGAAGCGCGCGCAAGATTACCTCGACGCAATTCGGAAAAATTCCACGGATAAACTTTACCGGCGTCTGGGTTGGATGACGCGAGCGCACCCTGTTGTTCTCGATGGAGCGCGTTTGATCGTTCCGCTCTATTCCGACGGCTTTTCCTTCTCCTTAATGGCGATCACGGACGACTGGGGCAAGACCTGGCACACCAGCACGCCTCTCGTCGCGGGAGGCAACATTCAACCGAGTATTGTGCGCCGCCAGGATGGCTCGCTCTTCACGTTGATGCGGGATAATGGCCCGGCTCCGAAACGGCTTCATCAGAGTGAGTCTCGAGATAGAGGTGAAACTTGGTCGCAAGTGACGGATAGCGATTTTCCGAATCCTGGTTCAGGCGCAGAAATCACTTCGCTGAAGAACGGCCATTGGGCTTTGATCAGCAATGACACCGAGCGAGGTCGCAACAGCCTGGCTGTGCAGATTTCGGACGATGAAGGAAAAACCTGGAAATGGAAGCGGCATCTGGAACTCGAGGCACCCGGCTCTGGATCTGGGCAATTTCATTATCCGAGCATCATGCAGTCGAAAGATGGGAGTTTGCACTCGAGCTATAGCTATCACCTGGGGAGGGCCGATCTTCCGAAAGACGCCGAAGGAAGGCGCGCGAGCAAGTCGATCAAGCATGCTCGCTTCAGCGAAGCATGGGTGGTTCAGGGCGATTCAGAAAAATAACCGAGATGTGAGCCAGCGGAGCCGATGGAAAGGTCCTTTGCACCGGATGCCTCCTTTGCCTTTTGCCGGTCGGAAAGGGTCACTGCCATCTAAACACGCTGAGAATATTCGAGAAATCGTCGGTCCAGATTTCGGCATTCTTGGTAGCCGACAATGGAAGCCATCGAGAATCTTTAGCTAATTTTCCAAGGTCCTCGCGTCGGCGGGCCATGACGACCCAATGCGATTGATCCTTGCCGTCGGCTCGCTCGTCTGCAGAAGGTTCATTCTCGTCGTTGGCATGAGCGATCAAGTGAGCGTTTTTCGCTAGCGCACCCACTACAGGCTCAAGATCCAAGCATCGGTTGGAAATATGAAGAGCTAGGATCCCGCCGTCCGCCAGCTTCGAGAGATAGAGATCGATTGCTTCGCGGGTGATCAAATGGATGGGAATGGCGTCGGAACTGAAAGCATCGAGGAGGATCATGTCGTAAAAGCTTTTGGGGGCATTGCGGAGTTGAAGTCGAGCATCGCCCACGATCACTTCGGTTTCTGCCACCGTGCATTGCTTCAGAAACGAAAAGTAATTTGTGTCGTTGGCGATCTGGATCACCACGGGATTGATTTCGTAGAACGTCCAGGATTGGTGAGGCATCGCGTAGCACGCCATCGAGCCGGCTCCCAGCCCCACCACGGCAATGGTCGAAGACGCCGGCTTCTGGTTGAAAACATTGAAGATCTGCCCGAGCGGCCCTGTTCGATGATAGTAGGAGAGCGGCTCGCAACGACGCGAAGGATCGATGAATTGCCGCCCGTGGATGGTGTTGCCATGGATCAATCGATGGAAGGTGCCGGTTGGGTCCAACGTCACGCGCAGAACACCAAAAAAATTTCGCTTCGCATAGAAAGTGCGACCATGAGTTCCGGTGTAGAAGAAACTCCCGAGCATCACGAGACCAAGCGCCAGACCGAAGCGGACGCGTCGGTCCACCATGGTGTAACAGATGAGCAACGGCAGCCCAAAGATAATTGCGAGCCGCAGCTGGAGAGGCCATCCGTTCAAACGGGGCGACACGATGGCCAACATAACGGTCAGGAGGCCGACGCCCAGTGGAAGGGCGAGGTCGAGCACGCGCCGTTGTCGAGTATTCGATTGCTTCACCGGTTGGAAGAGAAAGCAAAGCAGAATCATGACAAGCTGGTATTCGATTACGCGGCTGAAAAGATTGGGAGCGAGCAGCGCGTTGAAAACTCCTCCTAACACACCGCCAACAGAGATCCAGAGATAAAATTCAGTCAGGTAGCTGATGGGAGGCCGTGCTTGAGCCAGTTGGCCGTGGCAAACCATGGCCGCGATGAAAAAGAACAGCAGATGTAAAACAATCAAGAGCCAAGGTGGTTCTGTCGCTTCGGAAAGAATCAGGTAAGTCAGCCCGATTGCTCCGATCGGTAGCGCTCGAATCATCAGTTTCGCGGGAAGGACTTGGCGCCTCGCGAAGGCCAAAACGAAAGTCACGAGATAGATGGACAATGGAAGGACCCAAAGCAATGGGATGCTGGCGATGTCGGTTGTCAGATAAGTAGTGACGCCAAGCATTAAACTCGAAGGGATAAAGGCGAGGATGATCCAACGAAGGCGCTGTGGAAGGGTGACAGGATCGTTGCTCGTCGGAAGCGAACTTTCGTACACCTCAAGCTCCGACACTCGCCGTGCGCTTGCTAAACGAGTCCGGGAGACGATGAACACGCATAAAAAAGACAAGGTCGCGAAACCCGCGTACCCTGCTGACCAAAGCCAGCTTTGCTCCCGCAATCTAAGGCTTGGTTCCATGAAAACCGGGTACCCTAACAACGCGATCAAACTGCCGAAATTGCTTGCCGCATAGAGAAAGTAAGGGTCTTTCGCGGATGGGTGGCCGGTGTTAGAAAACCATTTTTGCAGGAGCGGCGCGCTCGTGGAAACAATGAAGAACGGCAAGCCCACAGCGCTCAGCAAGCAGCCTAGCAGCCACGCCGTTGGGTTCGATGCCGAGGGCAATGATTGGACGGCGTGTTCCGGAATGCCGATGGGGAGGATCAACGCGGCCAAAAGCAGCAACGCCATGTGAATGAGGACTTGTTTTCGCAGCCCGAACCAGCTCGTTAAAAAATGCGCGTAAGCGTAACCAGCCAGCAACATGGCTTGAAAAAAAACCATGCACGTATTCCAAACCGCTGGCGTTCCACCCAGCAACGGCAGCATCATCTTCGCTATCATAGGCTGAACCCAAAACAGCAGGATGGCGCTAACGAAGAGAGTGGAAGCAAAGAGCAGCGGCAAAAGATTCCTTCAGTTGGGCAAAAGCAGAATCGAATGAACGCTCTCGTTCGGGAGCGATTTGCGGGCGGCTCGCCACGCCAACATGAGCAAACCGCCGGGACCCAAACGCGAGTTTTTCGCGAACGCTCTGCCTTTCCCATTCGCCTGAGGGGCCAGGTCGGGGACAATGTCGTTCACTGCGTCGGCAGCGGACAAGAGATTCGGCGGATAGGTCACGATGAATAGGTGACCCTAGGCATTCGAAAACGTCAACAACCAGGTGAAGATTGGAAACAGTGAACATCGTTGCCATCGCCCACCCGAGCCAGTTGTCTGGTTTGCCCCAGGTCCCTTACCAGGTGAAAAAATCATCTGTACCCAAAATGTAAAACGATTTTTGGTAAATCTCCTTGCCGGTTTTCGAAGGCAGGGGTAGGAAAGTAAGCATGCCAAAGCAAATCTTCCAGTACGGAAACCGTCGTAACTTCCTCAAATCAACTTCGCTCCTCGCCGGCGCAGCAGCGATCAGTGCGCCCTACTTCTTGCGCGCGCAAGGCGCGAACGAGCGCATTAACATCGCCTGTATCGGCGTGGGAGGAAAAGGCGACAGTGACTCAAGCAGCGCCTTCGGCCTCGGAGGCAACATCGTTGCCATGTGCGACATCGACTCCAACACGCTGACTGGAAAAAATAAATCATTCCAGGATCGGGCCAAAAAGGAGAACCGCACCTACGACGCCAAGCTTTTTAAGGACTGGCGCAAGATGTTCGACGAGCTTGGCAAGTCCATCGATGCTGTCACGGTCTCTACGCCCGACCACATGCATGGTTTGGCTGCCATCACCGCCATGCGGATGGGTAAACATGTTTACTGCCAGAAGCCTCTTACTCAGACGGTGTTTGAAGCTCGCGAGATGAGGCGGCTAGCGAATGAGAAGAAGCTCGCCACTCAAATGGGCAACCAGGGCAGCGCCGGCAGCGGACTGCGCCGTGCGGTGGAGGTCATTCAAGCGGGTGTCATCGGAGCACCACGCGAGCTGCACGTCTGGTCAAATCGCCCGATCTGGCCGCAGGGACTGGCCCGGCCGATGGGTGAGGACCCCGTGCCCTCAAATGTGGACTGGGATCTCTGGCTCGGCCCCGCTGCTTATCGCCCCTTCAAGAGCGGTGTCTATCACTCTTTTGCCTGGCGAGGTTGGTATGATTTCGGAACGGGCGCGCTTGGCGACATGGCATGTCACACGGTCAATATGCCTTTCCGCGCGCTCAAACTGGGTTACCCTACGGCGGTCGAGCTCGAAGTGGCTTCACGTATTTATCCCGAGACATTCCCGCTCACGTCGCGCATTCGCTTCGACTTTCCGGAACGTGATGGCCTGCCGCCGTGCAAATTCTGGTGGTACGACGGCAACCCCAATTCGAAGCACGGCATGTTCAAGTCCGGCAACTTCGTTTCACCCCTGCGCCCCAGCGCGGACTTGACCCACGAAATTGTTTCGCAACGAGGGGAACTCCCGCCCAGCGGTTGCCTTGTCATCGGCGACAAAGGTAAGCTATTCGCAGGCGACGACTACGGCGCGCGCTTCCAGGTGGTTCTCAAGGACGAAAAGGAATACACACCTAGCGAAAAGCATGAAGCCTGCGTAGCAGTGCCCCAGACCATTCCCCGATCCCCTGGCCATGATCAGGAATGGTTCGCCATGATGAAGGGCGGTCCCGCAGCCTACTCGAACTTCAACATCTCGGCCTACCTCACTGAGATCATTCTGCTGGGCTGCGTAGCTCTGCGCTCCGGCGTGGGTCACAAGCTGGACTGGGACGGTCCCAACATGCGCGCCACGAACGCGCCGGAGGCCGCGCAATTTGTGAAACGACAGAATCGCCAAGGCTGGGAGATCTGAAACCCACTCGCTTTCAGAGCTTGTACGGTTCTGTCAGCGGGTTTGTTTCTCGATTCTTTCTGCGCCAAATTAGTTCCATGAAAAATGACCTACTCAAGCCGCTGATGATCGCGGCCTGCGCCTCGAGCCTTTTCGTTGCGTCCATTCGCGCGGACGACATCAAGTCCACCGTGCCGCTAGCCTTGGACCTGCCCATCCATACACTCAAGGGAACCCCGGAGGATTTGCCTTCAGGACCGAATGTCGAGCCGCTTTCTGACGTGGCGCCCACGCCCCCTCAGGTGCCCAAGGGCGTCACGAACGTCGCCGCAGGGAAACCCGTCACCAGCAGCGTGCGGCCGTATTTGGGCGAGCTGATCCGCATCACCGATGGCAAGAAGGAGCCGATCGACGATGATGCCGTGGAATTCAGGAAAGGCACGCACTGGGTGCAGGTTGATCTGGGCGGGTCTTTCGCCATCCACGCCATCGCCATGTGGCACGACCACCGTTACGTTCAGGCCATGCACGATGTGATCTTGCAAGTATCCGATGATCCCGAGTTCAAATCCGGAGTGACTACACTGTACAATAACGACACGGACAATTCCTCCGGGCTCGGCGTCGGGACGGACCGTGAATATTTTGAAATGCAGTTCGGGCGAGTCGTAGCTACCAAGGGCATCAAGGCCCATTACGTGCGAGGCTACACACGGGGCAGCAACCAAAGCGTGCTCAATTGCTGGCAGGAGATTGAAGTCTACGCGCTGCCGGCCAAATGAATCGCTGGAGCGTCCTGGCGGTGCTGCTGGCCAGCGCCGCGGCGCTCGCGCTGCGCGCTCCCAAACTCGCCACGCGCCCGCTCCACAACGATGAGGCGGTCAATGCCGTCAAAGTCAGCGAGTTGTGGCAGCACGGCCGCTACGCCTACGATCCCGATGAATATCACGGGCCGGCACTCCACTACGCAACCCTCCCATTTCTGTGGTTGAGCGGCGCGCGCAATTTCGATGAGCTCGATGACGCGACACTACGGCTCGCCCCGGTCGCTTTTGGCGTCGGGCTGATTCTCTTGCTGGTTCTTTTTGTAGATGGCCTGGGCCGCCTTGCTCTGGCCTGGGCTGCCGTCTTCACATCCGTTTCGCCAGCAATGGTTTTTTACAGCCGCTATTTCATCCATGAAATGCTGCTCGTGTTCTTCACCGCGCTGACCTTGGGCGCAGGCTGGCGTTACTGGCAAACCCGGTCGGCACGCTGGGCCGTCGTGGCAGGCGTGGGCCTCGCGCTTATGTTCGCGACGAAGGAAACATTCGTCATCAGCCTCGCCGCGATGGGTCTGGCGGGAGTCGTCACGGCTTGGTGCGCGGTGGACAAGACTCATCGAATTCGAGGCCTGCTCGCGCTCTGGAACTGGAAGCACGCCGCGCTGGCATTGAGCGCTGCTTTCGCCGTCTGGCTGCTGTTGTTCAGCTCCTTCTTCACCAACCTCCCCGGCTGTCTGGATTCTGTGCGCACCTACCTGCCGTGGCTCAAGCGCGCGGGCGGGCAGTCGCCGCATAATCATCCGTGGAGTTTCTACCTCGAGCGGCTCGCATGGTTTCATCCCGCCAAGGGTCCGGTCTGGAGCGAAGGATTGATTCTGATTCTCGCGGCCGTCGGCACTGCGGTATCGCTTGTCGGGAAGAAGTCACCCTTGCTGCGTTTCCTCGCGCTCTACACGATCATTCTTACCGCGCTCTACTCTGTGATCTCCTACAAGACGCCGTGGTGCCTGCTCAATTTTTACCTCGGCTTGATCTTGCTCGCCGGTATCGGCGCATCGGCGGTGGTGGACTTCTTCCGCCGGCGGTCATTGAAGGCGGTTGCTGTCGGGGTGCTCCTCGCCCTGACGCTGCAGCTCTCGTGGCAGGCCTGGCGCGCGAGCTTTGTTTATTCCGCCGACCGCCGGAATCCTTACGTTTACGCGCAGACCGTGCCTGACCTTTTGAATCTCGTGCAAAGAACCGAGGGAATTGCGCGCGTGGCATCAACAGGATTCGAAACCGTTGTGAAAATCATCGCGCCGGGAAGCGATTACTGGCCGCTGCCTTGGTATCTGCGCCGGTTTAAGCACCTCGGCTGGTACGAAAAGCTCCCCGACGATCCGTTTGCGCCCATCGTGCTATCATCGTCGAAACTCAACGCGCGGCTCGACGAAAAATCAGACCGAAAATGGATCATGGCGGGGCTCTCAGAATTACGCCCTGGAAAGTTTTTCGAGCTCTACGTCGAGCTGGAGCTTTGGAAAAAGTACGTCGAGACCTTGCCGCGCGAACGCGATTGACGAGACGCGCGCAGACACCAGGCTCACCGGCTGGAACTCCGCAGTTCTCCTCGTCTCAGCTCATGCAGATTCGTGGTTCGCAGGACTCATGGCGTAAATCAAAGAGCGGCGATTTCCGGCTTGACCCTATCGCGGTTCAAGAGTGCAATCGACCGCATGACTCCCAGGACTTTCCACATCAATCGCCGCAGATTCTTCAAAACCGCCGCTGCTATCACCGCCGCCACCGGCGTGCCGGGCTGGTTCCTCGAACTCGAGCAGGCCCGCGCCGCGCAGCCCAAGCCGCTCGGTCCCAATGATCGACCGGGCGTCGCCCTGGTGGGTTGTGGGGGGCAGGGTCGCGGTGACTGCGGGGGCGCTGCGGCTCATGCAGATGT
>SIBE01000080.1 GCA_009695265.1 Pedosphaera sp. | reverse complement strand
ACGATTCTATACCGCATTTCTAGACTGTTCTTGCATGAAAAACCGGCCTGGAGCGAAGGCTTCTCCATGGAAGCCAGATCCCAAAGTTTCCAATCTTGTCCGGTATGAACCATAGGGCATCTACTTTGCCCGAGTCCGAGTTGGCGGCAAGTTTATTTAGACCCCCCTCGGAGTCTGCGTTTCCACGTCCATGCAACTCCGGCACATCCACTTCATCAAAAAGCAACTTGGAATCACCTCGGCAGCGGTGGGAGAGCGATCAATTGCAAAACGACGGTCGGAGATGACGTCTCGATCTAACGCCACCGCCTGGAAGCGAGTCCACGGTTGAAACTGAGCGCGAAACTTTACCGATAGAAGTGCGTCTAGGGTTTGCTTCGATCCAGGGAGGATCTGGAATAGACGGACAGTCGCAACGCCGCCAAGGGCTCGCGATCCTGAGGGCCCAGGATGAGATCCCAAAACCGATTCAAAGCAAGGGCGCCATGGATCGAGCATTTCAGGCTGGCGTCACTTCGATGTCCTAATTTCGAGTGCAAGTGCTATTATTCAATTGAATTGGGTAAACTCGGTCTGCTGGGAAATTCCGATTGTTTCCTGGCAACCGATAACGAATCCGCAATCGGGAAAGTGAACGAAACACCATGAAGAAACTTTGGATTATTGCCGTCAGTCTCGGATTGCTCGGAGTTGGAACGTCAGCCAATGCCTATCCCGAGAAAGAGGATGCCACGGCCCAAAAGGAGAGGAAGCAGCCAGACGTCTTCAAGAAATATGATAAGAACGCGAATGGAGTTCTGGATGACAGTGAAAAGGAGGCTCTTCGCAAGGACTTCGCAAGCCATGGGAAAGGCCCGCTGAAGAGGCTCGACCGGAACAAAGATGGAAAACTCGACGACGCCGAGCTTGCTGCGTTGAAGCCGACCACCAAGGCAAGGAAGAAAAACAAAGAGAAATAAGCGATGATACTGAACTTGATCGTGCTCTCATTTGGTTCGTAACAACAACTCGATCGGCGGTCAGCTCACCAGCCGACTGTCGATAGAAGCGATGAAAGACTCGAACAAATCGGAAAACGAAACAGAAAACCGCAAGCGACTGATGGCTCTGATGACGAGGCATCAGCGGCGGATCTTTTCTTATATCTACACGCTGGTGCCAAACCGTCATGATGCCGAGGATCTCCTGCAAGAGACCAGCCTTGTCATTTGCGAAAAATTCGACGACTTCGAGGAAGGGACAGACTTCGTTGCTTGGGCGTGCCAGATCGCTTATTGGCGCATTCGCTATTCGCGGCAAAAGTTCGCGCGATCCAAAGTTCTGTTCGATCAAGACGTCCTTGATGCAGTCGCTCAAACGAGCGTGACGATGCACGCGGAGATGGACACGCGCCATGAAGCCCTGACGCATTGTCTCGAAAAACTCCACCCGCGAGACCGAGAGATGGTGCTGACCCGTTACGAGCCGGGCAGTGGCGTGGAGGAGGCGGCGCAACGGTCGGGACGATCAGTCGAGGCCGCGTATAAGGCTCTCGGGAGGATTCGCAAACTGCTCTTCGACTGCGTGACCAATCAAATGTCGCTGGAGAGCCGCGGATGAGTCTCACCGACAAAGAAATCCTGGAGTTGAACGAGCTCTGCAACGCACTCGTCGAGGGCAACCTCAGCGACACGCAGGGCTCTAGGCTTTCCCATTCGCTCCGCAAGACCGAGGAAGCGCGGCGGTTCTATGTGCGTTACATGGGGCTCTCAGCAAGCATTTTTCAATACGCCAGCGAGATGCAGTCGGAAACGACCGAGGCCGTTCCAGAAGCTCTCTCGTATTGGGGACTCCCTCGACTCTGGTGGGCTTTAGGCTCTCTCGCCGCCGCTGCATCTTTGCTGCTAATTCTCTGGGTTAGCTTTCGCTTCAAACACGATGCGCAAGAGACGGCCACTCTGGAGAGCGAACCCGATTTGTTCGTCGCCCGGTTAACAGGAGTCAAGGATTGCCACTGGACGGGCCGAGCCAACGCATTAAAGATCGGAGATCACCTGCGCCGAGGAGAGAGGCTTGACATGACGGCAGGCGTCGCGGAAATCACTTTCGATTCTGGCGCCCAGGTGTTGTTGGAGGGTCCGGCTCGACTGGATTTGAACTCGGCCTGGGACGCCGTATTGCGGCGCGGCACATTGAAGGCGAACGTTCCGGTCGAGGCAATTGGGTTTCGCGTCTCGAATCCGGCTGTGCAGGTGATTGATCTCGGCACGGAGTTTAGCATGATCGCCGATGAAAACAGTGG
Source organism: Pedosphaera sp. (assembly GCA_009695265.1). Lineage (GTDB taxonomy): Bacteria > Verrucomicrobiota > Verrucomicrobiia > Limisphaerales > SIBE01 > SIBE01. Next base: position 14,550 of record SIBE01000080.1, on the reverse strand, counting down.
GGCCACGGAGGTGTTCGTGCTCAAGGGCGCGGTCGAGGCAGGTGCGTATGCCGCTGGTGGAGCTGAGCGCGAAACTGTGGTGCTCCGAGAAAGCCAATCGCGCCGCTTCGCTCTCTCCGGCGTATCGGAGGTGCGCGACAGCGAACAGAAATTCAAGCGATTGGCCCGGAAGATTGCTTTCGACCAACCGATAAAACCTACCGCTTACGTGCATTGGACTTTCGATGAGCCTGGTGGAACGACCTTTCGCGCGGAAGTGCTCGGGATGTTCGGCGACTCATTCGAAGCAAGCCTCAATGCGGCATCTCAAGATGACCTCACCGCCTCGCGAACAGAGGGTCGCTGGCAGGGCGCGTTTCGGTTGGACGGACATCTCTTCGCGCAGGCGCCCTTTCCTGGTATCTCGAAGGGCACGGCACGAACAGTGACGTTCTGGGTGAAGATGGCATCGGATGCGCAGTTGCCAGTGGCCGGCCCAATGGTGAGCTGGCAATCGTCCGGATCCAATGCGCGGATCGTCCAGATCACGGTGAATCGCGATCCGACACAGGGAGTCGTGGGAGCGTTGCGAACGGAACTCGACCGCGGCTTTATCGTTGGGATGACACCGCTGCGAAATGAACACTGGCATCATGTGGCCGTCGGGTTCGTTCCGGGGCATCGCGCGAATGCCCCCATGCAAGTCAAACAGTATGTTGATGGACGGCTGGAGGGAGTCACCGCGAAGAATGTTAAGAAGCGGCGCAGCGCGTTGGCCAAGGGCGTCGGAGAGATCGACGAAATGGCGGAGGACATCGTTTCAATTGGGCAGCGGCTCGGCAGCCCACGAGAGAGCGCGCAGCATTTCCGCGGCGAGCTGGACGAACTTTTCATCGTTGACCGCGCTCTTATTCCTGCTGAGATCCGCCGGTTGATGAGGGAAAATAAATTGGTCCAGCCGGCATTGTTGGTCGGGAGTTCCTCCATCATAGAACCCGTGGAAAGACGATGAAGCCTTCCGGAAATAGCATTGCAACGGCGTTAGGCCGCCAACTCAAATACTTCGCTGGCGGGCTCGCCGCGCTCTGCGCGATTTCACTACTTGGCCCCACTGCTCTTATCGCGCTCGGGTCTGAAATCGATTTTGCTAAAGCGCGGGAATCCTGGGCTTTCAAACCACCAAAGACAGTGCCAGCGCCGGTCGTCACGGATCCAAAGTGGCCGCGCTCGGAGATCGACCGTTTTGTTCTTGCGGCCCTCGAGGCGAAGAGTTTGAAGCCAGTGGGCGACGCAGACCGTCACGCCCTGCTTCGCCGCGTCTATTTTGATTTAAACGGGATGCCACCCAAGCCGGATGAAGTCCTAGCCTTCGTGAATGATCGGTCGCCCGAGGCATTCGAGGAGGTGGTGGATCGGCTTTTGGTTTCGCCGCAGTTTGGTGAGCGCTGGGCAAGGCACTGGTTCGACGTGGCTCGATACGCGGAGTCCACAGGAAAAGAACGGAACTTCACATATCCGAATGCGTGGCGCTATCGGGATTATGTCATCGACGCGTTTAACGAGGACAAGCCGTATGATGAATTCATTCGAGAGCAGATTGCTGGTGATCTTTTGCCTGCGCGGAACGGTGCCCAGCGGAACGAACACTTGATCGCCACCGGATTTCTAGCGATCGGCCCCAAAGGTCTGAACGAGCGTAAGAGGGAGCAATTTGTAATGGATATTGTCGATGAGCAGATTGACGTCACATCGCGAGCTGTGCTTGGGCTAACGGTTAGTTGCGCTCGCTGTCACGATCACAAATTTGACCCGATTCCGACGCGTGATTACTACGCCATCGCAGGGATTTTTCGCAGCAGCGAGACGTTCTACGGGACCCAAGGACAGCAAAACCGACAGCCATCAACGCTCTTGACACTGCTGACGGGTTCCGCCGCGGCGACAGACGAGAATTTCGCAGCCGCTGTTTTGTCACCGGCTCGTGCCTTGAATAAACTGTCACCGCGGCCCAATCAGCAGAGGCCCGGAGCCGCCAAAAAGCAGCAGCGCAGACAAGCCGCACCAGCGCTGGTCGCGGCAAGCAGCGGACCGGCGAGCGACGCGGTCACCGAACACGCCATGGGTGTGCTCGATGGTAGAGCCAGCGATTGTCCGATTTTCATCCGCGGCGAGATTGATCATCGCGGTGAAATCGTTCCGCGTGGTTTCCTGACAGTGCTGACGACAAGTCAGCCGCCGAAAATTGATCCCTCTCAGAGCGGACGCCTGGAGTTGGCGAATTGGCTGATGAGCCGAGACAATCCACTCCCAGCGCGAGTCATGGCGAACCGCGTGTGGCAACATCTTTTCGGGCAAGGGTTGGTGCGAACGCCTGATAACTTTGGTGCCATGGGTGAGAAGCCCAGCCATCCTGAACTGTTGGACTACTTGGCGTCGCGTTTCATGGACGATCATTGGTCGGTCAAAGCGTTGATTCGGTCGATTGTCCTCAGCCGTGTTTACCAACTGAGCAGCGCTGACGACAAAAAGAATTATGCGGCCGATCCGGATAACGTGCTGCTTTGGCGGACTCGGCCGCGCCGTCTGGATGCCGAATCGATCCGCGACGCCGTGCTGGCCGCGAGTGGCCAACTCGACCTAACTCCACCGCACGGTTCGGTTGTGGCGCAGGTGGGGGACGGCTATATCGGCAAGGGGATCAAGCCGCGTGCTTTCAACGCTGACACGAATAAACGCAGTGTCTATCTCCCGATCGTGCGCGATCTTGTGCCCGACATTTTGGGACTCTTTGATTTCGCGGAACCAAGCTTGGTCGTTGCGAGTCGTGATGTCACAACGGTTCCTTCGCAAGCCTTGTTTATGATGAACAGCCCGTTTGTGAGCATCCAGTCTGAGCAAATGGCCAAACATCTTCTCGAGCTGAAGGACCTTGACTCCGCCCATCGGATCTCGCTCGCATACCTCCGGATATTGTCGCGCCCGCCGAATGAGTCGGAGCAGACGCGGGCGGAAGATTACCTTCAACAGCGGGCCAAGGGCTGGCCCGTGACAGAAGGACCAACGATGGTTGGCACCGAAGCGGCCTGGGCAACTCTTTGCCAGGCTCTCTTTGCCTGCGCCGAATTCCGATACTTGCGATGAAGTAACTTCCGAACCAACCCGAGCGATGAAAGACCTCAGAGGACCTTACGAGTGCTGCAATATCCAACCGCCAACGATGACCCGTCGCGACATGCTCAAGACCGTCGCCGCAGGTTTTGGTTATCTCGCCTTTGCCGGACTTTCTTCTGAAGCCGCGGCCCATCAGAGTTCACTGACGCCAAAGTCACCGCACTTCCCGCCTCGAGCCAAGCGGATGATTTTTCTCTGCATGCAGGGAGGGCCGTCGCAGATGGACACGTTTGATCACAAGCCGAAGCTATCCGCCGACAGCGGCAAGGCGGGCCTCTCGAAAGGAGGCGGTTCAGCGCTCATCGGGTCCCCCTTCCATTTCGACCAGCATGGGCAGAGCGGCCTTTCGATATCGGAATTGTTTCCGAACGTGGCGCGGCACGCGGATGATCTCTGTGTGATTCGAAGCATGCAAACGGACATCCCGAACCATCCGCAAGCATTCGTGCAGTTGCATACCGGCAGCTCTCAATTCACCAGGCCGTCCGTCGGGGCATGGACCCTCTATGGCCTGGGGACCGAGAATCAAAACCTGCCTGGCTTCATCACCATCAGTCCACCGATGGCGCTAGGCGGCGCGCAGAATTATGGGAGCGCGTTCCTTCCTGCGGTGTATCAAGGCACGCGTATCGGCGAACAGAAAGCGAATCTAGCAGGCGCAAGTGTCAGCAATATTCAGAACCCGCGTTTGACCGCCGAGATGCAGCGGCATCAACTCGACCTCGTGCGGTCGATGAACCGCGACCTCGTGAACGAGAATAGCGCCAACCCCGAGGTGGAAGGCATCATCGAATCCTACGAGCTGGCGTTTCGCATGCAAAGCGAGGTGCCGAACGTCATGGATTTTTCACGAGAATCCGCAGCGACACTAACCATGTATGGCATCGGGGAAAGCGCGACGGCCGATTTCGGGCGACAATGTCTGATGGCTCGGCGCTTTGCTGAAGCCGGGGTTCGTTACATCGAAGTTTGCCACGCCGGATGGGACCAACATAATAACCTTAAGAAGGCAATCGGCGCCAATTGCCGCGCGACCGACCGGCCGATCGCTGCGCTGCTGAGCGACTTGAAGCAGCGTGGGCTTTTGCACGACACGTTGGTCATCTGGGGTGGCGAGTTCGGACGCACTCCAGACAGTCGTAAAGAGGATGGCCGAGATCACAATGCCAAAGGCTACACGATGTGGATGGCAGGTGGAGGAGTGAAAGCTGGACTGGCTTACGGCCAGACAGACGATTACGGCTACCAAGCTGTCGAAGACAAGGTCCACATCCACGACTTGCACGCCACGCTGCTCTCTCTACTTGGCCTCGACCACGAAAGGCTCACCTACCGCTATGCTGGACGTGACTTCCGGCTTTCTGATGTCCACGGCAACGTGATCAGAAATATCTTGGCGTGAGCTGCCGGAGTTCGGTGTCCAAGATCGTCTCGTTGACGAATGGTTTTCCATGAGCTTCGATCACTTCCCAGATTCGATTAATGCTTCCCTTGCCGACACGCTTGAATCGCGTTGGGGTTGGTCGTGCACGACGCGCTCGGAACCCTTCTTCGCCGTTAGCCTATGATGTCATAGACAAGAAACTGCTCGTCGCCAAATCGCTTCATCGATTTGAGTCGGAGATTCGTTGCCTGAGCGAGAGCTTTGACCCCTTGCCCATCAGCTAGCGTGGGAGCCTCCCGCCCTCCGAAAATCAGCGGTGAAATTGTTACATAGATCTGGTTGACCAAGCCGACGCGAAACAGACCTTCGTTCAACTCGCCTCCGCCTTCGCAGAGAAGTTTCTTCACGTGCCATTTTTCCCGCAACCACTCGAGCGCAAGAGGGAAATCGACTTCTGTATCTCCGCAGACTTTCACTTCGTCGGCGACGCGACTGAGGTTTTTGATCTGCTGTTTGGAGGCCCGTCCGGTGGTTAAAATGATGATTGGCGAAAAGCGGCGCTGAAAAATGTAAGCCTTGGGATTCACGGTACCCGAGCCGCTCACAATCACTCGGAGATTGTACTCAGCCCTTCCTTTCTTGAGTCGCAGATGCCTTAAATGCGCCGGTCCTGGGCCAAGATCGACTTTTCCCAAATCGACCGTCCGAGCTCCCGCCATGACAGCGTCGGCATCGGTTCGCAGTTCCATCAACAAATCTTGGTCGCGCTGACTGCTGAATGGAACGAAAACTCTGTTGGCAGGCGCGAGCTTTCCATCGACGGTCATAGCAACGTTAATGAAAACAAATGGACGCTTGGCTTTGGCTGGGCTTGGCGATGGCCGGATATTCTTTTGTGAACTCATGGCAAACTCTCCGGCAGCGTGGCGCCTTCAGGGGGTTTGTCAAACGAGTTTCATTTGCCAAGTCACCCGAAAGCCTTCGCCTATTTCGCTCAAGTTTCCCGACCATCTGCCGATTATACGATTAGTGAAGAATCCGATCGCCTAGCCGTCGGAATGGCGGGGTAGAAGATTCTCCACCGATACTGATATCGGTGTTTACACAGAATAAACAAACGGATTTGTCCGGTGAATATCAGCGCCATAACATCAGCAGGGGCCTTCGATCGATTCGCGGTCTATTCCCCGGACCTGCTCAACAGCGCCCCTGGGCGCGTGGTCTCAGGGTTTCAGCTCGACTTATCCAATTCCTTCTCGACAACAGGTCCGCAAAAGGTCCGCAGCTTTGCATCGGAATTAGGAGAGGCGATTGAGCGATTGAAGTACGAGAACGAAAAACTGCTAATGCGGGAGGAAACCCCAGCAGAGGAGGACGAGCGAATTAAGAATCTCGATCAAGCCGAGGATGCCATTCAACTCGCAAGCTATAAAATTCTGTCTCAGTCCCAGACCGGAATGCTGACACAAGCGAACCTCTTATCCGAATCGGCGCTCCACCTTTTGCAATGAGGCGAACATTTGCGGCGGAATCTTGACGCCTGTAGTTCTTGCCAGCTCCTTAGTCGTAGAACACTGACCGTTCTGCCAACTATCACACATGCGAGATGCCTTCTAAAACTGCTTTCTGAACCTCGTCGGAGTTACCCGTACCGTCAATCACGACTAACTTGCCCTTCGCCTTATAATAGTCTAACACCGGCTCGATGCCCTTCTTGAAATTGATCAACATCGAAGAAATAATATTCGGCTGGTCTTCAGGCAGTGACTTGAGGTGTTGACCCGTGCATTTCTTGTAAGGGCAGATTGAGAACGGAGCAGATTCCAGGTGAAATTCTTCCTTGCAGATAAAACACGCCCTTCGTCCCGCTAGTCTCCGGCATACCACATCGTAGGATACGTCCAGATAGATCAGCGAATCGAACGTGCGGCTCATGTCCTTAAAACTGTTTTCGAGGAATTCGGCTTGATACGTCGTCCTGGGAAATCCATCGAACACAATTCCCTGCTTAGGGCTGCTCTGCCACAACCATGCCTCGAGCATGGAATTCACATAGTCGTCTGGCACAAGTTCTCCACGACTCATGTGCGATTCAGCGAGGAGTCCCAGTTCAGTTCGCTGCTTAAGGCCCTCACGAAACATTTGACTTGGAGAAAAATATAGCAGGTTAAAGCTCTCGCGCAGTCTGGCGATTTGTGTTCCTTTGCCCGCTGCTTTTGCTCCTACAATAGATATATCGGGGTATGCAGTTGACTCTTGTAAGTCGCAAAACCCTAGCAAATTCGCACCACAAACACCGTCAAATGCTGAGCTACAAGAGTCAACTGCATAGCCCCATAGATATATTCATGACTCAATACGTAATGCGGAGAATGACCGTGATCTCAAATTACTCAGATTGCCATCCTTCGGACAGGTCCGAGTTCCGGGCACGGGTGAAAACTATCGAGGGTTCAAAAACCATTGTGTTCATTGAGAAAACGTTGACTTTGGCTGGTTATTAACACAGATCGCTCACCATCAAGCCCGTTTTTTTTGAAGCGATAAAACCCGTCCAGCGCTGGCCAAGTCTATTGGTGGCGAGAGCCGGAATCGAACCGGCGACACAAGGATTTTCAGTCCTCTGCTCTACCGACTGAGCTATCTCGCCGCCAAATGAGCCAGCATTGAACTTGCCTTCCTCCGCTTTGGCAAGGGATATTTCGCTGGGCATCTTTTGTCAAACTGCTACAAGTACCACCTAGTCTGGAGAAGCAACAATTGTGAACAGAACGCCACAAAGACCGGTTTTCAACAAATCGTGCCGACACTCGATCCTTTGGCAAATGCAGTCGGCAAGTCCTTACGTCCACAGAATCTCCACTCGTCACACGTCATGATTTGACTGTCCTCAAGCCCTCACGTCTATGCGAACTCTTAAACGAACCATTATCTTCCTGTCCTTTTCTTTTATTACCTCAATCGCTCACGCTGGCAGCGCTGACAAGACACTCGACATTTACTGGATCGATGTGGAAGGGGGCGCGGCCACTCTAATCGTTACTCCGGCGGGTGAATCGATTTTAATTGATACAGGCATGCCGGGAGTCCGTGACTCGGGGCGCATCCAACAAACAGCGACTCAAGTCGCCGGTCTCAAAAAGATTGATCACCTTATTATCACACACCTCCACATCGACCATTTCGGGGGAGCCGGAGAGTTGTCGAAGCTTATTCCTATCGGCAATACCTACGACAACGGCATTCCTGACCAGAGTCCGGACAACAATCCTAATGACCGTTCCTTCGTTCTGACGATCAAACCCTATCGAGAGCTCAAAGCCGAGAAACGATCCGTCATCAAGGCAAATGATGAGATTTCACTTCGGCAAATCGAGAACGGGCCTAAGCTGAGAATGCGCTGTATCGCAGCCAAACAACAGTTCATCAAGCCCGCCGCAAACCAGGATAAAGCAAACCCCCTTTGCTCGGAATCGCGTCTCAAAGACAAGGACACATCCGACAATGCGAACAGCATCGTCACCTTGTTGGAATATGGTGGTTTTCAGTTCTTCGATGGAGGCGATCTGACGTGGAATGTCGAGGCTCAGCTCGTCTGCCCAATTAACCTGATCGGTGAAATCGATGTCTATCAAGTCAATCATCATGGGCTGGACCAGAGCAACAATCCCGTTTTGATCCGAAGTTTAGCTCCGACGGTCTCCGTCATGAGCAACGGCACCCGCAAGGGCTGTGAGGCGGAGACTTTCGCCACCTTGAAAGCCACTCCGTCCATCCAGGCAATGTACCAAATCCACCGTAGCCTGCGTCCAGGCCAAGCCAATACCTCGGATGAATACATCGCGAATTTAGAGCAGCAATGCCAGGCGAACTATATCAAGCTCTCTGTTGATCCCTCCGGCAAAACCTACACAGTCGCTATTCCCGGTAACGGCCACAAACGAACTTTCATGACGAAGTGACTTCGCGGCCACGAACGCCCTGGCAGCCGAAGCTTGACCGATTTCTCGATTCAACGCTCAAGTTGACTCCGATCCACGTTGCTTGGGCGCTCTAATAGAGCCAGGCGCGCTCCAAAGACGCTATTTGGGTTGTTATTGTAAGCGGTATCCTTAGACTCCCGCCTGCATGATTACAGTGTTTCAGCTTATCTTTAGTCCTTTTCGAGCCTGGGAAAAAATCAATCTGGCTCAGCGAAGAGTTGTTTGGATTTTTCTATTCTTTCTGATTCCTCTGCTATTGTTTTCTGTGGGAGTGGAAGGCCTTTCTTTGTGGAGTTGGGGCGAAAGACGGAGTGAATTCGATTACTTTGTGAAAGTGTCCCAAGATCTGGCGGTTAGGTATGGCGCAACTCAGGCCGTGATGCTCATCATCAGCATATTTGTTTGGGCAAAATTTCTGCAATGGATTACGCACAGCTTTCAGGTGGAAGGTTCCTACAAACAATGTTTTACACTCATGGTTTACGGCTTCAGTCCAGTGATCCTCCTCCGTCTTCTTGACGTCGTTCCCAGGATCAATACATGGGCTTGCTGGGCCATAGGAGCGCTATTATCGGCTTCAGTTCTCTACCAAGGCGTCGGAATCATTCTGCGGCCCGACCAGACCAAGGGCTTCGGCCTTTACATGGTCAGCGTGATCATCGTGGTTCTGTCGAGCGGCCTATCCCATTTCGTCGCCCTGTCCATATTACATGGGAAGTTTCTGCACTGATTCATGCTCGGAGTGAACTGACTCAACGACCTTCGGTGGAGAAGATCCGGAGCGAGCGTCTTGAACGATCGCGTGCGGCGAATCCGAGATCCGTATTCCTGTTCAATAATCAAGGTAGTCAGTCTCCTGAACGCCCTAGAGCTCTCGCTGTTGAGGCTTGCTGGTTTGGATCTTGAATATGAATTACGTGGATTCCTCTCGAATCTTGTGGCCACGGCTTTGCGTGGTTTTTTTTGGGGAGTTTCCTTTCAGCCTTTTCCACGCCGTCTTGACCACCCAACCAGATTTCTCCAGCGCCTTTTCCGCCGTGGAATAATTAACGCCAGACAACTCCTGAACAATGCGGACAGCCCGATCGCGCAACTTGGTGTTGGACGGGTTTAAATCCACCATGAGGTTGCTCACGACCTTGCCCATGCGCACCATCGCCAATGTGGTCAGCATGTTCAGAACGAGTTTTGTCGCCGTGCCTGCTTTGAGACGCGTCGATCCCGTGAGCACTTCCGGTCCTAAATTTGGTGCGATGACCAGATCAGGACGTTTCGCGCGGGAGATTCGAAGGTAGGGGTTGAAACAAAGGAAAATCGTTTTGGCTCCCATCCGCCTTGCTTCTTCCAACGCACCCCAAACAAACGGAGTCCGTCCGCTGGCGGCAATGCCCACCACCACATCCTTCCTGCCAACGCCTCGGAACCGACTCGCCTGAGCTCCAGCGGCTGCATCGTCCTCGGCCCCCTCGACACTGGACCAAAGCGCCTGCTGCCCTCCCGCGATTATCCCTTGGACCTGGTCTTTGGGAGTGCGAAATGTCGGCGGACACTCACTGGCATCTAGCACTCCGAGTCGGCCGCTGGTTCCTGCGCCGACGTAAAAGAGCCGACCGCCTCGACGGAATGCCTGGACGACGATCTGGATGGCGCGCGCAAACTTCTTTCGCTCAGCCAGCAATGCGGGAAGAACCTTAGCTTCTTCGGTGAGCATCAAATCGATTGCCTCCAAGAGCGGAAGCTTGTGCAAATCGATGGATCGAGCGTTGCGTTGTTCGCTGGGCGGCATTCGCGAGGATTCTGGGACGGCCCAGTTGCCCGATTGAGCCTCGGTTTTTCTGGAGAAGTTCGCGAGCTGAGATTTCGCTTTGCCAGCCATCGACTTTTTTTCTGTTCCAATGACTTCTCGCACCTGAACCGGAAATCGCCGCCTCGCTAACTCCACTGCCCCCCAGGCGCCCTCCACTGGCAGCGGAACAACGATGGCGTTTGGCCACAGTTTAACCAACTCCCGAGCCGTCATTTTAGCGAAGCGCGGTTGCTTCAATAAAACACTGCCCGCAAAAACGAACTCTACCGGCGTGCCGGACAAGGCGAGCCTCTTGGCACAGGCGATCCCATCCCTTGCGAGGCTGTGAGATGCTCCGGTCAAAATATCCGTGGCAATTTTCTCTCCTTTGCTCCACGCAGCGAACACTTCTAAGGCCAGCGCTGCTATCTGCTTCTTGTCGGCGCTCTGAGCCCAACCGATCAGATCGTTCGGTTCATTCAGTTGCAGGGAACGGAGAATCCGCTGGCCGATCGAAGACCAAATCTCGTCTCGATCATAATAATAAATCACCGCCTTGAGCGCGCGCAGGCCGATTTCGTAACCGCTTCCTTTGTCTCCAAGGAGATGTCCCCAGCCGCCGACCTTGGCTGTCTTGCCTGTGGTGGTTCTGCCATAACAGCACGACCCGGTCCCACTCAACACAATGATTCGGGTCATCGGTTCACAGCTCGTTGATTGCTCAGCTGCTAACAATGCAGTTTCGAGATCATGAGCCGCCGAGCACGGAACGTTCCGCCAGATTTTCGCAGCAATCGCAAGTATCCGTTGACAATCCTCCGCGCCGCGCACTCCCGCCATGCCGACACCGACTGCCGATGGTTTTGCAAAGGCATTGGCGATGGTGCGGAAGTGGCGCTCGAGCTCGATGTCGCTCACGAGCCTGATGTTGGCGGGTCCAAATTCCATTCGATGGAGAAGCTTTCCGGCCCCATCTGCCATCAGCACAATGGTGCGAGTTCCGCCTCCTTCGATTCCGAGAAACAAGGGTGCTGCCGTTGGCCTATCAATTCTTGTCATTTGAGGAAGTATTTCGGATGCGCGGCTTTTTCCAAGGATATTGCCAGCTCACAGGGTCTTGGATTCAGGCCGCCCCTGGGTTATGTGTGTGGCATGACAACAGTCGAACAATCAATTCTTGGAGCGCTGGTCGAGTTGGAAAACACGGTGCGATCCATGCCAAACGCCAACCCGAAGCCCAACCTATTGCCGCTATTCGCGCGAATAGATGAACTCACCCGAGAGCTGCCGAAAGAGACGGATCCAAGCTTGCTTCACTACTTGCACAAAAAGAGCTACGAGAAAGCCCGCTTTTGGCTGGAAGGCCGGGACGCTGAGAATGAGCGCGGGAGTTGCCGTCGTGATTGAGCGTTCTGTCCGAGCCGGAGCTATCTTCCACTACCGTTATCCCAATGCTCAACGACACCATCGCCGCGATTTCAACACCTCTGGGTGAAGGAGGACTTGCGATCATCCGTCTTTCCGGCCCGGAGGCGTTGGCCGTTGCCAGCCTTTGTTTTCGACCGATTGGAAAGCATTCGGCCAAACCATGCGAGGCTCGGACGCATACCGTTCATTATGGAAAAATTATTCGCCAAGGCCAGATCGTGGATGAGGTCATGCTGACCGTGTTTCGTTCGCCTCGAACGTTCACGAGGGAGGACATCGTCGAGATCTCCTGTCACGGGGGAATACTTTCCGCAAAGCTCGTCCTCGACTCTGTTCTGGAGAGCGGCGCCCGCGCGGCCTTACCCGGAGAATTTACCAAACGAGCTTTCCTGAACGGCCGCATCGATTTGACCCAAGCGGAAGCCGTCGTTGACCTCATTCACTCGCGCACAGAACTCGCCCTTACCGCGGCGAATGAACAACTATCCGGCAAGCTTTCTCAGCGCATCAATCAACTGCGCGATGACATGGTGAACACGCTCGCTCACATTGAGGCGCATATTGATTTCCCCGACGAAGATATCGCCCCCGACACTAAAGAAAAGCTGCTGGAACGACTGGAAAGCTCAGTTGCGTTCATGACGGCATTATTGCGAACTGCTAACGAAGGTCAGATTTTGCGTCGCGGTATTCGTGCAGCGATTGTTGGAAGACCAAACGTCGGCAAATCCAGCCTCCTCAACCAACTGCTGGGCCACGACCGGGCGATTGTCTCACCCATTGCGGGGACAACTCGTGACACCATCGAAGAAACCGCGAATATTCGAGGACTGCCAATCGTGTTCGTCGATACAGCCGGTTTACGCGAATCGGGTGACGCCTTGGAAACTGAAGGGATCAGGCGAAGTCGCGAAACCTTGATGCGAGCAGACTTGATTCTACAAGTGTTCGATGTCTCGGAGCCTTTAACACGCGAAGATGAGGATCACCTGATGGAGTTCGGGCACAAGAAACGGATTTTGGTTACCAATAAAATAGACCTTCCCCATCGGCTGAGTTTGCCAGGGGTTGGCAATGCGCCTGTGGTGGGAGTTTGCTGCGTGTCCGGAGAAGGATTGGAAACCTTAAAAGACTCCATCAAGGACCTCATCTGGGCTGGTGAGATAAACGCCGACATGCTGCAAGTCATGATCAATTCCCGCCATCAAGAAGCCCTGCACCGTGCCCGAACATCCACACAACGATCCATCGAAGCGCTGCGGACTAATCTGACTTTGGAGCTGGCTGCAATGGACTTGCGCATCGCGACCAATGCGGTCGGCGAAATCGTGGGCAAGACCTCCACTGAAGATTTGCTCGATTCGATTTTCAGCCAATTTTGCCTAGGGAAATAGGTCGTGAATTCTTGAAGGTCCGCCAAGTTTAACAGAGGAGCCGGATCGTCAGATCGACTCCGTGGTGCTCCCGCCCAGAATTGAACTGGGATCAACGGTTTAGGAAACCGCTGCTCTATCCATTTGAGCTACGGGAGCAAAATGTTTGTGGCAATAGACTTACAGTCGTTCTAGCCTGCTTCTTTCGCGCATAGATTTGACTTTGTGCAACATCTATGCAACGTTAAGGCGAATGAAACCTACCGCTTCGCGCACTCCCCGGCAACGTGAAACTTGGCCGAGAAAGGTCCAACCAGGTCGGGCAGTTGTCACGGTTTACCGCCGCAAGACACCAAGCGGCAACCTGACTTTCATGGTGGCCAATTACGCCGACGGTACCCGCCGCCGCTTCGACAGCTACCCAACGGAGGTTGAGGCGATGGAAGCAGCGGAGAAGTTGGCCCGTCGGCTGGATGCTCGGGATTATGTGGCCGCGAGCCTGACCCGCGACCAGGCGGTCGAATACGCGAACGCCGCAGCGCGACTCAAACCGTTCAACCTTTCGGTGGATGCCGCAACCGCGACTGTCGCGGAGTGTCTGACGACGGTCGGAGATTTGGCCAACATCCACGCGGCAGTCAAATTCTACGTCGCCCGGCATAAACAGACGACCCGGAAGCCCGTGGCCGAGGTTGTAGCCGAGTTTCTCAAGATCAAGGCAGCCCGGCAGGCGAGCGAGCGTTACATGCGGGATCTAACGGGACGGCTCGAACGGTTTGCTGCTGATTGCCGGAAGGATGCATGCGACGTGACGACGGCGGATATTCAGGACTGGAACGATGCCCAGAAACTTAGCCCACAAAGCTACCGCAACTACCGAACGGTGTTGCACACCCTGTTCAAGTTCGCCGTGGCCCGAGGCTACGCGTCGGACAATCCCGTTGAAGGCGTGGAGCGGGTCAAAGTCAGCGGGGGCGATGTTGAAGTGTTCACACCGGTCGAAATCGCCCGTTTGCTGGAAGCGGTCCAGCGGGTCGTCCCGGAATGGCTACCCTGCCTCGCCATCGGTGCCTTTGCGGGTCTGCGAAGTGCGGAAATCGAGCGGCTGGATTGGCTGGACATCCATTTGGCTGAGCCGTTCATTGTAGTTGGTGCGTCCAAGGCCAAGACTGCAAGCCGTCGAATCGTCCCGATCAGCGACAACCTTGCCGCCTGGCTGGCACCATTCGCCGAGCGACAGGGGCGGATTTGGACTGGGACCAGCAATGCCTTCTACAAACAGCCCCAGGCCGCCGCTGCCGCTACTGCGGTCGAGGCAGACCCGGCGACCGGCGTCAAAGGGGAAGCACCCGTCCGGTGGAAAACCAATGCGCTTCGACACAGCTACGCCTCCTATCGGTTCGCCGTCACCAACGACGCGGGACGTGTGGCGGGTGAACTCGGCAA
>SIBE01000079.1 GCA_009695265.1 Pedosphaera sp. | reverse complement strand
GTGGCAGAGGAGAAGGACGGAGTTCCGAACATTCGACAACTATTCTGCTTCCTGCCCAGCGCCCCGCTCCAAGCCCCTATCCGTCGTCACCAAACCAGCAGCAACATCTCTAACCACTACAGCCCCTGGAAACATGTGAGATGCGCACGAGGGCATCTTGAACTCAAAAAAACGCTTGTGAAAAATTTCACCATCAGGCAACTTTGCTTTGCTTTTGACCAAACAGTTGCTTTTGTTGACTGGGCTTAGTGTCCCCGCTGGCAATGTTGGTTCAGCTTTATGTTCTTAAAGAAGTTAATTTTAGCAATTTGGCTTTTCTCCCTGGCCGGAGGTGTCCATGGATGGGCGGCAGACGCGGCTCATGCAGCTGGAGAAGCAGCCAGCGAGCATGGCGAAGGCTTGACGCTGAATCCGGTTGTAATTGGGAATCCTTTTGGTTTTCCAATAACGAATTCGATGCTTGTTACCTGGTTGGTCGCAGGTGCATTGATCCTTTTTGCGCAAATTGCCACTCGAAATATCCAGCGCGTACCGAGCGGCGCTCAGAATTTCTGGGAATGGCTCGTTGAAAGCCTCTACGACTTCTTGTCGGACATCATTGGCCATGACCTGGTCAAGAAGACATTTTGGTTTTTCGCTACCATTTTTATCTTCATCCTCTTTTGCAACTGGTTTGGCTTGATCCCCGGCGTCGGCACTGTGGGTTGGAAAGTGCAGCTCGCCAATGGGACTACCGAGTTTCGGCCATGGCTGCGAGGAGCCAATGCCGACTTGAACATGACTTTTGGGATGTCGATCACTTTCTTTGTCTGCTGGACGGTATGGGCGCTCCAGGCCAACGGTATCGGCGGTTTTATCCTGCACCTTTTTGGTGCGAAAGGTGACACCACCGGCGCGCTGAAACTTTTGATGATTGTGGTCTTTTTCGCGGTGGGAATTTTGGAAGTCGTCTCCATTCTCTTCCGACCCATCTCGCTCAGCTTCCGTCTCTTTGGGAACATTTATGCAGGCGAAAGCATGCTCGAAGCTATGGCCGCCGTGGTCCCAAGCCTTGGCTGGTTGATTCCGATTCCATTTTACTTTTTAGAAGTTCTGGTCGGTTTAGTTCAAGCGTTGGTATTTATGCTTCTGACCGCGGTCTTTACACTGCTGATTTGCCAGCACGAGGAAGGCCACGAAAAGGCGCACCATTAAATTTTAAGATTTCGGCGGATTGACCGTGTTCAATCGCGGAAGCCGCTGGAGAACGAAAGGAAACATATGTTAATGCCCATGTTGGCAGAGATGACGGGAAACCTTCACATCGGCTTGGCGGCGCTCGGCGCGGCGCTGGGTGTAGGATTGATCGGTATGAAGGCTTCGGAAGCGGTCGGGCGCAATCCAGGTGCCGCTACGAAGATTCTTGTTCAGGCAATTCTGAGCACCGCCTTCGCGGAAGGTATCGTGTTCTTCGCCATTTATCTGGCGAGCGGCAGGTAATTATTGCTAGGCGTGGAGTCTTCGGATTCCGCGCCTATCTCAAACAACGCTTTCTTATGGAAAACTTCGTCTTATTCGCGGCCGCAAGCGCTGAGTCCGGCAATGTCGTGCAGGAGATTGCGAAGCAGTTCGGTTTCAAAACTGAACATTTTATAGCGCAAGTCATCAGCTTTGCGATCGTCGCTTTCCTGCTGCATCGCTTCGCTTACAAACCGATTTTGCAAATCCTGGAAGAACGCCGACACACCATCGCCGAGGCCCTTGCCAATGCCGACAGAATCAAAGCCGAGCTAGCCAAAACCGAAGCTGCCCGACTGGAAGTGCTGGGCCAGGCGAATCTTCAGGCCAATAAATTGATTGAGGAAGCCCGAGCGGCAGCGGCGCGCGTCCAGGAGCAAGAAACGCAGAAAGCCATTGCGGGGGCCGAACTGATCATTACAAAGGCCCGAGAAGCTGCCGCCATGGAACATGCCCGCATGTTGTCTGAGCTGAGGCGCGAGGTCGGCCAATTGGTTGTCCAGACAGCGAGCAGAGTGACGGGCAAGATACTCACACCTGAAGATCAAAAGCGTCTGACTGAAGAAACGACCAAGCAATTAGCCGCCTAATAGAGAAGCGCACCACGCCGTTAGATTTTTATCGAGATGAAGATTTCCAAACAAGCCCGTCGCGAGGCCAAACAGGTCTTCCGCATTTGCTTGGCGAATGGAACGTTGGACCCAAACCGAGTGCGTCAAGTGGTTCAACATATCATCGTTCAGAAGCCCCGTGGCTATGTCGGCATCCTCTCCCACTTTGAGCGTTTAGTGATATTGGAAGAGCACCGGCGCACTGCCAAGGTCGAGAGCGCAGTGCCGCTCAGCCCGGAGTTGCAATCCACCGTCCAGAATAGTTTGGAAAGAGTTTACGGGAATGGATTGAACATTTCCTTTTCTCAAAACCCCTCCTTGATCGGTGGAATGAGAATCCAGGTGGGCAGCGATGTTTACGATGGTAGCGTGCAGGCCCGCTTGAACGCGTTACAGGAAAGCTTTTGAAGAATTGGGGAAAGAGCGACTCTCAAACCTCCGCCCTCAACTCACAACTTAGAATTTATGAGCACTCTATTGCAAGAAATTGAAGCCCAAATCGCGGGTGTGAAGACCTCGGTCGCCAAACAAAACGTCGGTACCGTCCGCGAGATTGGTGATGGTGTGGCCAAGATTGAAGGGCTTACCGACGTCATGCTGAACGAAATGATTGATTTCGGCAATGGCATCATCGGCCTTGCCCTCAATCTCGAGGAAACTGAGGTCGGCGCTATCATCTTGGGCGACTACACCAGCATCAAAGAAGGCCAGGAAGTCAGGACCACAGGCAAGCTGCTTCAGGTCCCGGTTGGCAAAGGTCTGCTCGGGCGTGTCGTCAATTCCCTCGGACAGCCGGTCGATGGCAAAGGCCCAATCAAAAGCGATGTTTCGTACCCAGTAGAAAAGATCGCCCCCGGCATTATCAAGCGTAAGTCGGTCAACCAGCCTGTCCAGACCGGAATTATGGCCGTTGATGCGATGATCCCGATCGGCCGCGGCCAGCGCGAATTGATCATCGGCGATCGCTCCACCGGCAAGACGACGCTTGGTGTCGATGCAATGATCAATCAGGCCCGCATCAATCAGGCAGCTGACGCCGCTGGAGATAAGGATACTCGCCGACTTTACAACATCTACGTCGCTATCGGCCAAAAGCAATCCAACGTCGCGCGAGTTGTGAGCGTGCTGGAAGAGGCGGGTGCCATGCCCTACACGATCGTCGTTGTGGCATCGGCCTCAGACTCAGCGACCAATCAATATCTGGCTCCCTTTGCTGGCGCGGCCATGGGCGAATGGTTCATGGACAATGGAATGGATGCACTGATCATTTTCGATGATTTGTCCAAACATGCGACGGCTTACCGCCAAGTTTCCCTGGTGTTGAAACGTCCTTCAGGCCGCGAGGCTTACCCTGGCGACGTATTCTATTTGCACAGCCGATTGCTGGAACGTTCGGCACGCTTGGGTGAGAAATATGGTAACGGCTCACTAACGGCTTTGCCGATCATCGAGACACAATTGGGCGACGTCTCGGCTTACATTCCCACGAACGTGATTTCGATCACCGATGGTCAGATCTATCTCGAAACCGATTTGTTCTATCAGGGAATTCGCCCCGCAATTTCGGTCGGATTATCCGTGTCACGGGTTGGTTCTGCCGCGCAGATCAAAGCCATGAAGCAAGTCGCCGGGCGCGTCAAGCTGGAGTTGGCTCAGTTCCGCGAGTTGGCCGCTTTCGCGCAATTCGGCTCTGACTTGGACGCCAAGACCCAAGCTCAGATCGAGCGTGGGAAGCGCATTGTGGAAATTTTCAAGCAGTCTCAGTACAAACCGATTCCAATCGAGGTGCAAGTGGCGGTTCTGTGGGCAGGCCAGAACGGTTATTTCGATGATATCCCAGTGGATCGAGTCAAACATGCCCAAGCCAAAATGACCGATTACCTGACCAACAGGAAGACGGATTTGATGGCGAAGATTGCCAAGGAAAAGGCATTGAGCGATGCGCTGACCGCGGATTTGAAGGCTGCGGTGACAGAGTTCAAGCAAACCTACAAATGACGGAAAAACGGATGGTCGGCAACACTGAGGCGGGAGATTGGACCCAGCGTTGCCGCCGAGTTAACGCATAGAAGTTAAGGCAATTTACCATGGCGAGCACGCGCGATTTACGGCGACGCATCAAGTCGATCAAGAACACGTCGCAGATCACCAAAGCGATGCAGATGGTGGCGGCGTCTAAGATGCGCAAAGCTCAGCAATCTGCGCTGGCTGGGCGTCCGTACGCGACTTTGATGAATGCGGTGCTCGCGGAAGTGACCCACCATGCCGGCGAGTTCTCAAACCCGCTCATGGAGGTGCGCGAGATCAAGAAGCGCGCTTTGATAATCATCAGTACCGACAAAGGATTGTGCGGCGGTCTGAACAGCAATCTGCTGCGGGAAGCGGGGCGGCTCGACAAGAACACGACGATTTACATTACAGCTGGGAGGAAGGGATCCCAATTCATCGCGCGCACAAAACGCCAGCTCGCCGCAGAGTTCACCTACAAAGACACACCACTTTTCAGTGAAGCCCGCGCAATTTCAAAATTCGCTCAAGAAATGTTTCTCAAGGGCGAAGTGGATCGAGTGGAGGTTCTATTCACCAATTTCATTTCCACGTTGAACCAGAAGCCAGAAGTGCGTTCACTGCTCCCGATTGGAGAGATCAAAGGGGTCCAAGCCGAGGTGGAGGGCGAGGGCCGTGGAACTGATCTTCTCCGGGGGGCGACCGAGTTCTTATTCGAGCCGGGAGCGGAACACGTTTTCGGGGCGCTTTTGCCGCATTACCTAAACTTTCAAGTTTACCAGTTTCTGCTCGAGGCCAAGGCCAGCGAGCACAGCGCCCGAATGGTGGCGATGAAGAATGCGACGGACAACGCCAAGCAGCTCATCAAGGACCTCTCCCTCGAATACAACAAATTGCGCCAGGCGAACATCACCAAAGAGCTGTTGGAAATCACCAGCGCTGCCATGTCGATGGGCTAACTAATATCGCTTCACTCGAATTAGAGATTTAAAAACCAGGATATGAATAAAGGCAAAATCGTTCAAATTATTGGTCCAGTGGTGGATGTTGAGTTCCTCGATGATCCGCCAGGAATTTACAATGCCTTGACGGTCGAATTCAAGGTCCAGGACCAGTTCACGAAGCTGACCCTTGAAGTGCAGCAGCACCTCGGAGACAGTTGGGTCCGCACCGTCGCGATGTCCTCCACCGAAGGTTTGAAGCGTGGTTTGGAAGTGATCGACACCGGCAAACCGATCTCCATGCCCGTCGGCGATGGCGTGATGGGCCGCGTGTTCAACGTCATTGGCGAGCCAGTGGACGAACGCGGGCCGGTCAAAGCAGACAAGTATTACCCTATCCATAGGTCGGCGCCTCCGCTAGTGGATCAAACCACGTCGCCTCAAGTGCTCACCACCGGCATCAAGGTGATCGACCTTATTTGTCCGTTTTTGAAAGGCGGGAAAGTCGGCGCGTTCGGCGGCGCGGGTGTCGGCAAGACTGTCGTCATCATGGAGCTGATCAATAACATCGCCAAGCAACATGGTGGTTACTCTGTTTTTGCTGGCGTCGGTGAGCGCACGCGTGAAGGCAATGATCTGTATCACGAAATGTCCGAAGCCGGTGTGATCAATCAGAAGGATTTAAGCAAATCGAAAGTGGCTCTTGTGTATGGCCAGATGAATGAACCACCAGGGGCTCGTCTGCGCGTCGCTCTTTCGGGTTTGGCCATCACCGAGTATTTCCGTGATGAGAAAAATCAGGACGTGTTGCTCTTCATCGACAACATTTTCCGCTTCTCGCAAGCGGGTTCGGAGGTGTCCGCGTTGTTAGGCCGCACACCGAGCGCCGTGGGTTATCAACCGACGTTGGCCGCGGAAATGGGCGATCTCCAAGAGCGGATTACTTCGACCAAGAAAGGTTCCATCACCTCGTTCCAGGCGGTTTATGTGCCTGCCGATGACTTGACCGACCCCGCGCCGGCGACTACTTTTGCGCACTTGGATGCCACCATCGTCTTGGAACGATCCATCGCTGAATTAGGCATCTATCCAGCCGTTGACCCACTGTCGTCGAACTCCCGTGCGTTGACGCCTGAAATCGTTGGCCAGGAGCATTACGACGTGGCCCGCGGCGTCCAGAAGGTCCTCCAGCGCTACAAGGATTTGCAGGACATCATCTCGATCCTCGGGATGGACGAACTCTCGCCGGATGACAAGCAGACCGTCTTCCGCGCTCGCAAAATCCAACGTTTCCTGAGCCAGCCGTTTTCGGTCGCGGAAGTCTTCACGGGTCATGCCGGAAAGCAGGTGCCCGTTGTCGATACTGTTAAGGGGTTCAAGGAAATTCTCGAAGGCAAACACGACGAGGTTGGCGAAGGCAGTTTTTATATGAAGGGCAAGATCGAGGAGATCTACGAAAGCAAGTAGCGACCTGACCGTTGAGAGTTGAGGAACATTGCCCTCTCGCTTAACGATCCGCGTTTAACCTTTGTGATTTAAATGGCTAACACTTTAAGACTCGAAATTGTCACGCCGGCAGCGAAGACTTATTCCGACGACGTCGAGATGGTGACGTTGCCGGGGGTCGAGGGTGAAATGGGGATTTACCCCTTGCACGTTCCGTTGCTAACGCAGGTCGTCGCCGGTGAGGTTGCCGTGCGCAAGAACGGGCAAGATTCGTTCTTCGCAGTGGGCGATGGATTCGTCGAAATCACCGGAGAACGGGTTGCGATTTTGACGGACATGGCGGTTAAAGGAGACGACATTGACGAACGCAAAGCCGAAGAGGCTCGCCAGCGCGCCGAAGCGCGATTGCAAGAGAAACTCTCGGATGAAGAGACGGCTTTGGTGAGCGCTTCGTTAGCCCATTCCCTCGCCCAACTCAAGGTCAAGCGCCGTCAGCGAAGATAGAGTATTCCTTTGGCACGAGAGCATCTCTATCTGTCGGCCAATTGTCCTATCGCAATCGTATCGATGACTCGGAGTTCTTCGTGAGACCGGTTGTTGAATTCGAATCAGCCCTGCTTTCATCGTTGACGGATCATTCGGTTTAGAGTGGATTATTGCCATGGATCCAAAAAACATTTCTCAACCCCGTAGTTCTCTCAATCATCCTGAGCCGATGCTTATCGACAGAGCTTTACGCCTCCATTTCCAGACCAAAACCCTTTTGCTCGCATTGATGGTGCTGCCAGGGCTTCTGCCTGGCCTCGCCGCTCGCGCCGATGTCAAACTGCCCGGCCTTTTCTCCGACAACATGGTTCTTCAACGCGAAACGTCCGTTCCGATTTGGGGTTGGGCCGACGAAGGGGAATCGGTCACCGTAGAATTTCGCGGCCAGAAAGCCACCACCAAAACGCAGGGAGGCAAATGGATGGTCAAGTTGAAGCCCTTGAAAGCAGGGGGTCCGGACACTCTCGCCGTTTCTGGGAAAAACAAGGTTGAACTCAAGAACATTCTGGTGGGCGAGGTTTGGATTTGCAGTGGTCAGTCCAACATGGAATGGCCATTAACTCGTGCGTTCGACTCCGAAAAAGCGATCGCGGATTCCGCTAACCCGATGCTCCATCTGCTGACTGTTCCCAAGTTGAAAGCGAACGAACCCGTCTCAGATGTGAAAGCGAGTTGGGTCGAATGTAATCCAAAAACGGCCCCCGGTTTCTCGGCTGTGGCCTATTATTTTGGCCGCGATTTGCAAAAGGCGTTAGGGGTGCCTGTCGGGTTGATCCACACCTCGTGGGGCGGCTCACCGGCGGAGGTATGGATGAAGCAGGAGGTGCTTGCTGGAAATCCAGAATACAAGAGCGCGATTCTCGATGGTTATTCTGCGGCAATCAAGCGATATGACGAGGCCCTGGTGCAATTCGATGCGGAACAGGCGGAACTGAAAAAGCAGGGTAAAACCTCAGATAAGAAAGCCCCGGGAAAGCCCGGCTGGAAACCGACCGAACTTTACAATGGCATGATTGCCCCTCTCATTCCTTACGCTATCAAAGGTGCCATCTGGTATCAGGGCGAGTCGAATGCTGGACGCGCTCATCAGTATCGGACTCTATTTGCGGACATGATTACCAATTGGCGGCATGATTGGCACCAAGGCGATTTTACGTTCCTCTCCGTTCAACTGGCTCCCTTCACTAAAATTAAAGATCAGCCTGGGGACAGTGATTGGGCTGAGTTGCGGGAAGCCCAGTTGCTCTCCACCAAGGTGCTCCCGAAAGTCGGCATGGCCGTGATCACGGATGTCGGAGAGGAAAACGACATTCATCCCAAGAAGAAGGAACCGGTCGGAGCCCGGCTGGCGTTGGCCGCCCGTGGCATCGCTTATGGCGACCGAACCGTCTATTCAGGCCCTTCCTACAAACAGATGCAGGTGAAGGGTGGTAAAGCCGTCCTCACTTTCGACCATGTCGGCCAAGGTTTGGAAGCGCGTGGAGGAGAACTGAAAGGTTTCGCTATTGCTGGCGCTGACCGGAAGTTTGTCTGGGCCACTGCAAAGATTGAGAGCAACAAGGTAGTGGTTAGCAGTCCGGAAGTCTCGCTTCCCGTAGCTGTCCGATACGGATGGGCCAATTATCCGGTTGTTAATCTCTGGAACAAAGATGGACTGCCAGCTTCTCCTTTCCGGACGGATGATTTTCCAATGATCACCTTCGGAAAGAAATAAAGTTGGGTGACACTGAAAAGAGGGATAACCTGAGATGTTGAGGAAATGAAAGGTCCATTGTTACCGAGACTAGCTTGCCTTCTTGGCTGTGTTGCTTTGTTCGCCCCAGTCAGGGCGGCTGAAAACAACGCGCCGGATCCATTGAGTCAACAGGCCGCTCTGCTCAAAATGGAATTTATTTTTGAGCAATCCTCCTTTCACTCCTCTCACGCTTCAACCATCGTCGAAACTCGCGACGGGTTGATGGCTGCTTGGTTCGGCGGAAGTCAAGAAGGTGCCTTGGATGTGAGTATCTGGTTGTCTCGCCACGATGGGAGAGAGTGGTCCGCCCCGATTGAAGTGGCAAACGGATATAATGAGGAAAACCGTATCCGATATGCGTGTTGGAATCCTGTTCTTTTTCAAGCAAAGACCGGTCCATTACTCCTTTTCTACAAGGTCGGGCCTAACCCAAAAACGTGGTGGGGCATGCTGAAAACTTCGGAGAATAATGGCCGGACCTGGTCCGTGCCGAAACGCTTGCCAAACGGGATTTACGGTCCAATTAGGAATAAACCGGTGGAGCTTGCTGACAGCGTATTGCTCATCGGCTCTAGCACTGAGGATGCCGGCTGGCGCGTCCACATGGAACGGACAAGAAGCTTCGGCCAACAATGGTCCCGTACCGACCCTCTCAACGGCGCGATGGAGTATGGCGCGATTCAACCGACGATTCTCTGGCATCCGTCAGGCAAACTCCAGGCCCTCTGCCGCACCAAGCAACGCAAGATTACTGAATGCTGGTCGGCGGACGGTGGTTTTACCTGGTCTCGGATGATGGCGACAGACCTGCCTAACCCGAACAGTGGCATCGATGCCGTCATGCTGCGCGATGGCCGAGCGCTGTTGGTTTATAACCATAGCGCGGAAGATCGGAGCACTCTCAATGTCGCCATTTCGACCGATGGAAAAAAATGGAATGCGGCCTTAGTGTTGGAGAACCAACCGGACGCTGAGTTCTCTTACCCAGCCGTCATCCAAACGAGCGATGGATCGGTCCACGTCACTTATACGTGGAAGCGCGAGCGAATTAAACACGCCGTCTTCGACCCGTTTAAGTTGAGCCTGCGTGAAATTGTCGAAGGCCAATGGCGGTAGCCGCCAGTTTTCACTCGGGCCATTCGAAGGGAATTCGAACGAACACGGCGCGGTCAATGCCGTCCGGAATCCCCAAAATTCAGCTTTCTTTTCTCCGCCCTGAGAGGCTCTTCTCCTTGGAGGAAAATCCGCAAAAAAGTTTAGGTTCTGAGCAACACTCGACAATGGAACGCTCTGGCCAAGTACTCGGCCCGGTTCAAGGAACAGCGTGAATCGTGTGTTGAACCTCTTGGGCAATGGACGTTCCGTCCTTCGCGGTCAGGCTGAATTTAATCGATTGCTGCATCACTGGCTTCAAATCAGCGATCTCGATCCTAAGAGTTTTGCCGTCGGCGGAGAGTTTGGTTTGGGTAATTGCGAGCGGATCACGGCCCCTCTTTTTCGGTTCTGCGACGGAGAATTCCGGCGAGCCGTAATGTTCCGCCCGATCGTAGTTCCACCGCTTGCCGCTGAAGTTTTGGAGGTCGGCCGCCGAATCGGCCGCCAGCGGTTGCGTGAAGGTTAGTTCCACGCCACCTTTAACAACCTTGAGGCCGCGCACCGAATAGACGGGCTTTCCCGTATAACGGACCCGGTCAAAGCCTGCGATCTTCGCAGCATTGCTCTGCCACTCGCTCAGGCCGGCGATGTAAAGCTGGCCGTCCCGTTTGTTAAAATGAGCGCGCATCACTGACGATGTGAACTTAAGCGGAAAACGAACGACGCCACCTTGCATCGCGCCGTTGGGCAACGCCTCTTTCAGGACCAGGAACAAGCTCGACCGGCCATAGGATTCATGGAGCATTTCGCCTTGGAACGGGCCCCATTGATCGCTCGTGACCCAGACTTGCCCGCCGCCGGAATTGTCATAGTCAGCGTGGGAGAGCCAGCAGAGCGGCGGCACCCAGCTATCGGTTGACTCCTTCGGCGTGAGTTTGTTGATCACCCCGCAAAACTGGCCCGGCGTGATCCAGTTGATCGGTGTCGCAGGAACCCAGGTGCCTTCGTTGTCGCTTGTCGTCGCTTGGCCGTCGGGCCGTACCCCGATGCCATTTGGCGCCCGGAAGCCGCGGGCAATCACCTCCAATTGTTTCCCATCTTTGCTCAACCGAAAGAGGCAGCCGGAATGTGAGCAGACCTGGCCGTTGGCGCCTCCGCGACCGAAACCGCTCCCTCCGCTGTTCACTGGATTGGCCTTCGCAAAATAGAAGTTGCCAGCGTCGTCGCGTTGCAGATCGAAGACAAATTCATGGAACCCTTCGGTGGACATGTACTGGTTATTGAAGTTCTCGTAGAAGTCGGCCTCGGCGTCATTATTCAAATCGTGGTAGCGCGTAATTTGATCCCGCCCCGATGTATAGATCACATCGTCAACTATGGTCAGCCCGAGCGTTTCATACATGCCTGATGAAAAACGTTTCCAGGTGAGCTTATCGAGTCCCTCATCAATCCCGGACACAATCCAAATGTCGCCGTCATGAGTGCAAAGGGCGGCGCGCTTCCCGTCGGAGAAAAAGTCCATGCCGCCGAAACGGACGCGTCGCTTCCACGGATTATCTGTCGGTGCCGTAATCGAATCGGTGGCATAAGCGCCGTCCGGAGTGGCGCTGGTGTTCAGCACGCCCTTGGTCACGACCGATTCCGGCCAGCGCGTCGGCCCACCTTTGTCAAAGTTGACCATCGACGGTTTGACTCTGGCGAGTTTCACGGCTTTCGCCCTTTCCGCGCTTGCGCCGCTCCAAATCACGACGTTGAAGGTGGTAGCGGGCGCGCCTTTCGGAAGCTTCAGCAGCACGAGAGAATTGTCTCTAATCTCGAGGGCGACACCTTGCGGTGCGCCGTTCAAAGTGACAATCGTCACGTTCGTCTCGCCAGTCAGAGTCGCGGTATTGCCTGCGAGATCGCCCTTGGCACCTGGGACTTCGCAGAGGCGCGCGAGGAGGGGTTGTTTCGTGGCATCAATTTTAAAGGTGCGGACGAATGCAACCTGCCCGTCGTCGGCGACGCTCGAAGGATGTTCGTAAATTTTCGTTCCATGCACGGTATAAGCGAGCACCACGTCCATGCCGGAAACATAAAGACCAGTCCAGCGGCACCATTCCTCCGGCAGCGCTCCATAAGGCTCGGAGCGCGGGTCTAGAAACAGGCCTTTGGCATCCGCCCAACCCGGCGAGAAGCTCGTGCCGAACTTCTGGTCGCCATTGATCGCGGGATGTTGCCCGTGCCCACCGTCGAAAGCCACGCCGCGCGTTGTGATGTAGCCGCCGCTCCAGCCTGCGGCCATCCGCAGAAGTTCCGTATCGAAAAGCACGCTTGACTCATTCCCCACGCGAATGGCCAACCCCTTCATTGCGGTGTTTTTCTCGGGGAACACCGCGCTGACGCAAGCGCCCTGAAACGGGAAGCTCTCTTGAAGCAAGCTAGCGTTGCTCGGGTTGTTTCTTCTCCCCTGGCCGTGAGCAGCCGACACGACCGCCAGTGCGCCGCAGGTCAGAAATGCCCAGGAACGGATTGATCGGACCATTGTTCGGAGCGCTGATGGGAAAAGATGGCCAAGGCTCCGGGCCGACATGAAAGGTGAGTAATACATTTTTTGATTTAGCAGCAGTGAAATCATGAGGTCGATCTTAAAATCGAAATGACAGAAGAACTCGACTGTAGTACGGCCTCTGGATCTCATGCAGCCCTCTTTCCGATCGCACTCATCAACGGCTTTTTCTTCGGCTCCAGGCAAACGGAGCGGGCTCGACATGGCGCTTCGTTATCTGCGTAAACCAGACTCAAGTCACAACAGCAGGTTGACCCTCACAGGATTCGAATCCAAAAATTAGAATCGCTGGAATTCCGCGCCTTGAAAGCAAACGGTCCCAAGCTCCCGAAGGACCTTGGGACCGGCGATATGTCGAACGGAGTGTGCGCTATTGCTTGAAGAGACGATAGAACTTCGATTGAGTGCCCGCCGCGTTCTCGATGAATTTTTCCGCGCCCGCAGTCGTAACGTTCGCCCCTTCAGCGCTCCACGGGCCGGTGATATTCACGGCGGACTGAAGCGTGAAACCGGCAGCGGCAGCCTGCCAGATCACTCGAATTTTCCCACCAGCTTGAGGAAGGACTGACAGCGAAGGGCTAAAACTACCAATGCGCCAGTAGTCCACATGAAGGACATCGCCTGCGCCGTTGCCGGTGTCGAGTCGGATCGAATTGAGCGACCCTTCCAGGGCCTTCGACAAATCGAGTTGATACGTATGGTACTCGCCGTCGGCTTCCGCAGGGAAGGATACGGCGGTGGACTCGCTATATCCGCGACCGACGGCGTTCTCCGCCCAATACGTGCGGAAGCCGGTGTCCGTTCCTTCGGTCAACTTGAAGCGGATTTCGAAGGTCCGGAAGTCGCTGGGCATGGCCAGTGCCTTGCCGAAATAAGGATCGCCGCCAATGGCTTTCACAACGAGCGCGCCGTCCACGATGGTGAACGGGTTTTCGATCCCGTTCCGGAACCAGCCATTGACTTCCGTGTTGTCGCTGAACTCGCCAAGAGAGAAGTAGCTAAGCACTTTCTGGGGGGGATCGAGGGTGAATCCGGGCGCTTCGAGAACGGAGAGTGTGATCGACGCAACGGCCTCGGGAAAGGAGGCATATTTAGCCTTCACTGAGTAGGTGGTCGGAGGGAGGTAATCGGTTCCGGTTCCACTGATCTCACCGGTTCCAGGGTCGAGCGTGAATCCACCCGGCAACGCGGGGGAGACGCTGTAAGACGTCGGGATCGGGCCCGCGATATCCGCCTTAACTGGCCCGAAACTCTGGCTCACTTTGAGGCTGTACTTGGCCACGGGGAAGTTGATGAACGGGGCGCGTACCTCGATATTGAGTGTTCTAGTCGCTTTAACTCCTCCAGCGAAGCTGGCGGTGACGACATAATCGGTAGCCGCGCTGGCGGACGCCGGAGTGCCGTTGATCGAACCGTTCGATGTGTTGAAGCTGAAACCGGCGGGAAGAGCGGGAGCGATCTCGAATGAGGTTGGCTTGCCGTTGCTCACGCTGGGTGCGTTAGGACCGATCGCCACGCTGACCACGTAA
Organism: Pedosphaera sp.; assembly: GCA_009695265.1. GTDB lineage: Bacteria > Verrucomicrobiota > Verrucomicrobiia > Limisphaerales > SIBE01 > SIBE01. Next base: position 2,965 of record SIBE01000079.1, on the reverse strand, counting down.
ACGGCGGAGTTCAAGGTGTAACGGTCAATGGCGGGAATGGGGAAGTTTGTCTTGTCGTTTGGGTTCGTTCCTGCCGTCACTTCCGCGCTGTCGCTATATCCATCACCATCGGAATCCGCTTTGGTGGGATCGGTGCCGGTGTCGCGCGAGCTGACAAAAATCCCTGTCTTCGTTTCGACAGCGTCGGGCAACCCGTCGCCATCGGTATCCGGAGAGACGGCTCCCACGCGAACATAATCGACCAGCAAGCGATTGCCTGCCGCTTGTCCTGGGTCGATGCGAAAATCTCGAAGCGCGTTGCCGCCGAGGACATCGGCCATGTCGAACGAGAGGATGTGGTATTCCCCATCTTCCCACTCGAGGTTATAGCCGACTCGGCGGCCGCCTGAGAACCCGCCCAACCCGGCGCCTGTGCTGCCCCAAAACATTTCCCAACTGGCGGGCGAGCCCGCGAGAAGTTTCACGCGAACTTCCACCGTTGTGAACGCGGCAGGAGCGTTGGTGATGACGGAGCGAAAGAAGTAGGGATCACCGCCGGTTGTGATGACTTCGAGACTGCCATTCGCAGTTTTCAACGCACCTATGGCACCGGTATTGCGGCCCCATCCTTCAATGTTGCCGTCCGTGTTGAATTCACTGATCGATACGTAGTCGTTGATGGGTGTTGCGGGGTCCGTAGTGACGGTGATGGTTTGGCTCGACGCTTGGGTCAGAGACCAAAAAGCGACAATTGCGCTGAGAACTATTCGGATCGGCGTTTTCATTATTGGGTCATTTCTTGTTTTTAGGGCTGCGTTACTTTACCAGGCATTCCAATAGACGCCTCCTTGCGATGCCCAGTAGTTGGTCATCCGCGCGAGGTTTTTCCATTGGACGGAGCTATCGAGAAGAAGCAAGTTGCCGCCTTGAGCACCGACGTCTATTGGCTTGGTGACCTTCTTCACCCAAAGGAACGGTATGCCATTCTGGCGGGCAGCACCACCACGGCCATGAGGGGCGATCACCCAGCCGTTGCCGCCGACTGGTTCGGCGTAAGCATTGAGGTCACAGGCAAGAGTGAGCATGGGGTTGTCAGTGAACCTCTGGGGTGATTCCCATTTGGACGATGGTTCACCGGGCCACGGCTTCTTGTGCCCGCCATTGTAATTGAATCCAATCACATAGCCGTAGGGAGCTTGAAAGTACTGGAAGGTTCCAGCCAGACTCGGGCAGGTGCTCATGTTCGTGGCGCTATACTGCCGAATGGCGTTGAAGGTGTTCGTGCTGATCCAAATCGAGTGAGAGAAGCCGTCGTCCCGATACCCTTGCGGCAGGCGTTCACCGTTGTCCAGACCGTACATTTGCAATGCGAGTCCGAGCTGCCGCAAGGCGCTCTTGCACGAAGCACGCCGTGCCTTCTCCTTTGCCGCGCTGAGCGACGGGAGGAGCAGCGACGCCAGAATGGCAATGATGGCGATCACCACCAACAGTTCGATGAGGGTGAAAGCAAAGAGCCCAGAGTCGCGGTGCTCTGATCCGGCTCGTTTCTGTGGGCGTCTGAGTGTCATAGGCTTTCCCCCAAATGTGGAGTCTTTGGCATCGCAGAAACGAACTGATCGGAACTGCGATTTAAGTATGGCGACGAGGCTATTCGGAGACCAGGGGAAACGTCAACGCGAAACCAGAAAAGTGTCATCCTTCCTTCAGCATCCCTAAACGGGTCAGAGGCGACTGACGGAGTGCTTTGCCTGAATCGTCTCCGCTGTTTCGATCTGGCCTTCGGAGGACGTTGACCGCCGTCCACCAAACCCGCATCATCGCCGTAGAGTTTCAGCAGACAGAAATCATGTCTGCCAGTGATCTGCGCCTCCTTAAATTTAGGAAATGAAAGCGTGAAGCTCAGGATTTTATTCCGAATTCCGCGGAAGACGGCATGCGACTTGCCTTTCAAACTGAGATGCTGACAAACCATGTTGCGGTCGATGGCGCGGCTGTTAGACTCACACATCGACTCCTGCTGCTGACCTGCGCGTTGGTCGCGTTGGCTTTTGTGACAAGAGCCGCGGAAACGAACGTCACACGGCGTTTCGAATTTCGAGAGCCCCACCAGGCTGCTTATCACATTCGAGTGATCAACGCGACGAATGACATGGGCAAGAGGTTGTTCGCAGGCAACCTAGGCGACGAATGAACTCCAGCCCGAATCGATGGCTCGACAAATACCGTTGAACTCGGCAGCCGTGTGGTTCTCCAAATGAAGCCTGGCCACGGCCTCGACGCGTTTCTTGCCAGCTCAAGCCTCACCCTTGCTCGCACGGTGAGCTCCAATCTCTTCATTCTTCAAGCCGCGGATGCTGCCAGCGCGATTGCAGCCGCGGAGACTTTGGCCAGGCAGGAAGGCACCCTGGCGAGTTACCCGGTCATGCGCCGCTCGTTCAAGCGGCATGACGCGTATGCCAAGGCACCTAACGATCCGCTCTTTCAGCAACAGTGGAATCTGGACAACCGAGGCAAAGATCGCAACCTGGCAGGGCCAGACCTCAACATCCGAGCCGCCTGGCCAATGACGCGCGGCGAAGGCGTGGTGGTGGCAGTCGTCGATGACGGCGTTCAGCTCGATCACCCGGATCTAAAGTCTCGAATCACCGGCCCAAATTTTAATTTTTATCGAAACTCAACGAATGGCGGCCCGGCTTCCTCCAGTGCCGACCATGCCACCGCCGTCGCTGGGTTAATTGCCGCCGAAGCTGACAACGCGCGCGGCGTGGTGGGTGTGTCGCCCGGAGCCCAGTTGGCAAGTTGGGTCATCTTCGGCACATCGCGCGGTCTGGATAGCATCGCGAACGATGAGCAGTTGATGAACATGTTCGAATACGCGGGCGACCGAGTGGCCGTGCAAAACCACAGTTGGGGCAGCGCTAGCACGGCCCAGTTAGGGATCGAAGCTTTGTCCGAGGCGGGGATCGCCGCGGCCGTGAACAAGGGA
>SIBE01000078.1 GCA_009695265.1 Pedosphaera sp. | reverse complement strand
TCCAAACCGCTCCAGAGAGTGTCCGCATCGCGGCGGCCCGAACTGCGGCGCTTCTGGATATCAACCAGGCTGGTCCCGCGCTGTTCGATCTCTTGAAAGACACAAAGCTCTCTCCAGATCTGCGTGTCGAATCTCTCAAAGCCCTGGCAGCACTTAAGGATTCCCGCTTGGCGGAAGCGGTCGCCATAGCGGCGGGGGATCCAAATGAACTTCTCAGAACGGAAGCGCTCCCTTGGCAGGCGCAGTTTAAACCAGCCGACGCGCTCAGCCAGGTCGCGGCGGTCTTGGAGAAAGGTTCAGTCATCGAAAAGCAAGCTGCCTTGAACACAGTCGCTTCTCTCGACAACCCGGTTGCTGAAACGATCTTGCTGGGCTGGCTCGACAATCTGATGGCCGGCCAAATCCCGAAGGAGCTGCAACTGGATCTGATCGAGGCCGCCGCCAAACGCCCCGCGCCGGCAATCAAGGACAAGCTCAGCCAATTCGAATCTCGCCGGGCAAAAAGCGACGCGCTAAGCGCCTATCGTGAAACACTCTTCGGCGGCCATGCGCAAGCCGGCAAAAAGATTTTCTTTGAACGCGCCGATGTGGCCTGTTTGCGCTGCCACAAGATCAATGGCGAAGGAGGAGAAGTTGGCCCGGAGCTCAAGGGCATCGGCACCTCCAAGACGCGTGAGTATCTGTTGGAATCGATTTTATTCCCGAACAAGGACATTGCTGTCGGTTACGAAACCGTCGTGGTGAAAACGAAGAATGGCAATAGCTACGCTGGTCGCGTGAAGAATGAAACCGAGCGAGAACTCCTGGTCATCTCTCCCGAGGATGGGCTTGTGGTGCTCGCCAAAAGCCAACTCCAATCGCGCGAGCGCAGCCTTTCCGCCATGCTGCCAGAGCTAGGCACTATTTTGTCCAAGCGCGATCTCAGGGACTTGGTGGAATTCCTTGCGAGTCTAAAATAGGAGGACGATCAAGCCCAAGTCACTGTCCCCTTTGGCTGATATAGGATAATGCTCTGAAGAAAACGCACCCCTTTTTCCAAGCCCTCCAGCGGCGTCATGAGGCTGTCCTCATGCTCCATTGAGAGAGTGCCATCATAACCAATCATCCTCAAAGCAGAGACGAAATCACACCAAAAGCTTCGTGGATTGCCGTAGCCCACCGTGCGGAAAATCCACGAGCGATTCAGTTCGTCGCTGTAATGTTTTGCGTCAAGCACGCCGTTGATTCTTGAATTCCATTCCTGAACCGCGGCGTCTTTGGCGTGGACGTGATAGATGGCTCCCTTAAGCGCGCGTGCAGCAGCGCAAGGATCGATCCCTTGCCAGAACAAATGGGACGGATCGAAGTTCGCGCCTATTTCTTGGCCCGCTGCCTTCCGTAACTTCAACAAGGTTTCAGGATTATAGACAACGAATCCCGGGTGCATCTCCAGGGCAATCTTCTTAATCCCGTGCTTCCGGCTGAACTCGACCGTCTTCTGCCAGTAAGGGATAACTTTGTTCGCCCACTGCCAATCCAAGATCTCCAGATAATCTGGTGGCCACGCACAAGTAACCCAGTTGGGTTGCCTGGCTCCCGCATGGTCGCCGGGACAACCGCTGAATGTATTGACGACCTCGACTCCCAGTTTGGCGGCAAGACGCACTGCTTTCCGGAAGGCCAAATCATGGGCCGCTGCGATCTTCCGATTGGGATGAAGGGGATTGCCGTGACAGGAAAGCGCGCTGATCTGCAATCCTCGGGAAGTAACCGCGTGTTGAAATTCTTTGGATTTACAGTCACTGGCAAGGAGTTGATCGACTGGGCAATGGTCTTGGCCCGCGTAGGCACCGACGCCAATTTCAACGGCCTGCACTCCGAGGCCGACAAGATAATCCAAGGCATGCTCAAACTTCATTGAGCGCAGAATCACAGTAAAGACGCCAATTTTCATAGAGTGTTAGGCTAGGAAACTATTTTGAACAGGCGTGTTTTACAACTGGAAATAGTGCCCCAGCAGCAATTCTTCCAACGAACTTCCCTGCGGACGATTTTGCCGCAACGGGTTGTAAACATCACCTCTTGGCGTGCGACCTCATTTTGACTCAGGACACTGTCCGTTCCACGCATTTAGTCCCGGCGTTAGACCGTCGCCACGTGAAAACCAGCTAAAAGTGGGACACATACCTGCCAAAATGAGAATTGGTTCCCAGGAAAACAGCCGACATTTTGTGAGCTGACATTTTGTGAGTAGCCACGGAGAGGTTTCCTCGCAATACTCCGGCCTTAACATGAGTAATCGATACACCCCGCCCGGCGCCGCCCTACCTTGGTGGCGCGAATTGACGCCTTATCATTGGTTCGTCTTCGGCATGGCGACGCTCGCCTGGCTGTTTGATTGCCTGGATCAGCAATTATTTCTGCTAGGTCGTGGCGGCGCAATGAAGGCGCTGCTGCCAGCGGGGTCGGACTTGAAACTTTACGGCGGTTACGCCACCGCGATTTTTGTGGCGGGTTGGGCGACAGGCGGATTGATCTTCGGCGCCGTTGGGGACCGGATCGGCCGCGCCAAAACACTCACCGTGACGGTTCTGTTGTATTCAGTCTGCACCGGGTTGTCGGCGTTCTCCAAGGGCTGGGTAGATTTTGCGGTTTACAGGTTCGTGACGGGCCTGGGCGTCGGCGGTGTGTTCGGGCTGGCGGTGGCGTTGGTGGCGGACGGGCTGCCCGAGCGTTCGCGCACGGGCGCGCTCGGCATGTTGCAGGCGTTGTCGGCGGTGGGCAATATCACTGCGGCGAGCATTGCCATTTTTCTCGGTTCGTTAGAGGGCAAATCCATCCCGTCCGGTATGGCGTGGAAGTACATGTTCATCATCGGAGCGTTGCCGGCGTTCTTGTGCGTGTTTTTGCAAATGCGCCTCAAGGAGCCGGAGAAGTGGGTACAAGCACGGGCGGCCGGCAAGCTGACTGGCGCAAAGTTTGGTTCCTACGGGTCGCTCTTCGGCGAGGCGCGATGGCGCAAGCCGGCGCTGGTCGGCATGTTGCTGTGCGTGGCCGGCGTGGTGGGGTTGTGGGGCATCGGCTTTTTCAGTCCGGAACTGGTGGGCGACGTTATCGAGCGCTCGCTCAAGCAGGCGGGGGTGGCGCCGGAAAAATTCGCGGCGGAGAAAACCAAATGGATTGGCGTGAACATGATGGTGCAAAACATCGGCGCCTTCTTCGGGATGTTGTTCTTCACGTGGGCTGCCCAACGGTGGGGCCGCAAGCCGGCGTTCGCGGTCGGTTACATTTGCGCATTCGTCGCGACGATCGGTTACTTTCAGCTCTTCAACAGCCGGAGCGACATCTGGATGAGCGCGGTGATGGGCGCGTGTCAGTTGGGGTTGTTCGCGGGCTTCGCGATCTATCTGCCGGAACTGTTTCCGACTCGTTTGCGAAGCACGGGCACGAGTTTCTGTTACAACGTCGGCCGGTTCATCGCCGCCAGCGGGCCGTTCACACTGGGCCATCTGCAGGCCGCACTGGCCGCCGGCGCTACCACGCCAGACGCGAAGCTCGTTGCCTTCCGCACAGCGGCTTCCTACATGAGCGGCATTTTTCTACTCGGTTTGGTGGCTTTGTTCTTCCTACCGGAAACCAAAGGCCGGCCGCTGCCAGAGGATTGATTTTCAACGCAAAGACGCAAGGAGGAGCAGGCCATGCAGCACTCATTTCGGCAGCGAGTGGGATGTTAATGATGGAACACTTGTCTTTGCGACCGCTGTGTTCGTGCCCCTTTGTGTTGAACTACAGGAGTCCGGCGATGCCAGGATCCAGCGGGAGTTTGAGCCTGACACACACAGAGCGGGAGTCTCAAGCCATGGGACATTAGTTTCTTTTCGACATAAGGTCAAAAACGTTCTTTGCTGCGCGGGCCACGCGTTTGACTAACGCTTCTCTCTTCGGTCTGGCACGCTATGATGCCTGCTGATTCTGGTGATGCACTAACAGGGGGATATTGGTCTCCTGTCGGCCATCAATCGCAATGTCGATGGAGTACTGCCCAGGCTTATCGAACTTGAGCTGTTGGATATTGATGATGAAGTTTCGGACCAGAAAATTGGCATTGGCTGGGATATGCACATCTACCGGCATGTCGATGCTCGGCATCACAAATTTACCATCCTCGTCCACAAAGTTCATTTTGACCTTGTGTGTGCCTTCCTCGATCCTATTGAAAACGATTCGCAGGGCGACCGAGCATTGCGGATGACACGCGGGCAAGTGGTGCGTCATGATTGTGTCGAATGTACCGAGGATATTGAGTTTACCTCCGTAATCCGTTGCAGCGTCGCAGAGAGCGGCAATTTGAATGTTCATGCGTCCGGATAATGGGGTAACCCTGTTTTTCCGCAACGGTTGTTTATAATCCCCCTCCGCTCGAAGTCGTCATTCGACACCCCGGCGAGAGCAGGAGCAATTGGCCCGATTGGATTTGCGAGGGCGGATGGTTTCGCTGGACGCGCTGAACACCCAGGATCAAACCGCCCGCGCCATTGTCATGGAAGGTGGGGGTGATTACTTGCTGACGGTCAAAGGCAACCAGCCTACCGTCCTGCAGAACATTAAAACATTGGTTCCCGCCCCCGAGGCGAGTTTCCCCCCTGAAACACCCACGCCCACTCAATGCCGAGCCGAGCACACTCTCGACTCTTGAGTTTATCTACACCTTCATGAATTTCCCCTAGTTCGCCGGACTCTGGTGAATCAATGTTGGCACGAGTCGGACCTTCGACTAAGTTCCTCCGATGCCCATTTTCTATGAATGTCGGCGGTGCACAGCCTGTTGCCGATGGCCTGGCGAGGTCCGTTTGAAAGAAGCCGACATTGCCCGATTGGCAGTTTTTAGAGGCGTAAGCGAATCCGGCTTTATCCAAGCATTCACGCGGCTCGCCCAAGACCGGCAGTGCTTGGTGTTAAATGACAAGCTCGCAGGCGAATGTATTTTTCTGGAGGGCGAGGATTGTTCCGTCCAAGCCGTTAAACCACAGCAATGCCGTGATTTCCCAAATCTCTGGAATTTCCCTGGCTTCGAAAAAATCTGCCACGCCGTGCCAAAACTGGTCGAGCCAGGTGAATACGCGCGCCTTGTAAAGTTCGCGACGGGCCGCTTTCCACCGCAAATGAATGACATTCAAAGTGCGGCTTCTACCACTGAATCATAATATGAAAATCATTACCGACGAACGCTGCACCGCCTACTCGAGCCCAGGTCATCCGGAACGGCCCGCCCGCATCAGCAAGACGGTCGAAAAACTGCGCAGCCAAAACGAACTCACGCTGACTTGGGTCGAACCGCTCTCCGTCGATGAAGAGATGCTCGGACGCGCCCACTCAGCGGAACATCTCGCGCGAGTCAAAGCGGCGGCGGCCGGTTTCGATGGCGATACCCCGGCTCATCCGGATATCTTCAACCACGCGCTCAGGTCAGTGGGCGGCGCTCTCCAAGCATTGAAGGCCGCTCGCAATGGCGAGATTGCCTTCAGCCTCCTGCGCCCTCCCGGGCATCATGCGACGCGAGATCGAGCGATGGGTTTCTGTTATTTGAACTCGATTGCCATTGCCGCATTCGAGGCGCTCGCCACAGGCACTGCAAATTTGGCGGTTTTCGATTTCGATGTTCACCATGGCAACGGCACCGAAGCCATCCTCCTCGATCACCCGCACGCTGCATTTTATTCTATTCATCAACATCCTTGCTATCCCGGCACTGGCACGAAAAACGTCGGCCGGAACTGCTTCAATTATCCGGTCGCCCCACGAACGCCGCGCGCAGATTATCGCAAAGTGCTCACGCAAGCACTCGATGATCTCAAGAAATTCAAACCGAATCTCGTAGCGGTGTCAGCCGGGTTCGATGCATACGCCCGTGATCCAATCGCGCAGGAAACGCTGGAGGAGGAGGATTTTTACTGGATGGGCCAATCGATTCGCCAGCTCGGAATTCCCGCGTTCAGCATCTTGGAAGGCGGTTACAGCAGCGATTTACCAGATCTAATTCTGGCTTACCTGAAGGGTTTGGAAGGCAAATAGCCTCACAAAAGAAAATGGGCCGGATTAAATCCGACCCATTTGCTCGTAAATCGATTGATCGGCGGTTATCTATTTCTTCGCCGCAACTCCAAGTTCACCTAACTTCGCTGCGATGTCAGCGCCGGCGGAGCCGGTCTTGACCCCTTTGTCAATAGCGAGGATCTTCCCATCTTTGCCGATGTAATAGGTCCATCGCTCGGGGACGGCTCTTCCTTCGTGGACGACACCATAAGCTTTGGCGGTTTCCTTGGTCGGATCGCTCAGGATGGGGTAGTCGATTCCCAAAGACTCCGCAAAGGCTTTGTTGCCCTTTTCGCCTTCCATCGGATCGACGCTGGCTGTGAAATAAGCCACATCAAATTTCCGAATCGCATCGCCGCTCGCACGGAGCGACTTGCACTCGGCCGTTCAGCCACCGGTGAAAGCTTTGGGGAACCAAGCAAGCACGACAGCCTTCTTGCCTTTGAAGCCGGACAGCTTGTACGTTTTACCATCGCTCCCTGGCAATTCAAAATTGGGAGCAAGATCGCCCACTTTTAAAGGTTCGGCTGCTCTGACATTCGTGGCACCACTGCCGAGCCATGCAGCCAACCCCATACAGAGGCTAAACATAGAGGATATTTTCATAGTTTGAGGTTTTGTAAGGTACGTTCCGAGATCAACCAGTTCGCAGTTCCTATTACAAGATTTGAAGGTCGGAGTCCATTCTTATTCAGTGCGTCCATTATTAGATTCGACAGGCAGCGCGACGGCTGATTACATCAAGCCCTCGAAATCATCGCCAAGCCGCGTCGTATGACCCAATTTGTGTTAAAGGGCATCACCCAACCCTGGGTGGTTGAACTGAGATCAGGCTCGAATCGGCTGGGCCGAGACACTACTAACGATTTTCCTATTTCCGATGTCTCGGTGTCCGGCTTCCATTGCGAGATCATCGTCTCGCAGAGTTCAGCGACGGTGCGAGATTTAGGGTCAACCAATGGGACCTTCATCGATGGAGAACCGATTCAGGAGCGCGCTATCAGATCGAAGCAAACCCTCCGACTGGGGAATGCAGAATTGAGACTGGAGGCTGAGATACCTCAAGTGACGATCCCAACTTTAAGCGTTCCGCAGGCCGTAATTCAGACTTATTTGCCCGATGGGACGGCAGCCTGCCTGAATCATCCCGGACGCGGCGCGACCCACCAGTGTACTCGCTGCGAACACCTGTTCTGTGGCGATTGCGTCCGAGTGCTTGGTTTGGAGGGCGGTCAGTCGATGATCTTCTGTCCCGTCTGCACAGCTCAATGTGAGCCGATGACCGAGAAGGCGATCGAGTCGGCACAGCGGCAGCGAGGGAAGAAGCCGTCCTTCTTCGGGCGGTTGACCAAAACGCTGAGTCTTGCGTTCAAGCGGAAACCGTGAAGGAGAACGACGCGTCAAGAATTGGAGTTCGGAGGATCCGCTCAGCCTCGCGCCTTATTTCGCCGATGGTCCATCGCTTTGCAAGTAGCTGATCAGATCTCGGATTTGCTGCGGCTGCAAAGCGTCAAGAATGCCCTCCGGCATCAGTGACACGGAGGATTCCCTGAGTTCCTTGATTTCGTCCCGCGCTATGACCGTGCGCTGATTGTTCCTGTCAAGTAGGGTGACCGTTTTCGAAGTTGACTCGAGCAGCAATCCGCTCAAGGCACGATCATCCTTCGTGGCTACCTCGTGATTGATATATTCCTTCCTGATAACCAAATTTGGATCGACGATGCTGGTGAGCATCAAATCTCTGCTTTTACGGTCCGCGCCCGTCAGATCCGGCCCGATAATATTTCCTTCGCCAAACAGAGTATGGCAAATGCCGCAACTCTGCTGAAACAGCGGCTTCCCCCGCGCAGGGTCTCCTTTAGCCTGCCCCAGAATACTCACGACACCTCCGATTCGCGCGCGTTTGATTCCTTCGCTTTCGGCTTGGACCTTCCCCCAATGCTTCTCCACCAACCGGTCGAGCCGCGAATCATGGTGCAGAGCAATCTGCCGCAGTTGATCAAAAGCAACCTCGCTCGGATCAACCGCCCGATCCTCCACGGACTTCAGAAATTCGAGCGCCCAATTGGGTCGGCTAAACAAAAGATTGCGCGATCGAGCCCGAACGTCGGGCGGCATCTTCCGATACAGTTCGAGAACTTTGGTGGCGATCTGCGGATCAGAGAAATGCTGCAACGCGAGAAGAGCAGCGAACTGAATACTTTTCTTTTCCGCACCGTTGAGCAACTGCATCACTGTCGGAACTGACCCTTCCTGATTCACCTGACCTATAATATCAATGAGACCGACCCGATCCGATTCAGGAACATTGCGATCAGCGACCGATTGCAGCGCCCTGGTTTGCGCCTGCACATTGCCCAACCGAAGAGCCAGCCGCATCAATGTCATGTTAGGCGGCCCTTGATTCCATACCTGACTGATGGCCGCTTCCAAAGCGGCCGGAATCCTGCCCAGCCGGCGGCCGATGAATGCGTTCTCAATCCCTCGAAGCAACTGCGTGACTTCCTCTGGTCCCGGTGCTAGCGCGATCAACTGGGCGCACGTTTCAAGGTCGGCTTCCTTCCCTTCCATCGCATACCGCCGAGCCAAACGTTCGATAATATACTGGCGAACCATCGGGATTTTCCACGTCTCACGGGAAGTGAAGAGGGATACAATGTGCGGGCGATCCGACAGAGCTTTGTCTTCAAGCGCCCACCAGAGGAGCAACGGAATATGAGTGTCACCGGAGTTATCAGTCCGCCGCAGCAGTTCTTGGATAATCGGCAACGCATCTTTCCCAGGAAGCCGCTTGCTCGTGCAGGCAAGCTGACTCCGTACAGTTGCGCTTGAATCCGTTTGCGCCCTTGCCAGCAACGCTTTTTGAACCGCGGGCAAAACGTGCCGGGCATCGCCCAGCAAGCGAACAGTCCAGGCACGGACATCTTGATGTGGATGGCTCAGGAGTCTCTCGGCAATGGCTTCGTCAAATCCGCCAGCGGCGTTGAGGGCCCACAATGACCGCAGAGTCAGACGCTCATCATTGCTCTGAAAGATCGACTCGCGCAGATTCGCAATTGTTTTTGGATCACGGCGTTCTGCTAGAATTCGCAAGGCTTCCCGCCCAAACCAATTATTCGAATGTGCCAGCAACTCAATTAATGCTTTGCCGGAGAGCTTGCTTAAATCAAATTTCGACGGCTGTTGAGTTCCCTTCGCTTCGATCTTGTAGATCCGTCCATTGCTGCGATCCCAGTTGTCGGCGGGATCAACGTGCGTGGCCCGTTGATCGCACCAATCGGCCACGAACACCGACCCATCCGGACCGAGCGAGCAATCGACGGGACGGAACCAATTGTCGTTGGCCACGAGCAGTTCGCCTCCGAAGTGGCCTACAAAACTGGAGCCGCTCGGTTCAACGACATGCCAATAGACGGAGTTCGCCAAGAGGTTCCCGGCAATATAGGTGTTGTCGAATTGCTTCGGGAAGGAGCCGCCTTGATAGAGGATACCGCCGCAGGTGACATGCCCGCCTTTAAACCCTTTGTAAGGGATGTGATCGAAGTAGCCAAAAGCGTACGGGTTGTGCAGCTCACCGTGCTTTCCAAAATTTTTCACGTAATAAGCGCCCTGGACCTGGTGCAAAGCGATCTGCTCGCCGAAGTTGGTGCCGGCGATGGCATTTCCATGCTCGTCGAAATCCAGCCCCCAGGTATTACCCCCCCCTTCAGCGAACAGCTCAAATTCCTTGGTCAACGGGTGATAACGCCAGATGCCTTGCTGGAATTCAATGCCTCGAACATTCGCGGTGACTGTGCTCCCTTGTGCCCCGTAAAGCCAGCCGTCCGGTCCCCATTGAAGTGAATTGGCCACCGCGTGGGCATCTTCCATCCCGAAGCGCGAAAGCAGAACTTCCGGGTCACCGTCCGGGACGTCGTCATGATTCCTGTCGGGATAAAACAAGAGATAAGGCGTCTGAAGCACAAAGACGCCGCCGTAACCAAGCGCCAGGCCGGTCGCCAGATTCAATCCTCCGACAAAATCTTTGAAGCGATCAGCCCGTCCATCGCCATCGGTGTCTTCGCAAATCGTAATTCTGTCGGCGCCCCTCGTGCCTTTGGGTGGCGGTTCGGGAAGCCGATCGTAAACGGTGCGCATGTATTGATCGACCTTGACCGGTTTCAGTCCAGCGGGGCTTGGATACTGGAGATATTGAATGACCCACATTCGCCCGCGCTCATCGAAATACATCGTGATGGGCTGACGGATCTCGGGTTCGCTCGCGAACAGCTTCACTTCGAAACCGTCCGCGACTTTCATCCGCTCCAAGGACTCACGAGGCGAGGGACCGGCTGCGTGGGAAAACGCCATCGACCAGCTCAAGAGGACCATCGCGATGGAACTCGCTCGGGTGGATTTGCTCGAGTTGGAATTAGACCAGCACGGAGAGAGGACTGAGGGTTTCATTTAAGAAGCAGACAATCGCAAATTCTTCCGAACAAACAAGCGCAAGTGTAATGCTCTTGGACTAGCGAATCTGCCCATCGACCAATTCAATCACCCTCGGAGCACGGGCAGCTATTTGAGCATCATGGGTGGCGATGATGAGCGTCGTCTTCCGTTCGTCACGCAAAGCGCATAAGAGCTCGATAATTTCCTGTCCGGTCCGTGAGTCGAGATTGCCGGTGGGCTCGTCGGCCAAAATCAATTCCGGGGCATTGATCAACGACCGGGCCACCGCGACTCGTTGCTGTTCGCCGCCTGAAAGCTCGTATGGCTTGTGGTCCATCCGTGCGCCCAGCCCGACTCTTGTCAGCAGCTCTCGTCCCCGTTTCTCCGCATCACGCGCATCCACGCGGGCGATGCGCGCGGGCAGGCAAACATTTTCCAGCGCATCCAACTCCGGCAATATATGATACGACTGAAAAATTAGACCCACCTTCACATTGCGAAACCGCGCCAGCTCCCGTTCTGAAAGCGTGGCCAAGTCCTGGCCGGCGAACCAAATGGATCCCGCATTAGGGGCATCCAACCCTCCCAGGAGGTGTAACAAAGTGCTTTTGCCGGCACCCGATGCGCCCCGCAAAGCCATGAATTCGCCGCGTCTCACACTGATGTCAACCCCGCGCAACACTTGCAAGAAGCGCTTGCCCAGCGTGTAGGTCTTCGTCAAATCCTTAGCCTCAAGGAGCATCTCATCCGGAATGTTATTCATGGCGCAAAGCCTCCACCGGCCTCAAGCGGCCGGCATTCCACGCGGGAAACAGTCCCGCCAATAGACAGATCAGGAGTGATCCGCCACAAATGATCGCGATGTCACTCGAATCCACAAGCGCGGGAAGTTCTGTAAATTGGTAAATCTTTGCCGGGAACAGTTCAAAGCCGGTGACGCGCCTCATGAAAAACAAGAACTCGTTCCGGTACGAGATCGCCAACATGCCCAATCCAAAACCAGCTGCGACTCCCAGCACACCGACGAGCAAGCTTTGGCTGAGGAAAATCCACATGATCTGCCGACTGGAAGCGCCCAGCGCTTTGAGAATTCCTATCTCGCGGGTCTTCTGGACAACGAAAGTGATTAGCGCGCTGGTAATCCCAAACGCCGCCACGATCATGATGAAAAACAGGAGATAAAACATGACGTTCTTTTCCACCACCAATGCGTCGAGAATACCCGAGTTTTCCTCCTCCCAAGTTGTCAGCTCCAAGCCGGGTCCCAACAGCGGTCTCAACTCGTCCCGGACTTGCTTGGCTTGCGAGGGATCAAATAGCATCACCATCAAACCATGGACGAAATCTGAATCATCGAAATAGAGATCTTGCGCATTCGCCAGCGAGCAGACGACAAATGACTCGTTGAAGTCATAATAGCCCACATCGAAGATGCCTCGAATCTCGTACTCCGTCGGCAATAACCCTTCCTCCAACCCCTCTTTGCCTCGGCTCTTCTTCAGGATTTCGTTCAATCGCTTGAAGTCGCGAATGGAATAAATCGACAATCTCTCTCCGACTTTGACCCTCATTTTCCGCGCAAATTCGTGGCCGATCAATACTCCATTGCCGCGCACATCGTTGGTCCCTTCGATGATCTTGGAAAGAAGTACGCTCACCTTTTCTTCCGCACGCGGATCAACACCTCGAACAACCGGAATGTCCACCCTCTCGGTTCCCTCCGAGGATTGAGCGCTCACCATGACCCGTCCCATCACATACGGCGCGACGCCTTTGACGTGTTGATTCGAGGAGATCACCTTCATGATCGAGGCATAATCTGCGATCGGCGCATCCCCGGAAACACGAAGGTGCGCGCTAAAGCCAAGGATTTTATCTCGCAATTGCCGATCAAAACCGGACATCACGCTGATCACGATAATCAACACGGCCACTCCCAGCATCACGCCGATGATGGAAATGAGCGTGATAATGGAGACAAACGTCCTCTTCGGACGCAAATAGCGGAACGCCAGCAAGACCTCAAACGGCAATCGTGACATTGCAGCGGAGGCTAGACGGAGTGTTTCTAAGGCGCAAGGCTTTCAAGCCGCTCTCGCATCAAAATGGATCGACTTAGTGCTACCATGCACAGCGGGCGCCCCATCACGCGCAGAAAGAGTTCATCGGTGTCGAAAATATAGGCTCAAACCATTTCCCTGTTGGCACTCAGAAACAATATGCACTAATGTTTCGACAGCATGTTTTCTTTACCCAAACCGGAAGTCATCATCACTCATGAGAGCGATTTGGACGGTCTGATCTCGGGATTGCTCCTCAAGCGACTGGCCAAAAAAGTGTTCAACGCCGACGTTCCATTAGAAGCGTACCACAATCACAATTGGCGGCAGCGGAGCTTGAATGAGAGGTCAGCGTGGATTGCTGACATGACCTTTGAAACCCGGGTGGATAGATCCGATTGGGTGGTGATTGATCATCACACGACCGAGGTCCCCGCTAAGAAAGCCATCCTGATCCACGACCTGAACAAGTCCGCCGGATTGTTGTGCTACGAACTTTGCCAGCAACATGGGTTAAGCTCCCCCAAATTGGATCGTCTCGTGCAGCTTAGCAACGTGGCGGATTTATTTCTCGATAAGGATCCTGATTTTACCATCGCCAATGACTACGCAAACCTGGTTAAGACCTATCAGTTTTGGAACCTGCATGAACTGATACAAGGAGATCTTGAACGGCTGATCGATCATCCGCTGCTCGCGGTGATGGAGGTGAAACGCCGCATCGAAAACCCGTTGGGGCATGCCTGGAGCAAGGCGAACATCACGGAGCTGAGCCCCACGATCGGTTTCGTTGATTCGGTCATTGGGAATCTCAACTTGATCGTCCACCAACTCCTCGAGGAGAAGGAGACGGCCTATCCGGTCTTGATTACCCTTTTTCGAAAAGGAAATGGGACGATGATCGCGAGCCTTCGAAGTCGAAACGGTGAAGCGATCAAGGTGGCTGAGAAACTCCAAGGCGGCGGCCATGCCAATGCCTGTGGCGCCACCCTGCCCCGTTCAGTGCAACAAATCCCCGAAGCAATTCAATACCTCCGCCAGATCCTCAATCCCCCTCCGGTGAAGGATGGTCGTTTGAACAATTTGGAAAGTCTGTTCGAGGGAATCAACGCGGCAAAAAGTTAGTGTGGCGATAAACTTCAGGAACCACCGACAGACACGGCTCTTGAGACTCGAAGTTCCATCTCCATTAAATTAAGACGCCTTTGAGCCGCGAATGCCTGGGCAGTCTGCGGATATTCGTGGACGAGCCGTTCCAGAGGCTTCCGGGCGGCCGCATTATCGCGGCGATAGTTCAGTTGCCAGGCCGCGAGAAGACTCAACCACTCGGTCATCTTCTGGTCGGGTTGCTCAGGCATGCCAATCAATAACTCCAGTTGATCGATGGCCAGATCAACTTCGCCCAACCGTTCGGCCAGGATCCGGGCGAGCTTTTCTCTTTCCGGAACGCTGTTCGGGTCGCGCTTGAGTTTCTCTGCATATTGGTTCGCCAAGAGCGCGGCGTCCGCATGATTGGTTTCGGGCTTTGTGTGATCCGCGCCTTCGTCGAGAATCTCGCTGAGAGCAGGCAGCGGAAAGGATCTCGCTTTCAATTGCTCTCGTAGTTCTTCACGGGTCGCCGGCAATTGATCCATGCGCTGCCGAGCCATCCGGGCGACATGCGAGCCCGGCAACTTTTGGCAGATTGCTTCGAGTGCGACGCGGGCTGCGACAGGATTCTCTCCTAACTTCAGATGCCAATCAGCGAGTCGATGCAGGGCGATCGAGATTTGCAAACTGGTAATCTTGGGCTGGTCGCAAACCTCGCGAATCGTCCGGTCTGCTTCCGGCAAATCGTTGAATTGATTCGCATAAAGATCCGCCAGCAGCATCCAGCCGTCAAAGTCCTCTTCGCATTTTTCAAGCTCGCGAATAACCGCCGACTCGGCCTCGGCGTATCGACCAAATTTCATTTTTGCAATCGCTCGAGAGTAGATCGGGCAAGGCTTCTTTGAAGGCGCCAAGGACATCGTGCAATGAACGATCGGCAAGAGCCAAACCATTCCTGCGAACCCAACTCCTTTCCATCCGCTGAAATGGAGAATCGGCCAGACGAGCGGCGTTAAAACCAGACACCAAAAGACACTCAGACTGATAAAGTCAGTGCGATTGCTGGCTCGGGTCGCGATGAGAGTGGCTAGCCATCCCAAAGTAATAGCCGCCCAATAGGAACCGATCACCAGCAGTCCGTCGGCAGTGACCTCGAGCGTTGCCGAAGCCCAGCTTGCGCCGCCGGATTGAGCGATCGCGATCTCCGGCATCAGAGGCGGCATCCGAGGCGAGATTCCAGAGTTGAAAACCATCCACACAATGACCGGCACAAACACTCCCTTGCAGGCCCATCCGACGAGGCAGCGTGAGGTCTGCGTATCCTGGTCCTCAAAGAATAAATTCCAATAATAAGCCGGGACGAGAACGCAGCAGATCAGAATGATTAAAGATCCCTCAAAGCTCATAGCTAGATTTTTTCGATTAGACCATTTCTACTCCCTGGTCGTCACGAATACAAATCGCATGCCTGGCTGATTTGCGATCAGGCAAGCCCGCAACCGAAAATAGAAGAGCAAATAATCTTTCGCATTTGCCTGCTCGCCTCGTATATTCGGAATCCGAATGCGCCAGCTTCATATCCATGGCAACAGCCGCCAACGCCCATTCAGAAGAGCCGGCTATTATCTGATTCTGATTGCCGCCTTAAGTCAGTTGATGGGCACGATCGAGGCAAGTGATTGGCCGCAATTCCTCGGTCCAGCTCGAGATGGGATTTATGCGGGAGGAGATCTTGCCAGAGTCTGGCCCAAAGAAGGCCCGCCGAAAATTTGGGAGAAAAAGATCGGACAAGGCTTCAGTGGACCTGTCGTTGCCGACGGAAAGCTGATTCTTTTCCACAGGTTGGGTGACCAGGAAACGATCCATTGTTTTGACGCAAAGAAAGGTAACCAGCTCTGGACCTTTCAGTATGCCACAACTTATCGAGACGATTTCGGCTCTGATGAAGGCCCACGCGCCACACCCACGATTGCCGACGGGAAGGTCTTTACCTTCGGCGCGGAAGGAGCTTTGCACTGTTTGGATTTGGCAACAGGGAAAAAGATCTGGAGCGCACACGCCAAAGATCAATTCGCATCGCCAAAAGGTTACTTCGGAATGGCCTGCTCACCTCTCGTGGAAGGAAACCATCTGTTGTTAAATATCGGCGGAGAAAATGGCTCTGGCATCGTGGCTTTCGATAAGAACACCGGAAAACTTGCCTGGAAAGCCACTGACCATGCAGCCGGATATTCTTCTCCAGTCAGCACCACGATCCACGGAGCACGCCACGCCCTCTTTTTCACGCGGAGCGGATTAGTGCTGCTCGATCCCGAGAAAGGAAAACTTCAGTCCGAATTTCCGTTCCGTGCGCGGATGCAGGCTTCAGTCAACGCGGCAACCCCACTGGTGATAGACGATCTCATCTTCCTTTCGGCGAGCTACCAAGTCGGGGCCGTTGTTCTCGCCTTGAAGGAAGGCAACAAGCTGCAAAAGCTCTGGGCCTCCGACGACTCGCTTTCCAATCATTATGCAACCAGCGTGCATCAAGCGGGTTTTCTTTACGGGTTCCATGGCCGACAGGAGGAAGGCCCCAGCCTGCGTTGCGTTGAGCTGAAGACGGGCAAGGTTCGTTGGACCCATCACCATATCCCGGCGGGAACAATTATCTTAGCCGATGGTTTCCTGCTCCTGGTCCTCGAGGATGGACGTTTGATGTTGGCGCCGGCTTCGACCGATGGCTTTAAACCGGTCGCCGAAGCTCAGGTACTATCCCACGGCGTCCGAGCCCACCCGGCCTTGGCGAACGGAAATCTCTACGCGCGGAGCAAAGACAAGCTCGTCTGCCTCGACTTGGGAAAGAGATAACAAGAGGCGATGATTCGAGTTGTGCATGGAATCGTTGAGGCGCTTCCTTCATCACGCGTTGGCGCTTGATCAACGTTAAGGATTGTTAAAATCCAATTTCTTCTTAGAGTCCATTAATCGTATGTCGAACACCGGTACTCCAGCTATTCTAAGGAAGCCAAAAGGTGCTGGGTCCACGACTCCCCGGCTGATGTCGCTCGATGCCTTGCGTGGTTTCGATATGTTCTGGATCGTTGGCACCGAAGAGATCGTTCATGCCCTCCACAAAACTAACTCTTCTGGATTCGTCAATTTCTTAACGACTCAACTCGATCATAAAGCCTGGGAAGGTGTGACATTCTACGATCTCATTTTTCCGCTCTTCGTGTTTATCGTCGGAGTATCGCTGGTGTTTTCATTAAGCAAGACAGTGGCGGAATGCGGAAGAGCCACCGCTTACAAACGGATCTTCTGGCGCAGCACGCTGCTTTATCT
>SIBE01000077.1 GCA_009695265.1 Pedosphaera sp. | reverse complement strand
ATCTTCGGGATGTTAGAATCAACCGGTGTCTCTCGATTCGCAGCGCGGGAATTCCGTGCCGAATAATACTTGGCGTCTTCTGGAGGTTGCTCGGCAGCTTGGGTCTGGTCCACCTCCACAAACACCAGCGGAATCTCCCGGGCTGCCTCTGCATTCCGGCTTTTCTCCTGCTCCAGCCGACGCAGATCGGTTTTGTTCTTCTTCGCCAAAAACGTCGCGGACAAAAGGCTCTGCTTCCACCAACCCATGCGGGAGCCGAGCTCGAGGGTGCCAAAAATCGCGCAATGCAGCGCCAACGATATGGCCAATGCCTGGCCTGTGGGATGAGTCAAGAAACGGATCAAACGGCCTCCGGTCTCCGGGCGTCGCATATAGGCCAACATCATCGATGTCACATTCATCCATGTCGCCCGTTGAGGCAACCGCGACTTGATTTGGACTGACAGCCATTTCCGCATTGAGTGATGAATTAAGCCAAAAGGTGGATGAAAGTGCAGCCTGAATTATTCAATTTGTTCCGGTGCCGACAAGCTTAGCCATGGCCAAACTCGACCACTTGTTTGTATTCCGGAACCAATACCTCCGTCCTGGGCTTCATCGTCCGGAGTGTCTCGGCAAAAGCGAGAGCTTGAGATTCTTCACCATGGATAACCGAAATCTTTCGAATCTCGCCCGTCAGCCTCTCGACATAACGCTTCAATTCATTCCGATCCGCATGGCCGGAGAAGGAATCGATGGCAGTGATCTTTGCGCGCACAGCGTGGGGTTCCCCAAAGATATTGACTGCCGGCTGGCCGGAGAGGATTTGCGCCCCCAAAGTGTTTTCCGCGCAGTAGCCAATAAACAGGATCAGGTTATTGGCGATCCCGATGTGGTTTTTCAGGTGATGCCGGATGCGGCCGGCTTCGCACATGCCCGAGGCACTAATGATAACGGCAGAATCTTTGAGGTCGTTCAGCTTCATTGACTGCGCCACCTCGCGAATATAAGTCAGGTTTTCCATGCCAAAGGGGTTGGCCTTTTCGCGAAGGAACTTGTAGATCGATTCGTTGAAACATTCCGGATGCAAACGAAAAACTTCAGTCGCGTTCACGCTGAGCGGGCTATCAACAAAAATGGGAGTCGGAGGCAACTGGCCAGCGCGAGTCAATTGATGGAACGTGTAAACAATTTGTTGGGTGCGGCCCACTGCAAAAGCGGGAATGATCACTTTGCCTTTGTTCTGCAACGTTTCTTGGACGAGTCGCGCCACTTCTGCATTTGCGTTGGATTTCGCGGAATGTTCGCGGCCTCCGTAAGTGCTTTCGATCTGAAGGAAGTCCACGTTTTCGACCGGCTCTGGATCTCTCAAGATATCATCATGGCCGCGCCCGATATCACCGCTGAAGAGATACCTGAACCGACGCCCCTTCTCCTGGATGTCCAGCACCACTTGCGCTGAACCTAAAATATGTCCGGCATCGCGGAAGGTGACTGTCACGCCATCTGCCACCAGAATTGGCCGATCATAGCTCAGCGTCACAAATTGCCGAATCGCCTTCTCGGCATCGGTTGCGGAGTAAAGCGGTTCGACCGCCGGAAGCTTTTGTTTCGCCCGCTTCTGGGAAATATATTCCGCGTCCGCCTGTTGGATGTGAGCGGAATCCTCGAGCATGATGCTCGCCAAATCACGAGTGGCGAATGTGCAATAAATATTTCCGGTAAACCCTTGTCGGCAAAGAGTCGGCAAGTTCCCGCAATGATCGATATGGGCGTGACTCAGAATCACGGCATCGATCTGCGTCGCGTCGAAAGGGAGACTGCGATTGCGCTCGATGGATTCAGCCCGTTTCCCTTGGAAGAGGCCGCATTCCAGTAAAAGCCGTTGTTCGTTTACCTCGATCAGATACATCGAGCCGGTGGTCGTCCGGGTCGCGCCGAGGAAATGGATCCGCATCACGTTAGAATGGTGGCTCGGGCATAGACCGCAAGCTTTTCCCAATTCCTCGGCTATTTCCTGCCCGCAGCGATATCGGCTCGTTGCTTTTATAGAACGGTCGCATACGATGTGTCGGTGAGTGCCAATCCTGCATTTCTAGAACCAGCCGGTTTGCGGGTCACGGTGGACCGCGTTCTCTACCAGCCGCAAGCTGCAACCCCGGTGGATCGTCCGCATTGCTTCGCCTATTTTATTAGCATCCACAACGACACAGAGGGTTCTGTGATCATCAAAGGCCGCAAATGGGTAGTTACCAACGAGCGCGGTGAGGTCATAGCGGTGGAGGGCGATGGTGTGGTGGGCCAAAGTCCCTTTATTCAACCCGGTGAGAAATTTAGTTACAACAGCTTCCATCTTCTTGATACCCGTTGGGCCGTCGCTGAAGGGAGTTACTTGGGAATCGATTCTTTGGGACGAACGGTCCTGACGCGTATTCCCCGATTCGAAATGACGGTCCCGCCGCAAGTCTAATTGCGAAACCGGCTCTGACAAAGCGGGATTTAAGGATGACGGAAAGTGATCCGTGCTTTGCCAAAATCGTAAGGTGTCATTTCGATGTTTACAATGTCGCCTACGCTGATTCGGATGAAGTTCTTTCGCATTTTGCCCGAGATATGAGCTAGCACTTCATGTCCATTCGACAAGACGACCCGGAACATTGTTCCCGGCAAGACCTGGGTGATCTTACCCGTAACTACAATTGGCTCTTGTTTGGCCATGCTCTTTAAGATTCTCCCATTAATCTGAATACTTTGCTGCGTGAACTGCACCTCGACAATCTCAGGTTTTCTATTGTCGGCAATTCTGATTTTGGCTTCGGGTTGGGGATTGCTGTTCGCCATGCCAGCGATGCATTGAAAACCGGCCTTTTGTCGCAAGAATCAATTTGCTGAAAATCACATTGGAAAACTCGCGTGAGGCAATTAGAGTCTCCGAGCCTAACATGAAATCTAATTCTTTAGCCGTTCTATTGGTGGGAGTATTGGCGTTGAGCACGCTGGCGACAGCGGCTCTCTCCTTTACTTATGTGCAGTCGATGAGAAGGCTCCAAAAACTTCAAGCACACGCCAGCGTAATCAACCAAAGCCGAGCGGTGATGCATCGGTTGGTCGCCGAGACCATAGACTATAGCAAGCGCAATCCAGCGATGGAGCCCATCCTGGATTCGGTTGGCATTAAACTGCAAGCTGACGCAGTGAAAGCCGCTCCTTGATCTGACATTTTTCCTTAAATTACATCGGCCACGAAATAGAAAAGATTATGACATTTCCCGAGAATCAGTCCGAAACCATCGCGCCTCAGCCAGAAGTATCATTGGACGACTTGCGACAATCCTATCAATCGCTGCGCGCCCTCTTTCATGTCGTTCTCTTTAGTCTCCTTGTTTTGACGGGTAGTTTATTTCTCTTTTTTCTCCGAGAAGTAAGCCAAATCCGTCGGCAAACGAAGGAGCTCGTCCAGTTTGTGGAGAACTATGAAAACACCAGCCTGCCTGCGATGCTGGAGTTCCGCACCAAATTACAAGGGTTTGCCAAGGGGCACCCGGATTTTAATTCTATCCTCGCCAAATACGTCAATCCAACCAATGCCCCCGCCGGAGGAAGGTCTCCTGGCGAAGCCGACGACAATTCTCCGGCTCGAATGCCCGTCGTCCCTGCAAAGTAGAGAGATCTTCGATACCGCAAGCCTTCGACTTTTAGCCAGGCCCTTCCAGTGGGCGGGCGTGGTTTAAATGCCATTGAATTAAGCATGCCTGTCCGGTTAGTTGCCAATTCTGAAGGAGCGCGGCCGTGTGCGAAGCACCAGCCGCGGCAGTGCAATAGCTTCCGCGGCTGGGTTTCACCACAGCCGCGCTCCACTGATGCTTTGGCTGCTAACCGGATAGGCACGGAATGAAGGATTTCGAGCGTGAATCTTACTCGTAATCCTAATCCTATTTTTACTCCCAAAAGAACTCGCACCGCAGAGATTACGATTAAGAGAAGGATTACGGGTATGAAAACGACCCTCCGAAATCCGAGCTTAATTCAATGGCAGTGAGGCATGGCTCAGTCCGGCGTCCGGACATCCAATGTCGCAACTTGTCTGAAATTCACGGTGGGCAGCGCGCCGATCTACACTGTCGAATTCTTGCCAGTCGCATTCTTGGCTTGAAACGCGAATCCGTTTTACGTGGGCTTGTTGCGTGTCTCGCGTTTTGGATTTTCGAGTTCTGTTCGCGTTAAGATCTGTGGCGTTGGTTTGGCGGTGAAACTTAAGGAAACGCCGCAGCTAAAGCAGAAGTTAGCTATCGAGGAGCAAACCGCAGAGCAGGCTGGGCAAACGAGTGTGGCGGCTGAACGCTTTTGGATCATCAGATTCCGAATATACGGAATCCAGTTAAATGCGTAGGCAAAAATGAAAACGGAGTCCCTCTGATGAAAGGCGGCGTAGCTCAGGAGGCAGAGTGAGCCAAAGAGACTCAGCCACCAGAACGAGGTTGGGATAACGACTTGTTTCCGTTTTTCGGAAGCATACCACTGGATGATGAATCGAGAAGAGAACGCTACATTGCCCAACCATCCGATAACTTTCCAGAAATGCCATTCAATCCCGAGAAACTTATTTTGGCTCCAAAGCAAATCCATCATCCTGGAAGTTAGCGGGAGGCTTCTGAAGCTGACAAACTAAAACTGACGGCGCGGACGAGTGGATAGCTGGCCAGGGATCTTTGACGCGCCGAATCGGCGAATGGGTGTTAGCGCTTTTCCTTCAGTAGGTTTTCAACTTTCTCCTCCAATCCTTCACGCGCATTGAGGTCGCGCAGGATGCCTTTCTGATCCACCAGCCACATCGTCGGGATGGCCGCGATGCCGTATTGCTCGCCGAAGACGCTCGCACCGTCAAAATGTTGAGCCCAAGGGATCTTCTCTTTGGCCACGAACTTTTCCAGCTTCTCCTTTTCGCGGTCAAAGCTGATGCTGACAATTTCGAAACCCTTCGGATGAAGTTTTTCGTAAGCGGCCTTGATCTTCGGCAATTCCGCAACGCATGGCCCACACCAAGTAGCCCAAAAATCAACCAGCACGACTTTGCCCCGCATTTTCTGGAGATCGACCTCCTTGCCGACCAGATCGGTAAATTTGATCTGCAACGGTTTTCCAACGCGCTCCAGCTTTTTGAGTAAATCCTTGGCCCCAGCTTTGATTTCATCGGGGGCGCCGCTTCCGGCAATTTCCTGGGCTAGTTCACGCCCCTTTTCCGCTTCGCTCTGAGATGCCACCGCCAAGAGCATTTCAAAAATCTCTGGACGCTTAGGAAATTCCTTTTGGAGCACGCGGACGCCCTTCTCAAATTCTCCGAAGACGACAGGCTGTCCCTCGGACATTTTGCTCATGGCAGCGCGCTGAACCGCGGAAAGCCGCAACTGAAATCGATCGTCCTCACTCAAGGCAGGATCCTTGAGGCGCGCCGCTTCGAGAGCCTCTAACCGCGACAGCATTCTCGCATTTCCCATGGCGACGGCTGCTTCGAGCAATTCATACTCTTTTTCGCGCGCTTCTCCTGCTTTTGAGTGGCTCGGGAAACGGCTGTAAAAATCTTTCGCTTTCTGCGCCGCGTTGCCAGCAAGCTCGGCTTGCATGGCCCGGAACTTCGCGATCGTGTCTGCGGACGGAGCGGTGGTCTTCCATGTTTCAGGGGGAGGCGGCGGTTGGCTGATCTTCAGCAACTCTTCCCACGCACGGCCGGCTTCGACGTCGGCCGGCTCTGGCTTGGACGGAGACGCAGGCTTGGACGCGGATTTATCAGATTGTGCTTGGGTGGAACTGACCGAAAGAAGCCCGGCCAGCAGGATTACCTTAATAGAAGAATGGCGCATAACAGATAAAATATTGTGGGTGGTGATAATAGGGGTCTGAATTAATGTCGAGGCTTTTCGAGGCGCATGGCTTTGCGTGCATATTCTAGAAGCATGGCGCAGGGTTCCAGACAAGGAATCGCACTTTTTTCCGACTTCGAATCGGATTCTAACCCGGTTACCGTCCAGAGTCGTCGCTTCAGACACAGAGTTCGATGACATCCCGTCTTGATCACCTCCACAGCCTGGGTGTCTGTAAGTTTTTGTGTGATCTGGTACATCCCAGTTTGCCGATTTATAAACTCTCGGAAATCGGTGACCGGAGGTGTCGCGGACTGAGCAGCATACCAATCCGCAATGGCTCCGGGATTGAGTTGGTTCACCGTAGCCTCTAGCTCAGTTGGACTGTGTATGATGATGCGCCAGTTGCTTTGAAGATTGGGGGCGGATTTCAAGGGCCGAAAAACTCCCGCAGCCGTGAATTGAACCATTCGACGGACCTCATCCAAAGGGATAATCCTCAAGCTGGACGAGTCTCGATGGCAATCATCGACGTGGCGTAATTCGTAGCCGTGCTCCTGATGGCGGATCAGGACCTGGGCGAAAATAAATTCGGAACCCAACTGAGCCATAAAGGCGGCTACAGCGGGGTTCGTGATCAAAGGCATCTTGGCAACAACCTAGCGCATTCCTCTGCTTTGGAAACCGATTAGTTGGAAGAAGTGCTGATCCGTTGAGCCGAATGTTCGGCACGCGGCTTTCGCTCTCCTAAGCGTGCGAACAGCGGTTGATCCAACTTGAGCCTCGGGGCGATTTTGGGGACAGGTCAAGAGCCAGCTAAAGTCCAAGCTCGGGCGATTGGGGCTGTTTTTTGAGATCAAGTGACTTCCCGTCGGCACTGGAAGAGCCGCGCTGGGGCGTGCGCGACGGACCGTTGACCTGCCATTCCGAATCCTGTTTCACATAGAGCGTTTGGGTTGGAAAAGCGAATCCGATCCTTTCTTCATCAAACCGAGTTTTTACCATCAAGTTTAGCTCCTCCATGCCAGAAAGGTACGCCTTCTGATCCGTCGAATTCCACCAATGCACCACGAGAATGTTCAGCGACGAATCATTGAATTTGTTGAAGCTGATGAGCACATCGAAGGTCATGGGATGTTTTTTGTAAATCTCTGCCAAGATCTGGAGCGCGCGTTTGACCTTTTCGGTTGGCGTGTCGTAGGTGATGCCGATATTCATCTCGGTCTTTATATTAGGCCTCCGGGTGACATTGGTGATTATGGCGCTGCCCATCGTTTTGTTCGGGATCGTGATTAAATGGCCGTCCAGGTTTCGAATGCGCGTACTGCGCAGCCCGATTGCTTCCACGGTGCCGTCCACGGAATCGATCCGAATTCGGTCGCCGATCCGGAACGGTTTGTCGATGAGGACGGCCACTGCCCCGAACAGATTGCCGAGGGTATCTTGCGCAGCCAAGCCCAAGGCTAGGCCGCCAATAGAAAGAGAAGCAATCACGCTCGAGATATTCAACCCTAAGTTCTGGGTTGTGACTAAGACCGCCACCACGATGAGGCACAGTTTGAGCGCCTTGTTGATTATTGGGAAGATCTGCTCATGGAACGATTTCTCTGTCTCATGCGCACTCCGCTTTTTCCAGTAGCCCATGAATAGATCGATCAGCTCGAGAGCCATGTAAGTTAGCGAGCAGGCGACTGCGATTTTCAAGCCCTTCCGCAGAATTTCCTCGATCCATTGCGGCCAGTTAGAAACCTGAAGACCGATATGCAGCAGGATGACGAACGAGATGAGCTTGAGTGGACCCCGAAGCAAAGTGAGCATCAAGTCATCGAACTTCGTTTTGGTTCTCTCAGCCCACTGTTTGACGTATATGCGGGTCCCAAAATCCAGGCACTTCGAGAGGACAAAGGCCAAGAGAATATAGATCAGCGAAGCCGGGTATTGCCATAGGGGAATACCACTCGGTACCTCGCGTTGCAAAAATGAGATTCGATCCAAGCCGAAGGTCAGGTGCATATCCTTGTCGAGGCGAGAGCCCGTCGAGACTTCGCTTTCGGGATTCTCCAACGCCCTTGTCGATAAGGTGGAATTCGTCTGGACACCATTTTGCCCACTTACACAGATGAAGCAAAAGACCACGCAAACTATTAGGAATACGCCTCCTCTAAAAAACGGCTTAAAATTCAATTTCATATCGGCGGAAAACTATGAAACCATCCTGCCTGCCGACAAGCTTTAATCCGTATTTGACACCCACTCCTTCGACGACTTAAGTCATGCCTGAGAGCACGGTTGGCGGACTAACCGTTGCCTGGGACTGCCACGGGCAACTCAATCTCCATCCCTTCACGAGCCGCTTCGACTTTCATCTTTCCGCCGAGGCGCGCAACTAGTTCCTGGGCTCGGGAGGCCATTCGCGAAATCTTGGCGTCGTCATGCATTGGATCATGGTGGAAGAGAAAAAGATTTTTGACTTCGGTGCCTACTGCCAAAGCCACCGAATCATCCGCGCAACTATGACCCCAGCCGATGTGTTTTGTGTATTCGTCCTCATCATACTGGGAGTCCATTATGAGAACGTCCGCTCCCTTGATGAATTGGGTTAGCTTCTGGTCCTGTCGGAGCGCAAACTCCTGGACGTGCTCGCCACCCGGATTCGACCCTGTTGTGTCCTGAGCTTTCAATCGTTGGAAGAGTTCGTTGTCAGGCACATAAGCGATCGAGCCTTCTTGAGTAAAGAGACGGTATCCCACGCAGACGCCTGGATGATTGACGAAGATGGCTTCGACTCTGACATTTCCGATCTTAAAAGATAAATCCTTGAGTTCTAGAAACGAGATATTACTGGGCATTTGCTGCATGCTAATCGGAAAATACGGACTTTCCATCTGGCTTGAGAGAGTCGCTTCCAGTCCCTTCCGGGCATCTTCGTAGGCGAGAACGTGAAGTGAGTTGAGCGGGTTGTACGCCGGGGCAAAGAAAGGGAAGCCTTGAATATGATCCCAATGCGTGTGTGAAATCAGAATGGTCAAGCTGAGCGGCTGATTTTTGAATTCTCCGGCAAGCTGAAGGCCAAGTTCGCGAATCCCGGTCCCCGCATCCAAAATGATCACTTGCCCCTCCGTTCGCACTTCCACGCATGAGGTGTTGCCTCCGTAATGGACCGTGGATGGACCTGGAGTCGGGAGTGAGCCGCGCACACCCCAAAACTTAAACTTTGTTTTCTGCGAACGAGGAACCGCGCCGGGATTCGAGGCGTTGTTTCGGGCGGCCTCCGCTTCGTTGAATTGGTTCAGGATTGCCAGAAGCTCGGGAGGATTGATCGGTTTGATTAAATAAGCGTCTGCCCCACACTCGAGGGCCGTTTCCCGATCAGACGGATAGAGGCTGCTCGTGGTGATAACAATCTTGGTCTTTCCCAATGTGCCGTTCTCCGCCCGCAGAGAGCGACACACCTGAAAGCCATTGCAGCGGGGCATGTGCAGATCACAAACGATCGCCTCAGGACGATGCTGCATCGCGAGCTTCAAGCCCTTCTCTCCGTCCTCGGCTTCAAACACATGCCATCCTTCTCCTGTCAGCAGCCTGGCTACCCCAAGACGGAAGACCACATCGTCATCAATTAGCAGGATTCGTTTCATGCGTTCTATGGCCAGTGTTTCACTCTGGCAGGAAAATAACAAGCTAGACTACGTACTCGATGCATTTGACTCAACTCGCAGGTGATTCGAAGTGTCCCGCTCTTTGAACAATTCATGAGAACGAATTGGACCAAGATGCACCATTAACCTCCAGCCACAATTTGAACGATCTCAAGCCGATCACCAGAGCTGAGCTCTCGTTTAGAGAATTCGGAAGAGGCGACTGCTTCGCCGTTATGCTCAACAACCACGCTTCGAGGTCGCAGATTTTGAGTGATCAGGAACGCTTCGACGGAGGAGGGGAGTTCGATCGAGATCCGCTGGCCGTTGGCGATGACGAAGCTCTGGTTCATTTTCGACAGCATTGATTGAGCTGATTGAACGCTGGTTTGACGACGCTGTTCAAGCTGTTAAAGCCGCGTCCCAATCCTTCCAGACCGGCTCGTAACCAAGCCGACGCACCAGTGCGGCCACCTCGTCTGGGGAACGAGTATCTGAGATTTCAAACTGACCTGTGGCCTGGGTGGCACCTTTATTTGTGCTTGCCCATTCACTTGAGCTGGCTGCAAGTTCCACGATCCGTCCACGTTCGGTGAGATGAATCTTCTCCTTCCCTGCGCCCGTGTAACCGCCGGGTTCTGTGTGGCTGCCAGCGCTGATCAACGTGATGCCCACCGGAATAAGCCCGTCACGCAATTTGGCTGGCTCACGAGTGGACAGCACAAGACCCACGTCGGGAAAGACCAGGCGGAAGGCGCAGACGAGTTGCGCCAATTCGCGGTCGGCCATTTGAGTGAGCGGTTCGAAGTCGCCGGCATTCGGTCGGAGCCGAGGTAAAGAAATAGTCAACTGAGCTTTCCAGCAATGGCGCAAAAGGTAATCAGCGTGGGCTGCGACACTTAGCGCCTCCAATCGCCAGTCGCTCAATCCGAAGAGCGCCCCAATCCCGAGCCGATGGAATCCGGCTTGATAAGCGCGTTCCGGAGTTTCGAGCCGCCAGCCGAAATCCCGTTTTGGTCCGGTCGTGTGCATTTGTGCATAGACCACCCTGTCGTAAGTCTCCTGGTAAACAACCAACCCTTCCGCGCCCGCATCGCAGATCGGCCGGTATTCGTTCGTTTCCATTGGGCCAACCTCAAGCGAGACGCTCGGAAATTCCGCGTGGAGAGCGCGAACACAGTCGGTCAAATAGGCTTGCGAGATAAACTTGGGATGCTCGCCGGAGACGAGGAGAAGATTGCGAAAACCTTGCTCCTTTAGCGCCCGTGCTTCACGGAGCACCTCATCCACCGTGAGCGTCACTCGCAGGATCGGGTTATCCCTGGAAAAGCCGCAGTACTTGCAGTTGTTGATGCACTCGTTGGAGAGATAAAGCGGCGCAAAAAAGCGAATCACCTTGCCGAATCGCTGTTGAGTCACGAGCTGAGAACGATGACAGAGCAGTTCTAATAAATCCCCTGCTGCCGGAGAAATCAAACGGCCGAAATCCGCGAGCGAGAGCCGTGGCTTACCCAGGCATTCACGGGCTTCCGCCACGGTCGTCCTCTGTGATTGCTCAATCAAGGACGCCAACCGCAACTTATTAAACTCAGCCACAAAACTCATAGAGTCAGCCTAGCAAAAGATCACTGCCCGACAAGCGTCTAACCTTGCTTTTGCCCGGCATAGATGACAAACAGCCCGTTCTTGTAATGACACTCGACCTTGTGAAAGCCGGCGGCTCGCAGGGCTTCCAATTGGACTTCGAGCGGGCTTAGCTTGTTATCGGGGTTCAGGCGAGCTTTCCTCGCAATAGTACGGAACGCCCCCTTCAAGCGAAGCTTCACGTCGCGTTCGTTCACCCATTCCTGCCAGGCTTGGTAATACCAATCGGTAAAAACAGGTTCGTCAGAAAACACGGTGTCGATATTCAGAAACCAACCTCCTTCTCGCAGGTGGTCAGCGATACTCTGAAAAAGCCTCGCCTTATCTGGTAAATGCAAGTGATGGATCGCAAAGGAAGAGACGATAAAATCGAACGGATCGAGGTCTGTCGAGGATTGCATCCATTCCTCAAACGATTGCTGCCGAGTGTGAATCCTAGGAAAATCCACCAGACGAGTCCGAGCGGCGCTTAACATCTGTGGAGAACCATCCACCAATGTGGCTTCGATAGATGGGTCCTCTTGAAGGAGTTGCTGGCAGAGGACTCCGTCGCCGCATCCTAAATCGCAAACTCTCGTGCCATGGGTCTTCTTTGCGAAAGCCCGGTAAAACGATTTCAGAAGGCGAAAAAGCTCGTGGCGATCCTGAATATAATGATCTGCGTTGTCCCGGTATTCCTGAGAAAAGCTTGAGTTAGCCCACAACGTTTGATCGAAGTCCGGGGATTGAGGCGCGGGGGCAGTGGTTCCGCTCATATCACGGTTGATGTTCGTTGTCCGGCGGATTAGGGTTATCGCACAGAAAGCGGTTGACGGCGTTGAGGTACGCCCGCGCGCTGGCTTCGATGACATCCGTGCTGGCCCCTTTGCCTGTGATTAATCCACCGTTGCCGAAATCCACTTTAAGGGTGACTTCCCCAAGCGCGTCCTTCCCCTGGGAAACAGCACGGAGTGAATAATCCATCAGCCTGCCGCGGGTTCTCGTTAAACGATCGATTGCTTTCAGCGCAGCGTCCACCGGTCCGTCACCAATGCCGGCGTCCTGCAAGATTTCGGCCGCAGCTTTTTTGTTCGCCGATTTTTTCAAGCGAACGGTGGCGGTCGGCACAGTCTGAGTGCCGCTCGTGACGCTCAAGTAATCGAGAGACCACGTTTCCGGCATTTCGGTGATATGGCCTTCGACCAACGCAGTTAAATCGTCGTCATAAACGAACTTCTTCTTGTCTCCAATCTCTTTGAATCGGGCAAAGATTGCCTGAACATCCGCCTCGGTCATCTTAAAACCAAGGTGCTTTAACCGCGCGGCGACCGCGGCGCGTCCGCTATGTTTGGTTAACGGTAAATCCGTTTTGCCCCATCCGACCTCCTGCGGGTCCATGATTTCGTAAGTCTCGCGTTTTTTCAAAATGCCGTCCTGATGAATGCCGCTCGCATGAGCGAAGGCATTTTCGCCGACGATAGCCTTGCTTCGTTGCACGATCAGCCCGCTCATCCGAGAAACCAAGCGTGAGGATTTGACGATCTCGCGAGTGTTCACGCCGCATTGCAATCCGCCGTAGAAATCGCTCCGAGTCTTCAACGCCATGACAATCTCCTCCAAGGCCGCATTGCCGGCGCGTTCGCCGATCCCATTGACGGTACACTCGATCTGGCGAGCGCCCGCCCGGACTGCCGCGAGAGAGTTCGCCACAGCCAATCCGAGATCGTTATGGCAATGAACACTGATGACCGCCTTGTCTGATTGGAACTCTGGCACCTCTTCATATAACCGGGCGATCAACGCTTCATATTCCTGCGGAATGGCCCAGCCGACCGTGTCGGGAACGTTAATGGTGTTGGCACCGGCAGCGATGGCGGCCTTGCAGACCTGCACTAAAAAGTCGGGCTCGGTCCGGGAGCCGTCCTCCGGGGAAAACTCCACGTTATCGACGTACGATCTCGCTCGCTTGACGCCCTCCACGGCGAGCCGGATGATTTCGTCGCGGGCCTTGCCGAGCTTGAACTCGCGATGAATTTTTGAAGTTGCCAAAAAAACGTGGATGCGACCGCGCTTGCCGGCGGGCTTGATGGCTTCTCCGGCGGCATCAATATCTTTCGGTACGCAACGTGCCAAGCCGGCGATGATCGGCCCTTTGATTTCCTTGGCGATGCTCTGGACTGAAGCAAAATCTCCATCACTAATCACCGGGAACCCGGCCTCGATGACATCCACCTTCAGCCGGGCGAGTTGGCGAGCGACCTCAAGTTTCTCGCGCAAGTTCATGGATGCGCCTGGACATTGCTCACCATCGCGGAGCGTTGTATCGAAGATAATGATTCTATTATTTTTCATAGTTTTTTTTTAGTTTCAGATGAGGCGAAACGCTTCGTCTGAAAATAAAAAACCCCACTACCGCGAGCGGCAGTGGGGTTAAAAGTTTCTCTTGATCGCACTAAAACCCAACTGCCACTCTGCTGATCAGCAGAGCACCTCGTAGAGGCAGGAGGTTAATTAGATTGCAATTCACGCGCGGATTACTAGCCCGTTTCCCAAAGCGGGTCAACTGAATTATTAATTCAGTTTACTGTTTCGGCCGAAGAATGATGACTTTTTTGTCAGTCCCTTCGACTTCGACGCTGTGCGTTTCTACGGCAGGGTCGTCTTTGAGGGCGTTATGAATAATGCGCCGGTCAAAGGCATTGAGCTGCTCCAACTCCACGATGTCTCCCCAGCGCCGCACTTTCTCCGCGGCTTCGCGGGCTTTCTGGACCAGGGCTTCGCGGGCTTGAGCGCGGTATTCTCCAATGTCCAGCGTGACCTTGGGGGCTTGGGGATCTTGACGGAAAAGCAATCGGTTCGTGATGTATTGCAATTGACCGAGGGTTTGCCCCTGGCGGCCAATTAATCTGCCGGGATCGTCGGTCTTCACCTCCAGCAAAATGCCTTGGTCCAGCGCGTGTTCTTCGACTGTCGCGGTAAAGCCGAGAGAGGTGAGAAGGTATTCCAGAATCGCTTTAGGTTGGGCAGGCATAGGGTCTTGTGAATGGGCTTGCGAACCCTCTACTGGGGTTTCTGCCTTCGTGGTGCCAGCGCTCTGGGAAGCGGCGCGGAAGGTTTTGTTCCAGGCGGGGTTTGTGCATCGCTGGCTTTTGTCAACTTCATCTGCGTTATTGTTAGCAGATTTTGCACGGTCCAGTAAAGTGTTAAGCCTGCCGAGAAATTGTACAGGAAAACCATGAACATCAGCGGCATGTATTTCATGATTTTTTGTTGCGTGGGGTCCATGCCAGGAGAGGGCGGGGTGAGCCGGGCTTGCCAGAGCATGGTGCACCCCATGAGCAGTGGCATCGGGTTAATAGGGAAATTGAGTCCGGGAAGAACGCCGATCGTGTCCGCTTGGGAGAGATCACAGGCCCAAAGGAATTTTGCGCCGCGAAGTTCGATGGCGCTCTGTAACATGGTGTAGAACCCAATAAACACAGGGATTTGCAGCATCATCGGCAGGCAACCACCCAACGGACTGACCTTGTTTTCCTTCATGAACTCCATCAGCTTCATGTTCATCTTCTTGGGGTCATCCTTGTGTTTTTCCTGGAGGACCTTCATCTGCGGTTGCAGCGCAGCCATCCGCTTCATTGATCTTGTGCTCGCCTTCGTGAGCGGCCAAAAAACCAGCTTAATAATGACCGTGATCACGACAATCGCCGCGCCGTAAGGAAATCCCAATGAGTGCAGGCCGTTCATCGACAGCAGGAGCGCTTTGGCAAAGAACCCGAAAAATCCGAACTTCATTATCAGGTCGAGGTTGTGTCCCAGGCGGGCCAAGGCGTTATACTCTTTTGGCCCGGAATAAATCTCGAAGGTTCTTTCAACTCGCTTGTTCGGCTCCAACGAGATTCCTGGATAAAGAAGGCCAGCTTGGTAACCCGGTGGATTAGTCACTACCCTCGGGTCGGCGGCGATTTGTTCTCGGCTGGGTGGCGTAAGGTTAATTCGCTGCCCTATAATACTCAGCGGAAGCTCCGTGGGGACCGCCACCAGCGCAAAGAATTGATTGTGAACGGCCGCCCAAAGGACATTGCTTGCGCCTGCCACGTAAGTCGTCCGGGGATTCGCAGGAATCATTCCGCAGCCCATGGGTCGATTGGCGAACCAAGGTTCCGCGATGCTCTCGGCTTTTGATCCGTCGTACCACTGAATCCCAAGCATCATCGATTCGTCGTGCTGCCCAATAGGCGTCGCTGTGCCGACGACCCATTGATGCGACGGCAGGAGGATTGGCTGCGACGAGCGGTTTTCCAGCCACACGGTCGCCTTCAACAGGTAGTTGGTGCTGAGATGGAATTCCTTCACGATGTGCAAGCCATTCGTGAGAACTTTCTCGGCGCGGACTCCAGAGTCGATTTTGGAAAGGGCGAATACTCCGTCGCCTTCCACGACAGATCCACCCAGCAAGGCCATGGTCGGAACTGGCGCGGGGGCATTGAGAGTGGCGAGGTTATTTGTGTCCGCGGGTAGCTTGCCCCTGCAATCCACTGTCGCGGGATACTTCTTTAACTCGACGAATTTCAGGCCTCCTTGATGCGAGGTGAAAATATAGCGGACGTTCTCGTTTTCAATTGTCAGTAATTTCTCCGGTTCGTCAAAATGCATCGCCGCCGGTTCTGCGTGGGTCGGCAGCGAGAAGGTCGTAGTCGCGTCGCTGTTGGTTTGGGCCGGTTTCGTATCGGCGTTTGTCGTTCCCGCAGCCGTTCGATTCGTGGCTTGGGTCAGTACATTTGTTCCCTGGGGCAGTGGCGTCGGCGGGAAAATGCGATTGACCAAAGGGTACCACAACATCAACAGGGAGAAGGACAGGACGAGGACGAGAATTGATTTGCGATCCATGCGAGGGTTTAGCCGTTGAGCCCGGAGAACCTTTGATCAGTAGAGGATTGAGCGTTGATCTGGAGGCTGCGGAATGGAGTTAATTGAGATTTGATCTTTGATGTTTGAAATGGTGATTCCAAGGGGACGGGATCATGCCCGCAGCCACCCCAGGGATGACATCGGCAAACCCGTTTCACGCAAAGCCACGTTCCGAGCGCCGCGCCGTGCGATTTCAGGGCTTGCAACCCATAATCGGAACAAGACGGCGTGAATCGACAGCGGCCTAACGGACCGAAGAACAGAGTCTTCGCCGGGGAAAGCAGGTATCGGTAAACCCGGACCATCAAAATCAAAATTGCTTGTGCGACACTCACTTGGTTTCGTTTAACAGATTCGCTTGGCGCAGGAGAGTCACAAAATCTCGTTCCACATCGGCTAGCTTTTTTCCAATGATCGAGGCGCGGGCTACCAACACCATCGCGACTGGTTGTCGGAAATCATGCTGATGCAGTCGAAATGTCTCGCGAAGAAGCCTTCGAGCACGGGTGCGAATGATCGCTTTGCCGAGCTTTTTGGTGGTGATGAGTCCCACACGGCAAATTGATCCAGGCATCAGGAGCATCCAGTTGACCACGAGACAACCGCGTACCGACCGTCGTCCTTCATTCCGAATCCGTGCAAACTCTCGTGTCTTCTGCAGGCGCATGGCCCGCGTCAGACGCATCCGACCAGATCCATCGGCAGTCATGGTCCGACGCAGATCACACCGGCGTCAATCGTTTGCGGCCAACGCGGCGGCGGTTCGCGAGAGTGGCTTTTCCACTTTTAGTGGAGTTTCGATTTAAAAAGCCGTGCTGCCGCTTACGACGGATTTTCGATGGCTGATATTGACGTTTCATGGATACAAATCATCGGTTCAACTACATTCACGTGGCCCAAGCCACTGTGCCCGGGCGACGAAACCGTAAACGGAGCCCACCGCATTTCACGGAATGCGGGAGAATATCAGCGAAGTCCGGAGTGTCAAGCTTCCGACCGGCAAAATTACCGGCAAATGCAGGGTTCATTCATCTGCGGAAGCCGGAGGGGAGGGAAGCCGTGGGTGACGGCGGCGCGAGCGTGGCGGGAGGCGCGGCGTGCCGGAAACCGGCGCCGCAGGCTCCTGCCGGCCAGGCCAGACAGGATTCAAGCCATTACGGCGGTCCC
>SIBE01000076.1 GCA_009695265.1 Pedosphaera sp. | reverse complement strand
TGGCTGAATCGCTTCGGATTTTGCAATACGCTTACTCCAACGTTCTGTGAATCACCGAGCTGCACTTCCATGATGATCGCTTCGATCAGCACCTGGGCCAGGAGCACATCCACCTTGGCCACGATGTTTGTGATCATCTCCATGTCGCGTTTGTTGGCAAAGATTAACAGCTTGTTCGAGCGTTCGTCCGGCACGATTTTCGCATCCTCGAGCAGTTGCACTTCAGACCCGCCCGCAGCACGGCTGACGATCTGTTGCAAGCGATTCTGGAATGTGTTTTGCGCCCCGCCGGCGCTTTGCGGAGGTTGCTGTGTCTGGAGAGCCTGACCGGGTTGGCGACCGTTCTGCTGAGCTTGACCGAGCCGAGTCGTTTGTCTTCCAGTTCGAGCAGCGCCTCCGGCGGACCCTCCTCCGGCTTGCCCCGAAATCAGGCTCGCCATCGTGTTGTAAAGATCGCTCACTTTCCCGTATTTGATC
Source organism: Pedosphaera sp. (assembly GCA_009695265.1). Classification (GTDB taxonomy): domain Bacteria; phylum Verrucomicrobiota; class Verrucomicrobiia; order Limisphaerales; family SIBE01; genus SIBE01. Next base: position 16,705 of record SIBE01000076.1, on the reverse strand, counting down.
GGAATGACCTCGAGCTTGTAATTCGACTCCCGGACAACGTCGATCTTCTCGATCACTTCGAGCATCCGCTTCACATTGGAAGCGTGTTCCCGCAAGACAATGGTTTGATTGTTGTCAAAGGGCGTGATGCTGTTCGGAATCTTGCTGAAGGTGGCCAGCACCTGACCAAGCTCGCTCGGCTTAACGGTCTTCAAAGTGACAATCTGCGTGACGAATTCATCGCTCTCAGAATAGTTCCCAGTCTTGACTTGGGAGAGTTTGGAGCCTTGTGTTCCGGCAATCTGCTCCGGGATCGCCGTGACGAATTTGTCAGCAGTATGGATCATGGCGATTCCATTCAAAGCGAGCACCGCATCCATGGCAAAGATCGCTTCCTGCCGGGTCCACGCCGTCTGCGCCTTGAGGGTGATGCCTTGCGGAGCGCCCGCCAAAGCGTATGGGTGCAAAACGGAACGGCCTGAAATCATCGAGTAAACTTCAAAAAACTGGTCGAGCGCCATCCCTTGAATTTGGATCATCCCTGCCGGAATAATGTCCTGCTCCGCTGCAGCTTGAGCATCAGGGGCGGCAATCTCCGGGGTTGCGGCGGGAGCGGCGGGAACTCCGGGAAGACGTGGCCCGGACGCTGGCGCGATCGGGTTCGGCACCGTGATCGCAACCGGGTTGGTGTTAATGGCCGGTTGTCCGAAGGCTGACGGCGTAGCGGCTGGAACGCTTGTCGGTGTGACCACGGAGGCGGGCGATGCGATGCCCCCGACAGCAGGAGCGACTTGAACTGGAGGAATGGTGGCGTTCAGCAGAGGCAAGGTAGCGGGCACAGGAGTATTCGGAGCCGTCACCGGAGCGTTGCTCGAGCCGCCCGGCGAATTGGTCATGGATTGCCGCAACGTGCGAACCATTGCGTCGGTTTGAGCCGACGTCAACGCAGACTTGTTTGTGGTAACAGGCGGCACGCTGGGGCGGCGCTGCGGGACCTTTTGCGCGTACAGCCAAGTCCCCAGCAAAGCCATTGAAGCAACAAGCAACATGATAAACTTTTTCGACATAAATTTAATTAGCTTTTCGTGTGTCGAGACAGAGCCCGGAACGTGATCGACGAGTTCACTATTTTAAAGGTGCTTGTGCCGCTGCTTTGGGCTTTGAGGGCGCAACCCTGTTCGTCCCGCTTGCGGCAACGGTTCTATTGGTCTTGCTGGCCGATGGCTTGGCATTGGCAGCCGCATTAGCCACGCCTTTCGTTAGGGCAACCGGGACAGGCGGAGGCAGCCTCTTCTTCTGGTAACTCGCCACCAATGTCAGATCGCTTTCCAGTCTCGTTTGACCTGTGGCGGGCTGGAGACTCAGGTCTTGAACCCGGATTAACGAGTTGGTCGAGGCGAGACTGACTAGAAAATTCACCAGCTCGTCATTTCCGGTGTTAGCGTGGATATGAAGCGTTTGCTCTTCAAAGAATTGGTTGGTCTTTGCAGTGCTCGGTTTAGGTCTCGGATCGTTGCTGGTAATCCTGAGGCCGGTAAGCCGGGCTTGGTTTTGCACAGTCAGCAGAAGATCGAGTTCCTGTCCTTCAGCGACGACGCTTGATCCGGCGCTCTCAAGTTCCCGGAGCTTGGAGTCGTAATTCGCGACGCGGAGGATCTCTTTCTGATAATTCTTCAACGTTTGATTGGTTTTTTCGCGCTGGGTCTGAACAGCCTGCCAGTCGTTGAAATGCGGCCAGACCAGCCAGATATTCAGCGCGACGAACAAAACGATCGCGATCAAAACGACCAAGCGCCGTTCCTGAGGCCGCAGATTCAATTTGTCCAAAAATAGACTCATTCTGTTTCAGTGCGATTCAGGTCGCACGTAAAGCGCCAGGCCAAGGTTTGACCGCGGGTCTCATACCGTGGCTGTTCTACTTTGCTGAATAGAAGATCGCCGTTCGCCGTCGCCTTCCGAAGAGCTGAGTTGTAATCTGTAAGCTGGCTGACCTGCTCCTGAGGTGCGGTTCCCTGCAAGAAAAGCTTTTGCCCTTTCTGAAAATGAAGCTGAGACAAGCTCAAGTCCGGAGGCAGCAGCTCGGAGGCCGCCCTCAAAGAATCCAATGCGGCGTACTTCAGGTTGAGCTGGTTTTGAAGCACTTCAACCCGTTCCTTCAGCTTCATGGCATTCGTATATTTAGGGCTGAGCGAGGCGACTTCTTTCTCCAGACTGTGCTGCTGATAATTGAGGACTTGAAGAGAAGCGAAATAAATTGCGACTCCGATGATGTAAGCCGCGACGATACCGCCCAAGCCGCTCATCCAAAGACGGTCAATGAACTTCTGCTGATAACGCGCGGTATATTCAACGGGCAACAAGTTGGCCTTGGCTTCATTGCGTGCCGAACGTTTGGCAGCCAGCTCCGCGACTGCTGCCTTCGATAATGGCTCGACGGCCACCACGCTGTCCTCAGCCCACTGTTTTAAGGACGGTTCCAAGAAAGCTGCTGTGGCTGCATCAGCGACCAAGTGGCATCGGGGCCGAACCGTTAGCCAGCCTTCCATTTCTCCAGCCCAGGCAGCCTTGGTCAATTGTTCGACCAACAGCGTGCTGCGGTTCAGGGAATCGGGCAACTGGAGCACTTGCAGCTGCTGCAATGAGCCCCCAAACCACCATGCGATGAGGCAGAGATGCTTACTTCCTTCGTTGCTTGGATAAATCCAGACCCCATCTTCCTCCATTCGAGTGGCGAGCAATTGGTGAAGCTGGGGAAGCTCCAACCGGTCGGGCTGATAACCATCGCTCTCAAGTTTTCCCAGGAACGCCTCCACGAGATGGCGCGCGGCGATGACGACGACCACGGTTTGCATGTTCTCGGCGTGCTGCGGCAAGACCTCGATGCTCCATACAATTTGGTTCACCGGCAGCGGCGACAGCTTCTCGAGTTGCAGCTCCACCATGGAAAGCACTTCCGCGAAATCAGAAGCCGGCAGGTGCGCGACACGCAAAAAGGCATGATCCGCGGGCAGCCAGGCGATGTTGAGCTTCCGTTGCCACAGAGACCGCCAATCCTTGCCAACGAGCTTGCTGGGTAGCGGCTCGGCGGGGAGGAGTCGTTGCTCGCTCGCTAAGGCAACCTTCCCGTCCTCTATACTAAACCGCCAGAGCTGCCGGGCGTCCGGCTTTGCATCGAGCACGTGGCAAGAATGGAATGCGGAATTCTTCACTCTTTCACCCACATTTCGGATTTAGTATCGCCGACCAAAGCATTCAGGTGTTCCTCCGTTTGCGTGACACGCAGGATTTCTTCGATGGTCGTCTGACCCGCTTTGACTTTGTTCCACCCATCCGTGCGAAGATTGCGCATTCCCAGTTCGATAGCGCGCTGGGCCATCGTGCTGGCCGGAGCACGACTCAGAATCAACGGACGGAGCGCCTCGTTCAAAATCAGGATCTCATAAATGCCCATGCGTCCCTGATAACCCATCTCGCGACATTCCACGCAGCCTTTTCCTCGCCAGAACTTCGCGGTCTCGATTTCAGATTCGGGGAAACCAATCCTCCGCAAATAATCGCGTTCGACCTTCTGCTCAATTTTGCAATGCTGGCAGATCGTTCGCACCAAGCGCTGCGCCATGACAGCCTCGACAGATGACGCCACCAAGAACGGCTCGATCCCCATGTCGATCAAACGTGTGAAAGCACTCGGAGCGTCGTTGGTGTGAAGTGTGCTGAAAACCAAGTGGCCGGTTAGAGCAGCGCGAATGGCAATCTCGGCGGTTTCCAAGTCGCGGATTTCACCCACCATGATCACGTTGGGGTCCTGCCGAAGTATGTGGCGCAAGCCCATGGCAAACGTCAATCCAATGTCCGATCGGACGGCAATCTGGTTGATGCCCTTCAACTCGTATTCGACAGGCTCCTCGATCGTGATGATGCGCTTATGCACCGAATTGATAGTGCTCAGAAAGGCGTACAACGAAGTGGATTTTCCCGAACCTGTCGGCCCCGTGACGAGAAGAATACCGTGAGGCTTGATGATGATTTCGCGCAAAGCATTCTCTTCAGCCGGCGCAAAGCCGAGTTTCTCCAAGCTGAGGAATATTTTGCCCCGCGTTAATAACCGCAAAGAAACGCTTTCGCCATAGACGGTCGGCACCGTGGAAACGCGGATATCAATTTCTTCACCTTTGATCCGGACATTGATGCGGCCGTCTTGAGGCAGACGCTTCTCGGCAATGTTCATCCCGGACATCACCTTGACACGCGAAATCAGAGCAGCTTGGTACCGCTTGAGCTGGGGTGGCATCGGCGTCTGGTGCAGGATTCCGTCGATGCGATAGCGGATCCGCAGTTCATCCTCGGCCGGCTCGAAGTGAATATCGGTCGCCCGGTCCTTGAAGGCTTCCCAAATGATCTGATTGACGAACTTGATAACGCTCGCTTCCTGATCTCCTTCCGTGATCTCTTTGTCATCACCCACCACGAGGTCGATCGGTTCGTCCTCGGCAATTTCGTCGAGGGTTTCGGCGCCCACTCCATAATATTTCTTGAGCGCCTTTTCGATCTCGAGTTTAGAGGCTAACCCAAACTCAATCGGACATTGGGCATCAAACTGGACGGCGCATAACATTGCGGTGTCAAACGGATTGCTGACGACCACTTGCAAGGTGTCGTCCTCAAATTTCGTGGGCAGCACCGTGTATTGAAAAGCGACTTTCGTGGAAATTCTCTTCTGCGCCTCAGCAGAAATGGTCGTCTTGGGAAGATCCAAGTAAGGCCACTTGAGAGCTTGGGACAGCCGTTCCAAAAACAGATCCTCGGATAGCCCCGCCTCCCGACTGAAGAATGCTATCAATGACTCCTGCGAGCCGTTCTCGACAGCAATCCGCCACTCTTTAGTCCATGCTTCGAATTGGTCGGTATTCGCTAAAGCCGCTTGTGCCAGAACGTTTTTTATCGATACAAAAGCCATTAAAAATAATTCAATTCAACCCATTGTTATACAAAGGAAACTAGAGAAAGTTGCGGTGAGGGTCAAAGTAATTGCGGATGCCGGGCCAACGCGAAGCGCTTGAGAGTGATAACCACGTCAATCACGCTGTTCGTCGGAAGGCTCCGTGGCCAGGAGGTCGAGGGTCTTGCTCGCGAGCGGGACGGATACTCCACGTCGATGGGGAGCAGTCGCTCCAGAAATGGGTCGGCAGTCCATTTTACGGTGTGTTCAAACCTGGATTCACCGGCCTTTTCCAGATCGGCACCAACCGCTTCATCTCATCGATCAAGAATTGGCAGGCTGCGAAGGCTTCACCCCGATGAGGAGCGATCACCTCAACCCAGAGCGATGGTTCGTTAACCTTTACCAACCCGATTCGATGAATCAGCCGGACTGATTCCAACGGCCATCGCTCCTCGAGTTGATCAAACAGCAATTGGAATTGATGCTCCGCCATTCGCTGAAACGCTTCGTAATCAATGGCGCTAATGAGTATTTCATTCTCGGTGCCACGAACCACGCCCGTGAAATACACCGCTGCACCCATCCCGGAAGACATCGAGCGCGCTTCCACCAGGGCAGCCTCGTTAATCGGGTCATGAGTGATTATCAACTGGCGTTTCATGGTCCGATTTGCATCGACTGTTTTTTCCATTGTGGCGAAAGATTAACCCCCTTGAACTGGCGGGAACAAAGAAACTTCATCATCGTGTTTCAAGATATAACGTCGGTTTTGATACTCGACACCTACGGCAATCAAGGTGGACCGTTCCATCGCAGCCAATTGGGGGAAACGCCGGTGAAGCTTTTCCAGCACGTCACCTATCGTGCTGCCGAGCGGAACTTCTTCGGCCGCCTGACTGCATCCGGTCAGGTCTTTGAAATACGAATGGAAAGTCACGTTGACGAGCATGCTGGTTTCTTGGCTTGGGTCGCTGGCAGGTCTTCCTGAGTTCACTTGGCAGCGGATGTCATGGATTCGGCACCATTCAAATACACGTTTGGATGAAGCACTCCCACGAACGGTAAGTTGCGATATCGCTCAGCAAAATCCAGTCCGTAGCCGACTACGAACAAATCTGGGATCTCAAACCCGACGTAATCAGCCGCGACTTTTTCCAAGCGCCGTGAAGGCTTGTCGAGGAGAACGCAGGTTTTGATTTCCTTTGGTTTTAACCGCCCAAGTTTGGCCAAAACGCAGGCCAGAGTTTTGCCGGTATCAAGAATATCGTCCACCAACAGAAGGTCGCGTCCGCGGACATCCAGGCGCAACTCTTTTGTAAAGATGAGTTCGCGGGCTTCTGTGCTGCCGCGATAGCTCGAAACGCCCATGAAATCCAAACGCAACGGCAGCGTTAATCGCCGTATTAAATCGGCTAGAAAGAGGACGGTGCCGTTAAGCAGGGAAACGATCACCAATTCTCTTCCGGCAAAATCACGCTCAATTTCCGCCGCTAAAGAATTCACCCGCCGATGCAACTGCGCTTTCGTAATCAGTACCCGGCTGACTTCATCGCGCCATCGCACGGGGACGTTAGATCTCGGAATCATTAGATCGCGACGGTAGCTGCGAAGGAACATGGACAGCAGCGCCGGGCTTTAGATGTGCTTGGAATCACTTTGATCTTTCGCAGTGTAACCGCTCTCTTGGCGCTTAAAGTTGACCTCGTTCTTTTTCATGTAGGCATTGAATACGTCGTCCGCGCTCATGCCGAGGACTTGGGCAGCACTGATCAGAAAATGGAAAAGGTCCACCACCTCGACGCGGGCATTCTGTTCGTCGAACTTTTGATATTTGGCCCACCATTTCCAAGGAACGCTGTCCGTGAGTTCAGCCATTTCTTGCGTCATGGCGCGGCAATAATTGAGCAGCCATTTGGTCTTTTCCTCTTCGTTCATGCCATCGGTCTTGACTCCAATCCGTTCGTTCAAGGCTTTTTGCATCCGAAAGAGCTCTCGCAGTTGGTCTGGTTGTTCCATTGAGAAACTTTTTCGAGACTCGATGGCAGATGCAAGCGGAAACGTCGAACGAAAAGGGCGGGATCAAAATTCACCGGCTCACTTACCAGCCCGCGGCTTTCCCGTTAACTCGTGGATCATGCGCGCCGATAAAGGCTCGATTTGTCGGGTTGGCCGCGACGGCCTGGGTGACTCCGAGTGAATCGACCGGAGTCAACATGTGGCCTCGTTTCTCCAGCTCAGGTAGAACTTTTTCGCCCGCAGCCTTTTCAATCGTAATCCGGTTGGGCGCCCATTGATGATGAAACCGGGGTTGGGCCAAAGCAGCTTCGAGACCCATGCCGAAATCAATGGTGTTGATAATGGCAAGCACGACTTGGCTGATGATCGTCGGCCCGCCCGCGGCACCCAACGCTAGGACAGGCTTGCCACTCTTCAGGACGATCGTGGGGCTCATGCTCGTCAATGGACGTTTGCGGGGGGCGATGGCATTGGCCTCGGCACCCACCAATCCAAAGAAATTGGGCACTCCAGGCTGAATTGAAAAATCGTCCATCTCATTATTCAAAAGCACGCCTGTTCCAGGAACGACGATTTTGGAGCCGAACGACGTATTGATCGTAGCGGTGCAAGCGACCCAATTCCCCGCCGCGTCGGCTGCTGAAAAATGAGTGGTGTGCTGTCGAAAGAAGTCTTTCTGGGCTCCAGGTGGAACGTCATGTTGGATCACGTTTGCGACTCGATCCATTCGGATGCGGCTCGCCAATTTGGTGGCGTAGGCCTTGGAGGTTAAGCCGCGCGGAACTTTGATAAAATCAGGATCGCCGAGCCAATAGGCGCGATCGGCAAATGCGAGTTTCATCGCTTCGCTGGTGACATGAATGGCATCGACGGAATTGGTGGCTCGAATCTTCGCCAGATCAAAATTCTCAAGAATGTTCAAAATCTGAGCGACGTGAACACCGCCGGAACTGGGAGGTGGAAACCCAACAATCGTGTAACCCCGATACGTGCTGACCACCGGGTCTCGTAATCGAGATTGGTAAATCGCAAAATCGTTGAAGTTGAGAATGCCGCCGTTCCGAAACATCCAATCACCGATCGCCAGAGCGAACACGCCCTTGTAAAACCAGTCGGTTCCATTGGCGGCAATCGCTCGATAGGTCGCGGCTAAATCCGGCTGTCGCAGGATCTCGCCCGCTTTTTTTGGGCTGCCATTCGGATGCAAAAATATCGCGCGCGAGGACTCGAATCCGTTGAGCTCATTCGCATGGGCCGCCAGAACTCGGGCGTAATCGGCATCGATTTGAAAACCGCTCTCAGCAATCCGCGCCGCGACGAGCAAAGGATCGCTCAGCTTAAGGCGACCGTAAGTGCGCGATGCGTAGGAATAAGCCATGAGCGATCCCGGTGTCGCCACGGACAAGGCGCCGAGCTGGCTTAATTGCGGGTCAGCCCGGTTGTTGCGAACATACATGTTCCGAACCGCTGCCAGGGGAGCCGCTTCCCGCCCATCAATAGCCACCGTTCGTCCATTGGCCAAATGGATCAGCATGAGGCACCCACCCCCAATGCCTGAATTATAGCCATTAACAACTCCCAGCGTCAGCGCGGCAGCAACGGCTGCGTCGATCGCATTTCCGCCACGACGAAGCGCTTGAAGTCCTGCCTCTGTAGCCAGAGGGTGGACCGTCGCCACCATCCCTCGTTGACCCAGCGCGGGCTCGCCTTGGCTGACCAAGACAAGATTCGCCGCCACAACGATAATTGCCAAGCATCGAGCGAACGCGAAACTAGGATCGCAATAAATCTTCATTCTTCAGCTTTCGAAACACTCAGCGCTTCGGCACAGTGACGATCATCGGCACTTCGATCTTACGCTGAGTCGGCACCGAGGTTTCAAACGAGACGTAACCGCTCATCGTCTGCTCAGGCACTTCGTTAAGTTTAGCGACGAGTTCATAAGCTTTGCCGGACTCTTTCGACACGAGTGTGACCTTAATGCCCTTAAGCGTAATCTCCGGATTCTTCAACTCAAATGCTCGGCCATTTCCGGAACGGATCGTTACCCGCCGAGTGAACAGAGCTTCAGCGCCTTCCGGATCGGTCTTCGCCGGGTCGGTGATGCTCCAAGACAAAACTTCGGGACTCAGTGAGAGCTCGTCTATGACCCGCCCGAAAACGAGGATGGCTGATGTCGGACCGTTGGTCTCCTCGGCTGTGTACACGTGGATGTATTCGACGAAGCGGCGCGGCGGTCCGTCAGGTTGAATTGCGACGCGAAAGCGCACGACCGTATCATCATCCCCGCCACTAGGCTCTCGGGTCGCAGTGATCCATGGCTTCGAGGGATGGAGCTTCAAGACGCGCGGTGGCTTTCGATCTGTGCGTGTGATGGTGATGATTTGGTTTGTCTCCTTGCCCCCCTCGGGGATGTTCGGCGACAGTGTCGCGGGGGTGATGTCGTAGAGCGGAGTGTAATCAACTTTCAATGTGAGGACGACTTCAGTAGTCCGAGGGTCATTCGAGTGAATGGTAATGTGCTCCTCTAGATTTGCCTTGGATTGTCCGAGATTCAGCACAAAGGATAGCTCGCCGGTCTCGCCAGGCCTGAGGGTATCAGGCTTCAGGCTGGCTACGGTGCAATTGCAGGATGGAATCGGCTCCAGGATTCTGAGGAGGCCATCACCGACGTTCTTGAACTTGAAGGTTCCGGAAACACTTTCGACGCGCGACGTCTTGCCAAAATCCCAAACAGTCCGGTCGAACTGAATTTTCGGATCGCCATCAGCGAGCGCCACAAGGCTCGGCGCGCTCGTCCAAAGTGCTATTGCAAGCAGATATGCTTTCATCATGGCTGGTGCGCATTCAAACCGTCGGCAAGCCTGTTTGTCCAGATATCCGAGGAGAATCAGAGGTCGCCAATCGCCGACAGCTTGCTATTTCGGAGTTCTCAAAAGCAGCAACCAGTCGCCCTCATCTGGCGTGGCAAACTGAATTGCCTTATCGTTCACCACCGCGACGACGGAGGAACTTTTCCCGGTGCGCGGGTTGAACCAGGTGGCCGAGAAATCTCGCGGGAGGCTCTTCTGAAAGATGTCCACCGTCCGATCTTCCGGAATGTAGATGACAACCAAGTCGCCGGCATCGGATCGGGCAGCAGCGATGTGGCGGCGCGGAGCTTCGTTGCCGGGTTGGCGCGCCAACACGTCCGAAGCGGGCCTCAATCTCCAAAAATCAATCAACGTAAAAAAACCGGCTAAGTGAACCATCTGTTCGGCCCCGGGCATTCGCAAGGCTTCACGCCAAGGAAGGGGCACACCGGTATTCGGATGGTCCGTCGGCGGCTTAGTCCCATCGTCCCAGCCCCAGACGCCGTGACCACCATACGTCACGCCGGCTGTGGGAGAGCTGAGCAAACTCCAATAGATGGCCCGGCGAACGGTGTGGGGATTAATGCGAGCTTTGGATTGATACGCCACATGATTCTCATAGGGCGGCTCCAGGTTGATCAAAGGACGTGAAGGCGACTTTTTCCAGTCGGTCGAGGGCGGTCCTTCCAACATCCATTTCAAAGTTTTATCATCATCGCCGTGGCCGCTTTGGTAGCCTTGGATATCGAGCCACTTCTCATCGCGAAAGTCATCGAGCACCCAATGCATGCCACCGGGATGAAGCATTACGGGAGCATGCGGTTCACCACCGAAGACAGCGCGGCCGATCCGTTTCCAACGCTCGGCTTTGGCACCTCGGTAATCCCCATCGCCAGGCAGAATCCAGATCACGTCGTTCGCGCTCCATCGAGCCACCATGTAACGGGCGAGCAGAATGGCTTGGTCCTCTTGAAGAGAATAACCGGGGTTGATCTGTGGACTGGACCCGCCTCCGATGGCCCATAGCAAAACGGGCACGCTCAGCAGTCCAGCTCGGTTCAAGGCATCGGCTTTCTCGTCGAGCTTTTGAAAGAATTTAGGGTTGATGGCGATCCGATCCTGGCCGGTAAATGCGAGTTGCCCTTCGCGGTCTCCCTTCGGCGAAGCCCGCCATTGCGTCGTGACCCATTGCACCACTGTAAACTTTTGGCGGCTCCGCTCTCGCAGGTAGAAATCCCATTCGTCCGGCGCTGATAGCAGCGCGGCATTCCAACCGGTATCAGCCAGCCAGAAAAACGGTGTCCCGTCTTCATGCGCCAGATAATGACCGTCCTTGGAAACATGGACTGGACCATGTTTGTCGAAACTGGTTTTGCCCTTCGCGGCGGTGCAGATAAAGGTCCCAGATTGATTTTGCAGTCCGCTGTTTTTCACGTCTGAACAGGAGGTCGAGTAAAACCATTTACCCACTTGATCGGGCGAGAATCGAACTCTCCAAGTACGGTCACCATCCCAGAATCCGTCAATCATACGGCTGTTCCCGGATGGCGACGTGAAGATGACACGGAGTTGAACGGCTTGAACTGGATTCTCGTAAGCTTGACTGCTTCTGAAAGCCCCCTCGAAACGATCCCATTTCGAAACAAGAGTCAGTTTTTCGGCGGCCCTTAGGGAAGGCCCCTCGCCCAGCGCGAGAAGGAACAATAGACCCGCCACGCAACGGGGGCCGAACGCATTCCAAAACCGGTTCGAGAAGGGGAGAAAAATATTCATACAAATTAATTGCCTCGGATTGATCGGCTCGCATTCTGAAAAAAAATCCGCGCAGTGTCAAACCGTTGCGAGCGTTCGCGGCGGAACGGCAAGCAGAGGATCGTGGGCGACAGCCTTCTGCCAATACCCGCGGAGTGTTCGGTCGGCGGCCTTTTGCTTGAGCTGGGCGGTCTCGATGTGACCACCCATATCAGGTCCAATAATGGTAATTGACGTCCGGAAATACGTTGTCCAGCCATTCGATTTTGGCGAGCCATTCTTGGTCCACAACATTGCTCGTGATTTGCTCGTGCAGAGCGTTGAGTCGCAATAAATGGTCTGTGACTCGTCTGCGAGCATACTCCGGGCTTGTCCCGGTGCGCAGAATAAAAGGCCAATCACTCGCTTGCGCCAGGAGCAATTCCCGAGCGGATTGTTTCAAAGCACGTTCCAAGAGCCCGCCAGCTTGCGGAAAGCATCGGGCCAGGCTCGTCATTCGCTCCTGCGCAACCTGCAAATGTGGGTAAATCCACTCATTTGTTTCATTGAGCCAGACCTTCCAATAGCCTTCCTCACCCCAACTCGACGGGCTGGGCTGGGCGACTTGCTGTGTGGGATGCTCGCGCAGATATTCCTCCGGCGTGATCAACGAAAACACATCCTGATCGTAGATCGCTTTTCGGAAGAAAAAATCGAGAAACTCCGGCCCCTCGTACCACCAGTGTCCAAACAATTCGGCATCGTAGGGTGCCAGAATTATCGGTGGCCGATCCATAATACCGGCGAGGTGCTGGATCTGCTGCATTCTTGCATCGAGAAAATGTCCAGCATGGTCGGCAGCAGCTTGTAGTGCCAGAGCGCGATCATAGATTTTTTTTCCAGCGGTAGCGCCTGTAATTGAATGATATTTAATGCCGGTGAAGCTGCGCTGCGGTGGCGCCGGCAGATGAGGCTTCAAGTAATCGTAGTCCAGGTCGAACCCGATGTCCCTGTAGAAGTCCCTATACCGGCTGTCCCCTGGATAGCCTTCATGCTTGCTCCACACTTGCTTCGCGGAATCCAGATCTCGGCCGAACGCCGCGATGCCGTTCGGGGTAAAGAGAGGCGCAAAAACGCCATACCGCGGCCGAGGACTAGCGTGGAGAATGCCATGGGTTTCAGTGATAAACCATCGGATGTTCGCCTCTTGTAAGACGGAATCCACCCTCGGCGTATAGCCGCATTCCGGCAACCAAATGCCTCGAGGATCACACCCGAAGCAGCCGCGATAATGATCGCAAGCGACCAGAACCTGCGCGCGAATTGAAGAAGGGGCATCGTCCAACAACGGCAGAAAAGCGTGCGTGGCCGCAGAAGTAATAATCTCCAGCTTGTTCAGATCTTGAAAACCGCGAAAGGCTTCAACGAGGTTCTGGTCATAACGGAGATAGGTATCACGGATCTTTTTGAAACGCTCCAAGTAACCTTCGGCCAATGGCCTCAGCGCACGGTCCCAATACGCGCGATGGATTTCTTTTTCCCCAAGCTCGATTAACCCAGTTAAGTAGCGGACATAACGATCCCGGAGAATCGGATCGAGCAACATGGAACAGAGAGTCGGAGAGAGTGTGATCGTCAGCCGAGTATCCATCCCATCTCGCAGCCATCCTTCCATGACCTGGAGGAGAGGGACGTAGGTCTCAGTGATCGCCTCGTAAAGCCAGTTCTCTTCCAGAAAAGTGTCATGCTCTGCGTGACGAACGTAAGGTAAATGCGCATGGAGGATAAGTGACAGGTAGCCGTGCATGAATTCGGAGGATAAAAGCTCAACACACGACGCAAAGCAAGTCGCACTTTGGACTTTCCGGCCTTGCGTTCCCAGGACGTGTAAAGAACGCAACAACACCACAGCAGCTCGGGTTCCATCTGATGCTTCACCCGCTTCGCCGTAGCCTCAGGTGCCCGGCACCGAGTGCCTCTCTTAGTTCGCGCAATTCACGCGGGACAGGGTGGAAGCGGTAGGACAGGCTGACTTTCTTCGGGTGATGGCGAAATCTGCCTGCTCAGGACGCGCAGGGTGGGCTGGCTGAATGTCTCGCGAATGATCTACAATCTGCCTCATCCGATTAAACCACCAACGAGCTCGCCACAAGCGCGGTTGGTGGCGAATAACGGGACGGAACGCCGATGAACTGTCAAAGCTAAGTTCCATTTGTTGTTTCATAATAGTTTTCAGAACGCTAAAGGAGGCGATGGGACAAAGACTGTCCAAGCGAAGAATTACTTCGGTGAAATGCGACGCTGAATTGTCGTGTGGATTTAACACGGAAAACATTGTCGCAAACCTCAAGCACAGCCGTGCTTCAGCGAGTTTGCGATGGGTAACGAGGGATAAACGCGAGAACTCGCGACAGCTTCCGGCCTAACGTAGAACTCTGAAGAGGTTTATTTGAAGAGCGCCGCCCGTCTCGTCAACTGACAGTTCGAGTGCGTTGACCGTGGCTTCCATTGAGGATTCGCTCGTAAACCGCGGCATATCTGGCAACCACATTCGATGCCGATCTCAAACGAACTGCCTCACGCATGGCCTCGGGACGCAACGCAGAACCTTCAGACTTCAGAACGAGCCTGAGTTTGTCGGCCAAATCCACCGCATTGTCTGGCTCAAATAATAAACCCGTTGTGGGGGGACACATGATGTCCAAATTGCCCCCACTGGCTGAGACTAACGCGGGCCGACCCAAAGCCAACGCCTCGATGAGCGCTACGGAACATGGTTCGTTGGTTGAAGGAAGCACAAACCAATCGGCCTGGCGTACGCAATCAGCTACGGAATGGGTCGGGCCGCGAAACAAAAACTGGTTTTCTAAACCGTGTTGTCGGACCAACTGTCGCAGCTCGGGATCGTATTTCTGTGAGTTCGAATCGCCCGGAGTAGGCCCCCAGTGCGAAAACTCGATCTGCCGCCGCTCAGCCTCCGGCATTTGAGCCAATGCTTGGACGATCAAATGCCAGTTTTTCCAGCGCATAATGTTGCCGACACCCACCAAACGCACCGGACGCCGATCTGACGCAACTTCGACGACAGCGAGCGGCTCCTCGAAAAATCGATCGGCGCAGCAAGCCGAGATGATGTTTACCTTAGGAGACTCCTCCCGTAGTCCGTAATGCCTTGCCATATTCGGAGTGAGCACCACTGTATGAAAACCGGGGCGGCGCGCCGCACGTTGATACAATCCAACCCGTCGCGCGTACGAATGATTGGTAAAAAGAACTGGGCGGCGGAGCCACGCCGTCAGACTCAACGCTACAAAAAGCGTCCCCCGAGTATGAGCATGAACAACATCGAAAGGCTCTTTCAACAACAGTTTCTTGAGTTCAAAGAAAGCGCGGAAAGCCCGGACGAGGATCGCTAGATGATTGGGCGAATCACTGCAAATATGGCGACTATACCGAAAAGTTAAAGGCGGGCGGCGATCTTCGACAAAATCCCGATTAACCCAGACTGTATGTTCCCAACCCCTGGATTGGCTGGCCAAGTGCAAATTCCTAATAACCGAAAGGATGCCCCCCATATCCTCCCGTTCACCTGTCAGGTGAAGAATCTTCATCCCAGCGCCGGAGACTCAAGACGTGCCCGCAATTGGACATGGCAAGCCAGCAACATGCCCGCCTGCAAAGAGAAGGTCTTCATCGCATACTCACTGTCACCGTGCAAAAAGAGAAATGCGAACGCGTTGGCGATCCATAACCCCGAGACGACCGCGCACATGCGTGAGAAATAATCCTCGCACCCGTACAGCCGAAGAAATGACAGGATGCGCCAGGCCAAAACAGTTCCCGCTGCTAGAAAAAGAATCATGGCGGCAGTACCGAAAATTCCCGTATTCACCATCAATCCAATAAACCCGTTGAAAAATCTCCCTTGATTCACGTGCGTGGTAATGGTGCTCGGGTCCCATTGCCAGGAGTAGTCGGTCGTTGCCAGCCCGAAACCGCGCCCGGTCCAAAAATACTGGGGGATCAAATCCATGCCGATCTTGCGCAACATGCGTCGAGTCTCGAATGTGGCATCGCCATCCTGTTTAGCTTGCTTGTCGATGGAAAGAGCCGGGAGCACGGAAAGAGCGCGTTGGACGGCCAACGGCATCCGGTCGGCAAAACCGTAGAGACAGAACAGAACGAGAACCAGGGTCGCCCCACCCGCGAAAACGTTGTGCATCGCAAAGAAACGCTGAGCGTACGCGCAAAAGACAAACACCCCGACGACAATAATGGCAAGATACCGATGGCCGCTGAGCAGTCCTAAGCCCAGGATTCCGATCAATGCGGGTATCAAGAAAAGAGCCTTTCTGCTGAAAAAATCTCGCAAGCTGAACATGATGAGCGTGAGACAGAACAGCCCGCTGCTGACGATGTACAAGGACTGAAAGCGCCGAATTCCAAACCGCGACGCTTGCATCTCAAAGTTCACCGCGTCCCCGGACAATTCGAAGAACTGCAGGAGGAAAAACATTCCTTCGGGCGCGACCGACAAAACGAAGTCCGAGATCAAGTAAGTGACCGTAAACAAGCACTGGAGAATGTAGAGACGAAGCAAAAGCTTTTCATCGAGTCGAGACATGATGAACAGCCACGGAAAAATGGCGCAGGTCAACTGCTGAAAATAAAAGCGTCCGCCCATTTGGTCTGAACCGAGAATGCGGAGACCGACACCGCGATAAAACATGGTGATCACCAAGACGGCGACATAGGCGATCAGACCAACAAAAAGCCACCGATTCTCTCGGGTCTCCCGATTAAAGTTCGGTGCATACTTCCGCATGGAGATGGTGATGATCAGGCCAGACCAGCCGAGCAAGGCCGCAAACTCCCACATGTAAGGACGTCCTGGAAACAGGGGGACAATCAACGCAGAGCTAAAAGTGGCTACCGAAAGATAGACGGAGAGGATCGAGTGGTAGGGCAAGAGCAACAACCAGAGAAATCCGGTGAAGCCGAAAGCCATCAACCAGACATTAGTTGCCAGAAAGTAGCCGCTGGCAATAGCCGCCAAAGCAATGAGACTAAACCAAAAGAGCTGCTGGAATTTCAGCCTATGGTCGATTGAATTCGAAATCATGATTCTCTTATATCCGCAAAATATTTTAGTGCAATCAGCTTTCCAAAAGCAAGCGTCCGGCGG
>SIBE01000075.1 GCA_009695265.1 Pedosphaera sp. | reverse complement strand
GCGCGCGGCTCGCCCAGGTTGCGAAGCCCACAGGCAGAGCAAGCCAGCGTGTATGGCAAGAGCGGCTCGTTCAGAAATCGAAGAGAATCCAGGCAAGAGGAAGTCTCAAGCTGCTGGCGCGCTCTTACTGCGTCGGAGCGGATAGGAGCATCTTACATTGAGGATGAACGAAATCACCGGTTTTCGTCATTGGGTTTCTTATTCAGATTGACAGAAGCCGCTGAGGTGAACAAATGTTCACTATGGCCGAATTAACCAGTCGTCAGCGTGAAGTCTTGGAATTGATACAGGCACACCAGCAGTCTGAGGGAGCCTCGCCAACGATCCGTGAGCTGGGAGCTGGGCTAAAGATCGGCATTAATGGCGTTGTCGGGCATTTGCGGGCGCTGGAGCGGAAGGGATTTTTGGAATACCGACCCAACCGCGCCCGCTCGTTGCGGCTGATCTCACCGCTTCACTCCTTACGAAAGCACGTCGTGGACGTTCCTTTGTTTGGCTCGATCCCGGCTGGCGTCCCGGACAACCGGGATCAAGAGGCTGAAGGCTGTGTTTCGGTGGACATCGAAACACTGGGCATCCCCAAGCCATCCGCCCGCGTCTTTGCACTGCGCGTCAATGGCGATTCGATGATTGGCAAGCATATCCTGAGCGGTGACATCGTTGTTTTAGAGCATGGCCGAGAACCGCGCCACGGCGATGTTGTTGCGGCTCTGATTGACGGAGAAAGCACTCTTAAGACCTATGTTGTCAAAAGCGGCAAGTCTTACTTAAAGGCTGAAAACCCACGCTATCCAGACCTGATTCCATCTGACGAACTGGTAATCCAAGGTGTGGTTTGCGCGCTGGTGCGCAAAGCTAAAGATTCGAAGTCAGGAGAGCGCAGATCGTAATCTGCATGGCCTGGGGCACGCAGTGGCAGGATGTCGCGAGTCATTGTTCATCTGGATGCGGATGCGTTCTTTGCCGCAGTCGAACAGGCGGCAGACCCAAAGTTGCGTGGCAAGCCCATCGCGGTCGGCGGGGAGCGGCGCGGCATTATCGCTTCAGCCTCGTATGAGGCCCGGAAGTTCGGCGTCTATACACCAATGCCCACGGCGCGGGCACGCAAGCTCTGCCCAAAGCTGATTGTCCTGCCGGGCGACTTTGAGCGTTACGAGCAGTTCTCCAATTGGATGTTCGCCTATTGCTACGACTTTACTCCTGATGTCGAGCAGACTTCGATTGATGAAGGATACTTCGACTTGTCGAACATTCGTAAATCCCCGGTCGAGGTTGCGCTGACAATTCGACGAGCCATTGGCCAGAGCTTGAAAATCATCGTCAGTGAAGGGATCGCCACAAATAAGCTGGTCAGCGCCATTGCCTCAAAGCTGAACAAGCCGGCGGCATTTAACCAGGTGTCGGCCGGAAGCGAGGCTGCGTTTCTTCATCCGCTGCCCAACAAATGGCTTCCCGGCGTCGGGCCAAAAACGAGCGTGCGCCTCAATGCCGCAGGGTTGGCACAGATTTGCCACATCGCCGCGACGCCGCTGGAGATGTTGGAACTGCTGCTCGGCAATCAGGCCGCTGGCATTCGTCAATTCTCTCATGGGATTGATGAACGACCATTGATTGCGGCGCGTGAGCCACAGAAATCTTTCAGCCAGCAAGAGACTTTCGCCACGGACCTCACGGATGAGGAATACGTCGAAGCCACGTTGCGCCGCATGGCAGATAGCTTGTTTGCTAAAGTGCGCGAGGAGGGTCGCAGCGTCCGCACGCTCACCGTCAAAGTGCGCTACAACGACATGGCCGAGGATCAAGTGGCTGAGAGCCTCATGGAACCGACGGACTTGGAAACGGACGTGTATGGCCGTTTGCACGCGATGCTGCGGCAGGCATGGAAACGCCGTGTCAGCTTGCGGCTCGTCTCTCTCAAATTGTCCAACGTCTATGACGGTTGCTTTCGCAGTGAATTGCCACTGGAAGCATCTGCACAACGGCAGCAAGCCCGCGCCCAAGTGGCTCATGTAATCGATGAATTGCGAAAAGCCCGTGGACACTCGGTAATTCTGCGCGGCCATGATTTTATCCTGCGCAGTGGGCCACGCGAGTCGTTGGTTGATCCAGATGCGGAGAGCACACGGAAGAAGCCGTCGGCGCAAATCATCCTCCGGCAAAAACCGGTAAATTACGTCCCGCTGCGTTGCCACAGTTTTTACTCGTTTTTGGATTCAACACTTTCGCCAGCAGCCATTGTACAACTGGCCAGGCAACACGATATCCAAGCGGTCGCCCTGACGGACACTGGCAACTTGCACGGTGTTGTCGAATTCGTGCAGGCGGCGCAAGCGGCAGGCATTAAGCCAATCATCGGCGCGGAACTGCGCGTTGAGAATCATCCGTTGCTGCTGTACGCGGCGAATGCAACCGGTTATCTGAACCTCTGCCATATCCTGTCCCTCCACGCTCAAGAAGCGGAAGAAGATGAGGCTTCAGTGGCGGCGAAACAGCGCCAATCATTGAAGCGGTCTTTCCTAATCGACCACGGCGACGGACTCCTTGCGATAAGTACGAACTCCACTTTAGCCGGGTTGTTTCCCGGACGCTTTTATCGTGCATCCAGAGAACGCCAGGGGGTCGTTACCTGTCCATCGGTTCATTATGCCAGGCCTGAAGATCGTCGGCGCTATGACATCCTTCAAAGCATCCGGACACTTACGCTGTTGGAACACGATCACCCCGATAAACGACACGCCGGGCGCTATCATTTCCGCTCGCCGACGGAAATTGCCGCGGTTTGCACGCAGCATCCCGAATGGCTTCGGGCCACTCATGAAATCGCGGAGCGATGCCAGTTCGCCTTCCCCTTTGGCAAGCCCCAGTTTCCCGCATTTGTGTCGCCGGACGGCTCAGCTTCCAGCGAGTCCCTCCGCCGCTTGGTGGTGGATGGACTACGGCAGCGTTACGGTGGCAAGCGCATCGTTTCCGATACTGGCGTGGACGTTTCGTTGGTGCAGGTGCGAGCACAGGCCGAGGAAGAGTTGAGCATTATCGCGGACGTCGGCTACGAGGACTATTTCCTCATCACTTGGGATTTGCTGCAAACCTGTCGGGAGCAAGGCATCGAATGGATTACACGTGGCAGTGCGGCGGATTCACTCGTCTGCTATTGCCTTGGCATTTCCGACGTATGCCCCATCCGCTTCGGCCTGTACTTCCGGCGTTTTCTCAACAAAGAACGAATGGCTCTTCACAAGCTTCCGGACATCGACATTGATTTTGCCCATGACCGCAAAGATGACGTGGTGAAGCTCCTCTTCGAAAAGTATGGTCGGGAGCACTGTGCCGTGGTGGGCGGGTTTTCCACGTTCCAAGCTCGCAGCGCCTTCGCTGATGTGGCCAAGGTGCTGGGGCTCTCCGAACATCATGTCCGACGTTTCACCGAACATTTCCCGTGGAGCTTTGGCAACCCGTTGGAACCGGCTGGCTCTGAGACGCCCCAATTGGTTGAGGTGTTGCGCGCCAAGCCGGAATGCCGCGATATGCCACTCGACGAGGAGCCCTACAAGACAGCCATTGACACGGCAGCATTTCTCGACGGCTTTCCGCGTCATCCTAAGATGCACCCGTGCGGCGTCGTGCTTTCGCGCCAGCCGATGCACACGCTGACGCCGACATTCATTGCCAATAAGGGCTACGCCACGACGCATCTCGATATGGATGCCGTGGAAGCAGTGGGCCTGGTCAAGATGGACATTCTCGCTCAAGGCGGCTTGGCGGCGATGCGTGACGCCAAGGAATCACTCTTCCGGCGCGGCGTCACTGTTGATTTGAAGAGTCTGGAACCGTGGCAAGACGCTGAGGTGTGGAAGATGATCGCCAGCGGCGGCGGCCGAGCGGTCCATCACATAGAAAGCCCGGCCATGACGAGCCTGTGCAAAATGACGAATGTTCGGGAGATTGATGGATTGGTCGCCATCGTGAGCGTCATCCGCCCCGGCGCGGCCAACGAGGACAAAAAGCGCCAGTTCACCCGGCGCTATCAGAAGATGGAAGCGCCGGAATATCCACACCCTTCGCTGGAGCCGTGTCTTCGCAGCACGTTCGGTCTCGTGGTTTATGAAGAACATATTCTACAAATCAGTGAAGCCTTCGCTGGACTAAATCCGGGTCGGGCAGATGTCTTGCGCCGCGCGCTCGTCAAACAGAGCAGGTCCGTTGTGGGAGAAATCGAGAAGGAATTCACAGCGTCCGCGCGCGCACGCGGCCACACGGATGAGAAGATTCGGGAAGTCTGGGAATTGGTCACCGGCTTCAATGGCTACGCCTTCTGCAAGGCGCACAGCACGGCCTACGGCGTCGAGGCATATCAAGCTGCCTGGCTAAAACGCTACCATCCGGCCGAGTTCATGGCCGGAGTGCTCACCAACGGAAAAGGCTTTTATCATCCGCTGGTCTATGTCCTGGAATGCCATCACATCGGCTTGAAACTTTTGCCACCATCCGTGAATGAACCCGGACCGGCCTTCGTGCCACATGGACAATCCATTCGCGTGCCTTTAACCCATGTAAAAGGACTCTCCGCGCGCACTAGATCTCAGATGCCCAACTCTCGCGAGCGCGGCCCATTCACATCCATGGCCAATTTCTTCCATCGTGTCGGGCCGTCCGGCGAAGAGCTCGAAGCCATGATTCGAGGCGGCGGGTTTGATGAGTTCGGCGATACACGGACACGACAATTCTGGCAAGCGCAGCATCTCGTAAAAACTTTCGGCGGTTCGGTTCAAGCGGGCCAAGGCTGGCTTATTCCTCCGCCTGGCTTGGAGCAGTTGCCAGCTATTCCGCTGAGCGAGCCATCTCGCCGTGAGCGCCTGCAATCGGAAACCGACTTGTTCGGCTTCACCGTCAGCGGCCATCCGCTGGAATTGTTTGATGACGTGGCTTGGGACACTTACTGTCCAGTCAATCGACTCACCGAGTCCATCGGTCAGATTATCACAACTTGCGGGCTGATCGTCGAACAACGCACGCATCACCAGGTCACGGGTGAACCGATGAAATTCCTTTCTCTGGCCGACTGGACCGGGATTGTGGAAACTGAACTCTTTGCCCAGACGTATAAAACTTATGGGCTGGCGACCGTCCGTTATCCGGTGCTGGAAGTCGAGGCGAAGGTGGAAGCCTTTGAGAACGGACGCGGATTTTCGCTGCGAGTGCTCCGGGCCAGGAAACCACGATTAAAGACGTAATTCTCCGGTGGTATTATGAAATGCTGAAAAAACCAGCCTCGTCAGCGTTAGATGAAAGTATATCCTTCAGCGCATGTCGTTTGGCCGTGAACTCGTCAAAGCAAGAGCGGCAGAACTCGCTGCCAAGGGTGTTTTCATCGGCACGTCATCTTGGAAGTACCTGGGTTGGCTCGGCCAGCTTTACACTCCGGCACGCTACGAGTATCGAGGTAAAGTCGCCAAAACTCGCTTTGAGCGCGGGTGCCTTGCCGAATACGCGGAAGTCTTCAAGACCGTTTGCGTGGATGCCCTCTATTACGATTTCCCGCGCTGCGAACATCTCCAAGGTCTCGCGGACCAGGTGCCTGACAATTTCCGCTTCGGGTTTAAAGTCACCGATGTGGTAACGATCAAGCATTTCCCCAACCTCGGCCGCTTTGGCGCGAAGGCTGGGCAGCCCAATCCGGATTTCCTGAACGCCGATTTATTCGCGACGGCATTCCTCAAACCATGCGAGGCGATACGAGAAAAGGTTGGCGTGCTCATGTTCGAGTTTTCACGATTCTGGCCGGGCGATTACCAGCACGGAAGGGATTTCGTGGCCGATTTGGATGCGTTTCTTGGCCAGTTGCCGAAAGGATGGTCTTACGGGGTGGAAATGAGAAATACACATTGGCTTGTTCCCTACTACTTCGCTTGCCTGGCTCGCCACAGCATCGCCCATGTTTTCAATTCCTGGCAAGCCATGCCACCCATTGGAGAACAAATGACACTGCCAGGGAGCAGGACCAATCCGTCATTGGTTGCCGCGAGACTCTTGCTCAAGCCTGGTCGGAAATACGAGGACGCCGTGAAAGCATATCAGCCTTACGACCGGGTGCAGGAAGTAAATCAAGACGCACGCGTGGCTGCCGCGGATTTGCTTAAAGAGCGCGTTGAATCTCGGAGCGGGGAGACGTTCGTTTTCGTGAACAACCGTCTCGAAGGAAACGCGCTGGAAACCATTAGCGCGATCCTTGCGCTCACGGAGTAGCCGACGAGCCAAAGCACGCGCGCGTGAACAGCCCCGGCTGGCGTGCTTATGAGAAATTCAAGGTGCGCCAGCAATTGATCACAGTCCACGACGGCATTCTTTTCGACAACCCGACCGGTTATCCGCAGGGTTGCTACTGCCGTTTCTGCGTGGAGGAATTTGCGGTGTTCCTGCACAGATCAGGCGTGCTGATGACCGGTAACAACAAACCGAGCGCCCCGAAGGTCCTGTTCTCCCAATCACCCCCTCCGCGTTTCCTCGTATCGCGAAGTTGCCGAGACTTTCGCTGCCTTGACTTTCAGTAAAAATGTTTCCACCGTGCAAACAGTGCTTACCATCTTTGCTCAAGCGATCGAAATTGGACTGTAAAACTAACTGCGATTTTTATGAGGTTCCCGACACAACCAACCGCCATCGCCCCAAAGCCAAGCAATTCGGCTGGCTCGAGCGCATTCACCTTGATCGAATTGCTCGTGGTGATTGCGATCATCGCGATCCTGGCCAGCATGCTGTTGCCTGCGCTCAGCAAGTCAAAACTTAAGGCTGAGCAGTCGTTTTGCTTGAACAACATGAAGCAGATTGGCCTAGCCGTGGCGCTGTATTCCACAGATTTCGATGAACGCTTCCCTTTGTGCAAGAACTGGGGACGCTCCTGGGGTGACAGTTACAAACTGCGGAACGACAACATGTGGATGCCGGAGGTGCTCGAACCTTACGTGGGAAAGAACCAGGACAAGCCCACCAACTACACGGCAAAAGTTGTGTCGCGACCGGCGCGCGGAACGTTTGCCTGCCCAACCGGAATTCGAACCAAAGATCCGGCCGTGTCTCGCTTAAACGATTTCATTCGAGATAACGATCATGTCACTTATGTGTGGAACCACATCTACCTGGCGAAGGACAACTCCACCTACGAAGAGAAACGGCCAGTCAGCGGGCGCCGCGTCAACGATGTGGCGAGTCCGACGCGAGCCGTTCTCGTTTGGGAAATGCCCTACTGGAATCCCCGTATCTCGGCGCACCGGGATGCCTTGAATCTGGTCTTCGCCGACAATCATGCGCAGTTGGAAAAACGCAAAATGGATGAACAGGACTGGTGGGTGTACCACAGCCGCCGCGGTTGGGACGACGCCGACCTTACGGGCAAATCACAGAAGCAATAGCGGCTTGAGGATGGATTGCTCGTCGCTCGTTTGGAATCAGACATTGCAATCGGCGACGCCGTACACAGGCGTGATCGGACAACCCGCCACACGCAGTGCTCTTGCCGTCCGATGATTGCACATCTTGGGAAAATGATGCTTTCCGCGAGCTTGCTCGCTCGCAGCTAGACCTCGCTCCGGAGCGTTTGCAGCAGCGCTTGGATGTAACCGAAGCAAAACGAAAACGCCTGATGGCCCCCGGCGTCGCCAGTGATAGAAGGGACGTGATCGGGCATGATCATTCCATCGTACCCGACCTCGCGGTAAGTGCGGAGGGCGCGCGGCATGTCCACATCCCCGTCGTCGGGGAAGGTTTCTTGGAAGTTCAGAAAACCGCCTTTGATATTCCGGAAGTGAACGTTGAATATTTTGCCGCGTGTGCCGAAGTAACGGATGACGTCGTAAATTTCCTCGCCCGGCTTCAGCAGCATCTCCGACACGGTGCCTTGGCAGAAGTTCAGGCCGTGGTAAGGGCTCGGGACTGTGTCGAGGAACCGCTTCAGTCCATCCACCGTGCCAAGCACTGTCTGAACCCCACGGTAGCCGCGGTCCTTCGGCATGGCGGGGTCCTGCGGGTGCAGGGCAATCTTCACCTTCGCCTCCTCCGCAACGGGAACAACGCGCTTGAGAAAATGCGTGATGCGGTCCCAATAAACTTCTTCGCTGATCGGGCCCGCTTCCGTCAACGGCGGCTCTTGCCTCGCTTGCTCGTAAATGAAAGTGCTGTAGCTCGATCCACCGCGACCTGGCGTCCGCGTGGTCCGAACAACGCCCAGAAACGTGAGGTTATACTTCACCATTGGAATTCCCGCGGCGCCAGCGTTGCGGATCATCTGACAAATGTTTCCGATCGCTTGCTCTCGCTCCGGATCTTTCCCTAACAGAATCTCTGGATAATCCGCCCTCGTGATGTAGCTGGAGCTCATGGGGAGTGGCACCAGGTCCAGGCGAATCCCAAAGGACTCGACACGTTCGCGCAGCCGGGTGAGTGCGTCCACTGACCACGCATCGAGCTTGGGACCAAGCTGTCCACTGCAAATGTGGTTTACTCCAAATGCCGCCAGCCTCCGCAACGTAGCGTCCGAATGGTCGTGTTGGTGGCCTGCCTTCATCAGGACTGGCCGTGTGGTCGAGATGGTGTTTTTATCCGCAGCCAAGGTTGCATCCCCAGCGGATAACGATACACCCGAGCCGGCGGCGGTGATTTGGAGGAATTCTCGGCGATTCATCCCGACACCATAGCAAGCCACCGACCCGGCTCAAGATAAACACTCGCTTCGGGGACCGTCGCCGTACATCGCCGAGCGAATAGAGATAACGATCCTTGATTGAGAACCATCACGTCAGCTTTACCACAGGGGAGTTTCTAAGAGTGACCTCTCCGGTCCTTAGATCGCGCGCCGTGATCAGCAGCCGCTTGTGGGCATCGATGCCGAACTCGACGGCAAACCGCGCTTCACCTTGTTGAGCCGGAGGATTGGCTTGTAAGAAAGTCGGGCTCGGTTCGTTCACCCAAAAACAGCTTCGACGGTCCTGTTCAGCAGGAGTTACTTTGACAATGCGAGCGGCGCCAGAGGGATCAAAAACTAATTCCATGGACTCGCCATTGCCTCGTTCCAACTGCTGGCTCATCTCAAAGATTGCAATTCCTAGTTCAGTTTGGCCTGGATGCGTTGCTTTCACCGTCATGCGCGCCAGAGGTTCTTGAGTCGGGTAGAGCGTTCCGCGTTTGACGAGAACGTGGTAATCGTAATCGCCTTTCTGAGGATTGAGCCAGCGGATCGCGTAATCATGCTGGATGTGATCGTAGAAATCGATTCCTGCCACGAACGCTGCCGCGCCTCGAGCCACGGCATCCAGCGGGCGCTCCATCCTTACTTTGTCCTTCCCGAAAATGCGTTGAACTGTCTTCTGCACCGAAGGAATCATGCTGCTGCCGCCAACCATCAGCACCGATCGGATATGCTCTTCCCCATAGCCGCGGTCTCGCGCTGCATTCAAAGCGCGGCGAATCGTTTGATCGATTTGACTAAACGTCCCATGCTGATCGAGCAGGTCATCAAATTGGCTTCGCGTAAATTCAGCCGAAAGCGTCGTGCCGGTTCCCGGAATCGCCACCTTAACTTCCGCTCGCTCATCAAACGACAATCTTTCCTTGGCCATCCGGCATCCGCCCAGAAGCTCCGCGCTGACGCGCCGGACCTCGTCATCGGAATCATGACGATCGTTCTGCCGCAGAACTTCCTGCATGAGCCAGGCGTCGAGGCTGCTGCCGCCAAGTTCCTTCCCGGCTTTCCCCAAGATCCGGCAGCGGCGTCCGGACTCAAGCCTCTGCTCGTCCTCGATCAGGGCCACCGCCACGTCCAACGTCCCGCCACCAAAGTCGAAGATCAGATAGATGTTGCCGGGCTGAATGTGTGTTCCATAGCCCAAGGCCGCGGCGGCCGGTTCATCAATCAAGCGGAATCGCGGAAACCCAGCGGCTTCAGCAACGCCAGTCAGCCAATCGATGTAATGCTCGAACGCTTCCACAGGCACGGTCAGAGCGACTTCCTCGTCGCGGAGTTGCAATTCTTCGGCCGCGAACAAAAGCACCGCGGAAAGGAAATCTCTACCGGCTTCGAAGTGCGAGATCTGTCGGCCATCGATGCGTCGGTTTACCGGACTGCGATTGGCAACGTAACGTTTGATCAAGCTGAAGGTGCGTTCGGAGGACGAAAGGTCTTGTTGCCGCACTTGCTCGCCTATCCACCGGCGTCCGTCCTGGGTGTAGTGAATCAACGATGGGACGACGGAGATCCGTTCACCCGCACTTTCATACGGATGACCGAAGTCCGGCACATGGACCGGGATGCCTTCGCGCCGCCCTTCATCACAAAGCGCCAAGACCGTGTTCGACGTGCCAAAGTCGATGCCTAAACGTCCAGCCATAATTTCTGCGCAGGATAGTAGGAGTGGTTCGCGGCTGGGGCAATCAACAACTAAAAACCTCACTCCAACTCCACAGGAACGGACATTCGTAGATGACGCAGCGGTCCGATCCCCTTCAAGTGGCTCCGGCTCGCCACTCAATTCAACGCTTGCTCCGACAGTTCATGAAGCAGTCGCTCTGGCGTTTTTTTTGAGCTCTAAATTGGCGAGTTTGCGTTGAGCCAGATCAGTCAGATGCGCTTTGACACGCCATAAGAGTATCCTATGCTCTCGGCATTCGAACTGCTGACACTTACACTTCTCACTTATGAAGTTTCTTAGAGAAATAATTATCGCCGTGCTCATCCTCCAACTGAGCCTAGCCCCGTTGGTCGCCCAGCCGATCATTACGCAACAGAACCCATTCCAATCACCCGCAGGCACTGGGATTGCGAATTTGAGAATCGTCCAGCAAAGCGCGGATGGCACTGAGGTGGTTCTCGCGATGGACTATACCTACGACGGTTTCAGCGGCCAGAACGCGCTCATTCTGCCGATCATCGAAAAGAAGGATCAGAAAGGAATCACGGCTTGGTTCGGAGCCGACCCCGTCACCGTCGGAATGGGAAAAGGTCTCATCTCGCTGAAAGTGAAATATTTCAACGACGAACCTGGCGTCCCACCACAATTAACCTCCGATCGTCTGCGGATCTTGGTCTTGAACCGAGCCGGCACTGCCATCATCAGCAGCATTCCCTTTCTCAAAACAATCAAATGGGGCAACGCCAGCATGAAGCCGGCACTGATCGCGGTCACTCCAACTCTTGCCGTGCCTGAGAATCCCGCAGCGCGCGAGATCGCTCGGCAGAAGGCGGAGGCAGAAATGAAGGCCCGCGCCGAAGCTCAACTAAAAGCAGAAGCTGAAGTTAAAGCTCGTCGCGCTGCTGAAGAAAAAGCGAAATCCGATGCCGCGGCTCGTGAAGCCGCGGGCCTGAGAGCGCAGGCCGAAGCTAAACGACTCGCCGAGGAAAAGAAAATAGCTGATGAAAAAGCGCAATCTGAAGCCCGAGCGCGGGAGGAAGCTCGCTTGAAGGCCGAAGCAGCGACGCAACGGCTTCAGGAAGATAAGGCGCGGCAGGAAGCCGATCTCAAGGCACGGGAGCAAGCCCGGTTAAGCGCTGAAGCGGAAGCGCAACGATTAGCGGAAGAAAAGCGGCTGGCTGAAGAAAAAGCAGCAACTGAAGCCACGGCGCGCGAACAAGCCCGGTTAAAAGCAGAAGCGGAGGCAAAGGGACGCCGTGAAGCCGAGGAGAAAGCCAAGACAGACGCCGCCGCTCGTGAAACGGCTCGTCTCAAAGCCGAGGCAGAAGCAAAACGGCTCGCGGAGACAAAGCGTATCGCGGACGAAAAAGCCAAAGCCGAAACGGAGGCGAAGGAGAAAGCTCGGCTTGCCGTGGAAGCCAAGGCGCGTGGAGAGGCTCAATTGAAAGCCGAAGCCGAAGCCAAACGACTCGCTCAAGAAAGGCGCATCGCTGAAGCCAAAGCCC
The DNA here is from genome assembly GCA_009695265.1 of Pedosphaera sp. GTDB lineage: Bacteria > Verrucomicrobiota > Verrucomicrobiia > Limisphaerales > SIBE01 > SIBE01. The sequence goes on along the minus strand of SIBE01000075.1, from coordinate 5,325 downwards.
AAGCCGAGGCCACCGTGCGCGAATCCGCCCGGCTCAAGGCTGAAGTTGAAGAGAAAGCGCGCCAGGAATCAGAGGCACAAGCCAAAGCCGAGGCGAAGCTGCGAGAGGCAGCGCGCGTCAAAGCCGAGGCGGAAGGCAAACGGTTAGCGGAAGAAAACCGCCTGGCGCAGGAGAAGGCCAAGGCTGAATCGACTGCCCGCGAAGCAGCTCGCATCAAGGCCGAGGGAGAGGCCACTCGCCTCGCGGGAGAAAGACGCTTGGCTGAAGAAAAGGCCAAAGCCGAAGCGGACGCCCGCGAGAAGGCCCGGCTGGCCGCGGAGACCGAAGGCAGGAAGCTATTCGAAGAGAAACGCCTGGCCGAAGAGAGAGTCAAGATTGAGGCGGAAGCTCGACGTCTGGCGGAAGAGAAAGCAGCCCAGGAAATGCAGGCGAAGGCTAAAGCCGAAGCCGAAGCCAAACAACTGGCAGATCGAGTTCCCGCGCTGGCCGGTTCCACCGGACGGCTTCCAGCCTCGGAGCCTTTAGCCACAGGCTTAAAAAGCAAAGTCACAAACGTTGATGTCGTCAATCGCAGCTTGGATCGCACTCGGATGACCATCGGAGTGGAATACGAGTATAAGGACAATCTAGGTTCCAAACCGATGATGGGTGTGGATGTGACGAAAATGGATGAACCTCCCGCGAGCGCCTATTTTCAAAGCCAGCCTGCGGAAATTGGGAAGTCGCGCCGGAATTTTGTTCTGTTCCCCATCAAATTTCAACCCCCTGGAGCGATGATCGGGTTGAACGGCTTTACCACAGACAAGGTTTTAGTTTATATGCTCGAAGCCAGTTCTTCCAAGCGTTTCAATCTCTTCCCCACCACCATGCTCTTGCTTTGGCGTGCGCCGGGCACTGTGCCAGCCGCAGCCCAGGCCGAGCCGGGCAGCACGCTTGAATTAGATGATTTTAAACAGAACGACCCCCATAGCGGTTATGTCACCGTGAAGTACAATCTCCTGGCTGGCCCCGGTAAAATCCGGATGCGTCTTTTCGCCGCCGAACATCCGGCAAGCGCGACTTGGTTCTCAACTCCGGTCAAGGACATCAAAGCTGGCCGTGGTTTGCAGGTGATCGAGGTCGCTGTGAGCGGAGAGGCCAAGATCCCGACGAACATCTTCAAGGTCGATACCCTCGAAATTGAGCTTGTGGATACAGCGGGAAAAGTGGTTGCCACAGTGACCAAACGATCGCCAATGAATTGGGCGAAACCCGAGTAGCCGACGAACTTGTCAGGCGTCTGGTGCCGCTCGTTTCTCCAGCCAACGCCAGCTCATACAGACGCTCGCGAACGGCCGTTGGATTTTTGCTTCAGACGATCAGCCGTTGACGGAGCTTGAGCAACGCTTTCGCGCGGTGGCTGATGTCGCTTTTTGTCTCAGCCCCGAGTTCCGCGAAAGTTTGCTCAAAATTCTCCGGAATAAAAAGAGGATCGTAGCCGAAGCCCTCTTTGCCGCTGGGCGCAAACCCGATTCTTCCCTCGCAGGTCCCGTCAAAGAGTTCGGCCTGAAGCTCAATCTCGGTGGGGTAACAACCCGGGGATCGATTCTCGAGTGGAGGGAGCAATACCGGAGCTAGAGCGATGACACATCTAAAGCGGGCCGTTCTCATTTCCCTCGGGATATCTCTCAGCAAACTGAGCAATTTGGCGTTGTTCGCCGCGTCGGAAGAGTTTCCAGCGAGACCGCTCTCCAAGCCAGCAAACCGCGCGGAGTGAACGCCAGGAGCCCCATGGAGCGCGTCCACTTCCAATCCTGAGTCGTCCGCAAGAACGAAATATGGCGTTTCGTTTTTCTGGCCGCTCAATAGTTCGAATGCTGGCGGGTTGGATCTAATCCAATGGGCCAGTTGAACCGCTTTTTTAATGGCATTGCCAATAAAACTGTCCGCGTCTTCGATCACCTCAGGCGCGGCTGGAAAATCCCGCAAGGTAAGCCACCGAATTTCACCAGGGAGAAGAGCGCTGATTTCAGCGCACTTGTGAGCGTTGCGGCTCGAAATAAGGATGTTCAAAGTCTTATTGCGGGATACTGCGGTTGTAGCAATCGGAAAGATGTGGGGCGTTTGCTATCGGTGAAGCTGAAAGTAACACAGCATTGAGGCAGCCTAAGGCAGAAGGACGGTCATCGAGGCAAGGATCGCATGAGCGGTGTAATTGTTCACTCCTCCCGACGTCGGTTCGTCATACCTGAAGAATCCGTATTGGAGATTCGTGGTGATGTTCTTCTTAAAGCGTCGGGTGATTCCAGTAACTATTCCATGGCGATCGTAAGCGATTCCCGACGGAAAGCCGTTCACGTCGTTCTTTTGAGCATAATCAGCTCGGGAGAACGTGTAAGACGCTTGCCAGTCAGTCGTTTGATTCACAGCAAAATTGGCGCTGGAAACGACGCTGAAAACATCGCCGCTGTAGGGAACCAGAGCGGCTCCATTGTTCACGCCAGTGATGATGCGAGAATCACTATACGAAAAAGTCGAAGACAAATACAGGCGCCGCCATGGGATGAAAGTGGCGTTCATACTATAGACATGAGCATCGTAATCTCCGGCCAGAATACTCCCGCCCGGCAAATCAACATCCCTTGCAATCGGAACAAACAAACTGACTCGGTTTGGATCGGTCACTGTGGTGTAATCCGTGGCGACAAGCTGATACTTCAATGTGGTTTTCAGCCATGGTACCCAGTGCGTGACCACCTTTGCCTCGACGTCATCGCTCTCGACGTCACGGGCGCGTATGAAAGCCGGGTAGCCGCTTCCGGGGAAATCCGAGGCGTCGAAATCCTTTAAATGGTCGAAATCATTTTGCTTAAGCCGATGCCGGAAGCTCGCGTGAAAAGAAGCGCGACGCCACGGCGAAACACTCAGGCCGGTCCGATACTCCTTTAGATCACTCGATGCGTCGGTATCACGAAGAAAGTCCTGATCGTTGTCGAAATCATCATCGATAAACTGCTGCTCAAAATGATCGATGCGTTCCTGTTGGAACCGCGTATCGGCGTAGAGAACCGTGAATGGAATCTTGGTGTACCGCAGCCCAAAGTTTTCTTCGACCACCATTTTGTCGCGATCGGATGAAAACGCCCTGGCAATATCTGAATCCACGGTGCTTCCCAAGCCCTCTTCCCGCGTCCATTCGTTTTGAACCCCGGCGAAGAAACTCAAACCCTCCCATGGTCCGAGCAGTGCATTGCCGTTGAAAATGTGAGATCGGCGTTCAAGCAAGATTCGGTTGCTTGTATCACCGGCAAACAAGAGAACCGAAGGATCCGAAGGAACAAAACCCGCGAGGTTGAAAGCGGCGTCTCCATCGAGCTTGGAGAAGAGATAACCACCCGATACAAAGAGCCAGTCCCGCAGTTGCTTCTCCAACCGGAGGCTATTGACCGCTTGGAAGTGTTCATGGCTTTCATCATAGCGAACAGCCCGGTTGGGCACCGGAGCACCGAGCACAAATGCAAACCGATTGACGCGGCGCGTTGCCAGATCGTAAAATTCGCCACGAAAACTATCTTCCACCAAGACCCCACCGATCTCGTGGCCTACATCTAACTTCAGCACATGGACTTTTTCATCGATCTCTTTAAACGCCGGAAAAATCGCGCGAGTCGATTCGGGATTTCTTCGGTCGGCCGTGACATCACTCCACTGGAGCGTGGACTTGGAGCCGTCTTTGTATTGATATTCATAGCCAAGCACCATGCGCGGCCACCTCGGCAAGGTGAGGCCCATCTCGAACCATGCGCGGCCAATATCGACGAAGAGGTCTCGATTCAGACTGAAGGAATTCGTCGCAAAAGGCGCATAATATCCGCCGGTGTCATCGTAGTAACGTCGGTACTGTTCGAAGCCGAACCTGCTGAAGCCGACTTCCTTTTTCTCCAGACTCATCTTGAGCTGATAATCGTGCGCTCCGAAAAATGTCCTGCCTTCTGCAATGAATTTTTCACCTTCACCGAGATTCTCCTCGAAACGGAAGTCCTGAAAACCTCCCGACCACTCATCCTGAACCCACGAGTGCTCGCGGAATTGCCGCCTGTCTCCGCTGACACTGATCCATCGGATCGTCGGAGTCGCCACAAACCGAATCTTGGTCTCGGGGCCCGAGGGATTCTCAGACCACTTAACCCCCTGATCAATCCAGGCTCGCACCAGCGCGATCTGTTCCTGGGTCAACGGATCAACTTTCCCTTCTGGAGGCATTTCCATGTCCTCCACCAGTCGTGCGACGTAATGAACGAGCGGGCTCTTGGCGCTTTGACCGGGAATGATATCAACGCCGTGCTCTCCACCTTTCAGTGCCAACTCTCGCTTATCCAACCGAAAGCTGCTCTTGGGCCGTTCTGGTCCGTGGCATCGGAAGCAGGCTTTTTCAAAAATCGGCTTAATGTCACGGTCGAATTCAATTTGAACGGAAGCAGGAGGAGGCAGCTTGGATTCATCAACATCGGCCGCCACCGCCGAGAGCGCGGCCATCACCAACGCCAACAACAGGTGAGGCAGCGCCATGACAGGCGTCGCTACGCCGAGAAACATCTGGCCTCGGTATCTCTCTCTTCTCACGGGAGTTGATTAGTAATGGAGACGCGCGCTGACGTTGGATCCATGGACAGCGGTATGGCAACCTGCAGCCCAGCAGGTTCGTCCACGGATAAAACTGCTGTGGTCCGTCTTGCCGATGGCGATCTGGCCGCCAGAAACCTGGAGCTGCGAATGACATTTCAAGCAGAGGTTGTTATCGCTTTGAACCAACAATTTCCGATTGATCGAGCCGTGGGGCTGATGACAGATCGTGCAGCCTTCGCGCATGGCCTCGTGCTCGAACACCACCGGCCTGGACTGCTCCCGATGACACTGGGCGCACGATTCGTTCAGGCGGGCCATCGCCAGGCCGCTCGACGGCTTCATGATGTCGCGGCCATGTGGATCGTGGCATTGGACACAGTTCATCCGCGATTCGATCACCGGGTGATGACTCGGCAGATTGAATTCCGCGTGGACCTCCAGATGACATTGATAACAGCTTGCCGGATCCTGCCGTGGATTGACGATGAACTTGCCCCTGCCTCCGCCCGCCGCTACATGTTTGCTTCCGGGCCCGTGACACGACTCACAACCGGCGCTCCCCGCCAATTTCAAATCCTCTTTGTAAAACCGACCGTGTGGACTTGCGGGAAAAATGCGCGTGATGTTGGTGTGGCAATCAGCGCAGGTTTTGTTTCCGACAAACGTAGCTCCTTCAATTTCCGGTGGAGCGAGGACAGTGCGGTTCAAGGTGGAGCACGA
>SIBE01000001.1 GCA_009695265.1 Pedosphaera sp. | reverse complement strand
TGCGTGTTGCTCTCGCCTTCCGAGTGCATGGGGATTTGCATCGAGAAATTCAAACGAGGCAGTGAAGTTTTTTACGATCTGCGCCATCAGTATCTCTTCCAGGTTTTGGCTGAGATGTACGACCAGAAAGAAGCGATCGATCTGATCACCCTCCACCAGCGCCTCAAAGATAGTAACCAACTCGAAGCCGTCGGCGGCCTCGCCTACCTTTCATTGCTGGTCGATTGCGTCCCGTCTGCCGCAAACCTCGAATATTATTTGGAGATCGTGCGGGAGAAATACCTGCTGCGGAAGATGATTCAGACTTGCACGTCTGTCGTCTCCCGTGTCTATGGGCATGAAGGGGAGATTGATTCGCTGCTGGATGAAGTGGAGCGTGATGTTCTCAAGATAAGCGAAGAGCGTGTGGAGGCCACTTCCAGAACGATCAAAGATCTCGTCCACAAAGCGATCAATACCATCGAGGAGTTTCACCAGCGGCAAGGGATGCTCACGGGAATTGCCACAGGCTTTCCAGACTTCGACAAGATGACCAGCGGTCTGCACGGGGGTGAAATGATCGTCATCGCTGCTCGGCCGAGCATGGGAAAAACGAGCTTGGCCATGAACATCGCCGAGCACGTGTCGCTCGAAGCTAAGTTGCCTGTCGGAGTGTTCAGCCTGGAAATGACAGCCGAAGCCCTTGTGTTGCGGATGCTCTGTTCTCGTTCACGAGTGAACCTCCGGAATATCCGCGACGGCTTCTTAGCTGAAAGAGATTTCCCCAAGCTGACCGGTTCCGCCGGAAAGCTCGCCAACGCCGCGCTTTTCATCGATGACAGCTCAGGCCTATCGATCTTGCAGCTCCGAGCCAAAGCTCGACGGATGTTCCAGCAATACGGGATTAAGCTCTTTGTGATTGACTACTTACAACTGCTCAATTCTACTTCGCGGCGAGCCGAAAATAGGCAGCAGGAAATTGCGGATATTTCCAACGGCATCAAAGCGTTGGCTAAAGAACTCAATGTTCCCGTGATCGTGCTGAGTCAGTTGAACCGCGAATTGGAAAAGGATAAAAACCGGAAGCCGCGCTTGTCGGACTTGCGCGAGTCCGGCGCGATTGAACAAGATGCCGATCTCGTGGGTCTCCTTTACAAGGCCCAGAGCGGCGATGAAGAAGATGGGGGCACGCAGGAACAGGAAGCCGTGCCCGTCAATTTATACATTGCCAAACAGCGAAACGGGCCAACCGGAGATGTGAATTTGACGTTTTTGAAAGCCTATACTCGTTTTGAAAGCGCGGCAAAAATCAGCGCCGACGATCTGCCTCGGGAAAATTAAATGATCACATCCTTGCTTCGCCGGTGCTGGCCTGTTTGGGCTCTTTTTCTTTGTTGGCTGCCAAATATCTCTGCGGAAACAGTTCAGACTGTCGAGATCCGTCACGTGGGCCCTCCCGCTGCGAGCGATGAGCTGATTAGAGCCAATCTCCGGGTAAAAGTCGGCGACACCTACACTCCCAATAGCGTCGAAGACGACGTCAAAATCCTCTATTCGACGGGGCTATTTTATAACATCCGGTTTGCGATGGATAGGACGGCAACAGGCATTAACCTGATTTACTTCGTGCAAGGGAAACCAATCCTCGCCGACATCCGCTTCGAGGGAAACAAGAAATATAAGAGCTCCAAATTGCTTAAGAAGGTGACTTCGAAGACTGGCGAGCCGCTGGATGACCGCAAACTATTTTCTGATTCCCAGGAGATCCAGAAACTGTATCAGAAAGCTGGGTATCAACGGACCAAGGTTGAAGCCAAGCCGAACATCGTCGAAGCGTCCGGCCGTGGGACGGTCACCTTCGAAATCACTGAGAGTCCCAAGGTGAGGATCGAGGGCGTGGAGTTTGTGGGAGCAAAAGCCTTTCCGCAAAAGAAACTCCGGAAAGTCATTAAGACCCGCCGACACTGGATGTTCTCGTGGATCACCGGCAGTGGAGTTCTGAAGGATGAACAATTTGAGGACGATAAGGAGAAGCTCGCCAGCTTTTATCGGAACGAAGGGTATATCGACTTTGAAATCAAAGATGTTCAGTTCGACTACAGCGACCCTAAACACCTGACGATTCGCTTTCAAATCTCCGAAGGGCACCAGTACAAAGTGGGGGCGGTGGACATCAAAGAAAATTCCCTCTTCCCTGACGAAGATATCATGAAAGGCGACAAGAACAGCAAGGGTGTGAGAATGGGAGTCGGGAAGGTGTTTACCCCGAAAGGGCTTGAAGCTGATATCGAGGCGATTCGGGATTTTTACGGCAGCCGAGGCTATATTGACACGTGGGTCCGAGCCATCAAGAATCCGAACACGGAAAGCGGAACGATGGATCTCGTTTACGAAATCCGGGACGAAGACAAAGGGAAATCCTTCATCGAGAAGATTGAAATCAAGGGCAACACAAAAACAAAAGACAAGGTCATCCGCCGCGAATTAGCCGTGGCACCCGGCGAGGTTTTCGACATGGTCCGAGTGAAGCGGAGCAAAAGCCGTTTGGAGCAGATGGGTTTCTTCGAAAAAGTGGAAACCGAAGTGGATCCCACTGACATCCCCAATCGCAAGAACCTGGTTGTTGATGTGGAGGAGGCGAGCACTGGCAATATCGAGCTTGGGGCGGGATTCAGTTCGGTGGACAACCTGGTAGGGTTTGTCGGATTCCGCGAAGGGAACTTCGATCTCTTTAATCCGCCAACATTCAGAGGCGGCGGGCAAAAATTTCGGATTCATGTGCAACTGGGAACTCGACGAAAAGATTTCCAAATCTCCTTCATCGAGCCGTGGTTTTTAGGACGCAGATTGGCCTTCGAGACTGATTTGTACCACCGCGAGCTGAACTTTTACAGCGACTTGTACGACATCCGACAAACCGGTGTGCGTCTCGGGCTGCGGAAGGCTTTAGGCAGCGAGTTCTTGATCGGCAGCGTCAGTTATACAATTGAGAACATCGGCATAGATAATGTGGATGGGCGAGCGCCGTTAGTCATTCAGAAGGAACCGGCCAATCGATTAGTATCAAAGGTAGGAGCCTCTCTCGCATACGACACTCGAAACAATGTTCAACTGCCCAACAGAGGTCAGCGTTCAGAAGTGCTCAGCGAACTCGCTGGCGGTCCGTTCGGTGGCGAAACGGATTTCTATAAATTTGAACTCAGGTCGTCCTGGTATTTCCCTGGTTTCTTCGAGAACCATGTCTGGGAGATGCGCGGACGAGTTGGTGTTGTCGAAACATACAGCGGCTCAGATCGCGTGCCGCTTTTCGACCGCTTTTTTCTGGGTGGCGTTGGTTCACTTCGCGGTTACAAGTACCGTGATATTGGGCCTAGGGAAGTGGGACCCCAGGGAGATAACGAGCCGGTAGGCGGCGAAACGTATTGGTTCGGCTCTGTTGAATATAGCCTACCGATCGTTGAGCGGTTGCGCTTTGCGCTGTTCTATGACATCGGTAATGTGTATGAAAACTCCTTTAGCTTCGGCCGCACCAGTGGTCAGAAGTTTTACAGTGATAACTGGGGCTTGGGATTCCGGCTTAACATCCCAAGGTTGGGGCCATTGCGGCTGGACTATGGCATTCCGATTTCACATGATGACTTTATCAGTGGCCGCGGCCGCTTCCAATTCAGCGTCAGTTACACAGCCGACTATTAAATTTTAATAACAAATGAGAATATTTTCCTTTTCTAAGAGAATCTCCGGAGCTGCCACAGCCCTGTTTGCCTTGTGCGCATTAGCCGCTTCGCTGCAAGCTCAGCCAAAAATTGCCACGATCGATCTTAAGAAAGTTTTCGACGGCTATTATAAAACCAAACAGGCGGACACACTCCTGCAAGGCAGCGGTGCCGACGCAGATAAAGTCCTCGCCGGCTATGTCGATGAGTACAGGAAAAAACAGCAGGAATATAACAAACTGATCGAGAGCGCGAATGATCAGGCAGTTTCTGCGGATGAACGCGAGAAACGGCGAAAAACCGCCGAGAGTAAAGTATCCGAACTGAAAGAAATCGAACAAAGCGTGACTCAGTATAGGAAGCAAGCCGAAACCAACATTCTGGAGCAAAAGGCACGAATGCGTGAGAACATCCTTAAAGAAATTCAAGACGTGATCAACACCAAAGCCAAAGGGGGCAGCTACACATTTGTGTTCGATTCTTCGGCGCTCGCCTTTTTTCAGACACCAGTCATCCTCTACTCCGCCGGGCAGAACGATCTTACGGACGAAGTCTTAGCACAACTTAACATCACCGCACCGGCTGGATTCTTCACATCCGAACCGAAGGAGGACAAAACCTCCATCGCGCCGCCAAAAGCGCCTCAGAAAGACGAAAAGCCCGTAACCGCTCCAGCCAAGCCTGTAAAAAAGAAGTGAGCTTAGAGCCCCCTGACTCTCGGCTGAATCTCTCGCGGCGTTCGAAGCCGCAGACATGCTCTACTATTTTACGGAATCAGCAGGGACGATTTTGACGCTCTCAACACCCACTCGAACCGTCGGCTGGCTCTTTTCCCCACCCGAACCGGAGGTCGTCGTTGTGTCGCCGATTTTTCCCAAGACACCATCTCCCTTGATTACTTGGGCGAATGCCGTGTACTGGCGATCGAGAAATTTAGCATCCCCGAGACAAATAAAAAACTGGCTTCCGGCGGAATCCGGATCTTGAGACCGGGCCATGGAGAGAACACCTCGCACGTGAGATTTGCTATTAAACTCGGCTTTGAGTTTATAGCCGGGGCCGCCCGTGCCGACCATTGAGTCATCTTTCTTGCTGAGTGGATCACCGCCTTGAATCATGAAACCCTTCACAATTCGGTGGAAAGCTGTCCCATCGTAAAATCCCTCTTGAGCCAACTTCTTAAAGTTCTCGACTGTTTTTGGAGCTACATCCGGCCAAAATTCGACAACCATCTCCCCCTGAGTGGTTTTAATGACCCCAACTTCGTTAGTATCAATATCGTTCACTCGTTCAAAGGTTAAGGTTATCAAAGGCTGATCGCCAATCAGGCTCGAGCCTTGGTATTACAAACGATCTCGCACCGGCAATTGGCAAATCATTCCTGGCAGCAGGCTTTAATAACAAGCTCACAGGCGCGGGCAAGTTAATAGCGACGCCGAGTTATCGCAAGCGTGAAAAAAAGTTCTTTTGCTCCGGACAAAAATCCAGTTTCATACTCGAACTATGTTAAGAAAACATTTTCTCACAACGTTGGTTCTTGGGTTGCTTGCCTCGTCTCCGTGGGCCGTGCTGGCCGCCGATGCAGAAACGAAATTGAAAGATGGCGTGTATGCTGAATTCGACACATCCAAAGGAAAGATCGTTCTCGAGTTGGAATTTGAAAAGACACCTCTGACCGTCGCGAATTTTGTCGGACTGGCTGAAGGGACAAAAAATTATTCCAAAACTTCCGGCGAACCGCCCAAGTCACAAGGCAAACCGTTCTACGATGGACTGATCTTCCATCGAGTAATCCCCAATTTCATGATCCAGGGCGGTTGCCCTCAGGGTTCGGGCCGAGGGGATCCTGGCTACAAATTCCGCGATGAATTTCACCCAACATTGAAACACGATCGGCCGGGAATTTTTTCCATGGCCAACTCAGGCCCCGGCAGCAATGGCAGCCAATTCTTCATCACTCACAAGGAGACGCCTTGGTTGGATGGCAAGCACAGCGTCTTCGGTCACGTCGTGCAGGGCCAGGATGTGGTGAACAGGATAGAAAAAGACGACTCCATTAAAGCCGTCAAAATTCTTCGAATTGGCGAGAAAGCGAAAGCCTTCAAAGGTGACCAAACCGATTTCGAAAAACTCTCCAAAAAGAATTGAGCATCGCGTGGCCCAACGGCACCTCTCTAAGTTTACTGTGGGTCAGCGGTGAAAGGCAACGGTGCCACCCTGACCACAGTTTCGCCATCTGCGGCATGTAATCTCAACTCGGTTCCAATCTGATTTGCCCCACGCCGAACATATCCCAAAGCGATATTAGCGTGAACTGTGGGTGAAGCCAGAGCGCTTGTGATATAGCCGACTTCCTTGCCATCTTTGAAAAGCTTGTCGCCATTGAGTGGCAACTGTTTTAGATCATCTGCTAAACGCAAACCACGCAGGGCTTTGGCAACTTGCCCATAAGTGCGAATGCGGGCGATAACTTCCTGGCCGATGTAGCAGCCTTTGCTATAGCTGATGGCCCGCGCTTCCAATCCGGTTTCAGGAGGCAAGTTGGATTCATCCATGTCCACGCCAAACCGGGGAATCCCCGCCTCAATTCTGGCCATCTCGAGCGCTTGCCAGCCACACAGAATTCCTCCCACAGATTTTGCCGCTGTCATCAACTGATCCGCAACGGCTCGAACCGCACTGACCGGCGCGAACACATCGTAGCCACTTGTTCCAGTGCGCCGCTGGTTCATCAAGTAGATCTCACCGAGAACCGCATCTTTCTTGATGGCAAAGCTCATTAGGCTTGGCGGAACCTCGACTCCCCAGTCCAAGTGGCGAATGATCTCCCCTGCCCTCGGCCCTTGAACACTGAGCAACCCGTAATGCGAGGCGACATCAATGATCTGGACGTCATCGGCGATGATGTATTTTTCCAGGCGGCGTGCAATGGCCTCTCCATAGCCTGGCTCGAAGTCCAGGAGGATTTCGTCTTCGAGGAGATAAATGTTCAAATCGCTGAGCATCTTCCCTTTCGCCGTGACAAGCGCCGCGTAACAGCCTTCGCCCGCCTTCAAGTCGTGGACATTGTTCGTGACCTGCCCATTGAGAAACCGCTTGCGATCTGATCCGGTGAGACAAAGCCGCCCGCGACAGCTCAGGTCCATCACGCCAGCCGCTTGTTTCAAAACAGCGTGCTCGTTGAGTGTGTCGCCGTACTGCGCGACAGCTTCCTGGCCGTTTAACTCCGTAAATTGAGCACCGAAAACGCTGTGAAATTCGCGTAACGCAAGTGAAGTCATGAATTCATCCTCGCTATCAAAAGCCTGGAACTCAACTGGGATTCAATGCTCCCTCGGTTGCCGGATCGAAAAAGTGCGCCTTGGTCATATCGAACGTGAGAGAAATTCTTTGCTGCAATGCCGTCCGAAAATTCGCCGAGACACGGACGATGAAAGAATGCACACCGGTCGTGACCGACAAATAAGTTTCCGAGCCCATCGGCTCAATTGACTCGACGACACATTCTGCGGTTCTTTGGATAGCCGCACCACTCGCTGTCGGCTGGTTGACTAAGATATCTTCAGAGCGAATCCCAAACACGATCAGACTCCCGTCGTAACCCGTCAGTGAGGATGACATCCGATCGTCCAACCGAACGCTCAAACGCCCAGGCGGCAAGTGGTCGTGCTCGGATTGCTCATGAAAATAAACCGTGGACCCTTCTGAACGCAGCACTCCTCGGAAAAGATTCATCGGTGGCGAACCGATGAACTCAGCTACAAACCTATTCACGGGCTTATTGTAGAGAGTAATCGGGGCAGCGACTTGCTGAACGACACCTTCCTTCATGACGGCAACTCGATCTCCCATCGTCATCGCTTCGACCTGATCGTGCGTCACCAGAATCATCGTGGATGCCAAGCGGGCGTGCAGCTTCGAGAGTTCCCGGCGCATCTGAGCACGCATCGGGGCATCGAGGTTCGAAAGCGGCTCATCGAATAGAAATACTTTGGGCTTGCGAACGATCGCGCGACCTACTGCGACCCGCTGACGTTGACCGCCCGAAAGCGTGTTTGGCAAACGGTCCAGAACCGAACTAAGACTCAGGAGTTCCGCAGTCTCCCGAACACGCGTGTCAATTTCCGGCTTGGAGAACCTTCGCAGCTTGAGTCCAAAAGCAATGTTCTCATACGTGGTCATGTGCGGATAAAGAGCGTAGTTCTGGAAAACCATGGCGACATCACGGTCCCCGGGAGGAACCTCGTTCATACGAACGCCATCAACAGAAATCGCGCCCTGAGAAACATCCTCCAGACCAGCGATCATTCGCAACAAAGTTGATTTCCCGCAGCCGGACGGACCTACCAGGACAAGAAACTCTTGATCTTCAACCACAAGATCAACCTCTTTGACTGCCCAAATATCTCCCTTCGTCGAGGTCTTGAAGACCTTGGAAAGATTTTCGATAACGACCCGCGCCATGTGAGTGCGTCAATGCTCCACTACAGCAATCCTGCTAGATCTCCTTCGGTTTTTGCGACTTCCTTTTGCACGTCCAAGGGGAGAGAAAGAGCATTTTGTTGCTGATGCATGAAGCTCCCTTTCGGGGCGAATTCAGCCAGGGAAACCGGCTGGATAGGTTCCTTCCGCCGCATGATCACCTTGTTTGCCACTTGATCAGCAGCGCAAACGCACGTCGCTAAGAACCCGAGATCTCCATCCGGATCCGAAGCGTGAGCCGGGCTCATCGGTTCATGGTGAAAGCGAACCGCTCGCTGGATGTGCGGGTGGATTTGCATCGACTGGCACATCGCTGCGCCGATCTGCGCGTGGTCCACGCCCAAGATGGATTTTTCCATCTGCGCGTGATTGCATTGCTTCTCAATAGCGCCCACGATGACGTGCTCAAATTCTTTGGGGAAATAATGTTCCACAATCACTTTGCCGATGTCATGTAGGAGGCCCGCTAAGTACTCCATTCCAGTAACCTCGCGATAACGCTTCGCAATATCTTCGGTTAAGCGCGCCACCAAGACATTGTGGAACCAGAATTTCTTCCAATCGATTCTTGCGCTGAAACCCGAAAAAGCGCCGATGACAGCCACAGTGAAAGCGATACGCCGGATTTGCCGGACGCCCACCAGCATCAATGCTTGCTGAATGTTCTCAATGGGACGGGCCGCAAATCCTATGGAACTTGCCACGTACAGACAACGAGCCGCTAAACCCGGATCGAGCGACACCACGTGAGTAAACTCATCAATGCTGGCGTCCTCCTTCTGCGCCAGGGCACATAGCTTTACCGCCGCCTGAGAGAAAGTCGGGATGGCCGATTTGTTTTTCAGCAGTTCATTCACACGATCGACACATGACCGATGCGCCGAGTTGTCCGATTCAACAGATATGCTCAAGATGTTGTCCATGCACCGCCTAGGATAGAATAATATGGTATTGAATTTTCAGAGACTTCTCGGCCCACACGCGCGATTAGGTCTTGATTTTTGAGGTGTCCCTCTTGCCCACCGAGCCACTGAGCGACTGGTGTTCGTCAAGCGCTTTAACGATCGTCGTCAATAGCCTGTCGAGTGTGTAAGGCTTCTCCAACATGCAACTGACTCCCAACCGATCCAATTGAGCGAGTTTATCGGCACCGACCCCCTCTTTGAAGCCACTCGACGCGATCAACCTGACGCCGGAATCTATCTTTCTGATCAGTCCCAGGAGAGTGACACCATCCATGGAGGGCATTACGATATCGCTGATCACGAGATCGATGCTTCCGCGGCTTTGGACAAACAGACTGATCGCTTCGCTTCCGTCCCTAGCCGTCAAGGTAACGTACCCGCTCATTCTCAGGATCTTTTGCGCCATGTTCAAGATACCTGGTTCGTCATCGACCAAAAGAATAGTTTGCCCTCGTCCCACCGGACTTGCGCCTGCGGTTTCTTTTTCTCTTCCGTTGGGCGCGTCAGGCAAGCCTGGGAAATAGATTTCGAAGGTGCTCCCTTTCTCCTCTTCGCTATGCACATGCAACAGGCCTTGATGCGCTCGGACAATCCCTAGCGTCGTGGATAAACCGAGCCCGGTTCCTTTCCCCGGCTCTTTGGTCGTGAAGAACGGCTCAAAGATCTTATCAACGATGTCTTTCGGTATTCCGCACCCGGTATCTGTGACCACCACATGAACATAAGGGCCAGGCTTTGCCTCGGCATCCAATTCGGCATTGGATGGGTCGAGCTTTATATTCTCAGCCCTAATCGACAGGTAGCCTCCTTCAGGCATGGCGTCCCGCGCGTTCAAGCATAAGTTGAGCAGGACCTGGTCGATCTGAGTCGCTTCACCTTTGATAGCCCAAAGGTCATCTGAAATCTCAGTGATAATGTTGATGTTCCTTGGGAACGTCTGCTGGGCCAAGCCGCCTATTTTGCCGATCAAATGATTTAATCGGATGACCGAATGCTTTCCTTCAGCTCCGCGGCAAAAGGCCAGAAGCTGCTTAATCAAATCCGCCCCGCGCTGAATGTTATCCTCGATAGTCTTGAGCAAATCCTCAAATTCTGTACTCCCCTGATCGGACGATCGGAGCAGTGAAGCGGACAACATCACTGGCGCTAAAATATTGTTCAAGTTATGCGCGATCCCACCGGTCAAAATCCCGATAGCCTCCATCCTTTGATTCCGCAAGGACCGGCTCTCCGTCTTCCGCTTGTCAGTGATGTCGGAATTCTTGGCCAAGATCGACCTCGGCTTTCCCCCTTTATTCCTTAGCAAGGTCCAGCAAGCATCGGTGATAACCTCTCGGCCACTCTTTGTTGCTTGATGCAATTCGCTTTTCCATTCCCCCCGTTGCATGACTTCTTGCTTAGCGCTCAGATACAGCCCCTCGTTTTTCTGAAAAATCTCAGGCATCCTCTTTCCCAAGACCTCTGATCTTTGCCAGCCATACAATCGTTCCGCCCCCGTATTCCAGAAGAGTATCCGGTCCTCCAAGTCCTGCAAAACAACCGCATCATGAGCACTCTCAAAAGATTCCACCAATTCCACCAAACCTTCCATGTCGTGACCGAGTGTTCGCAGACTTGGTTCTCGCGCCTCAGCGACAGCCCGACGGATGGTGAAGCTTAGTCGGTTAAGTCGGTTCTTGAGCAGGTAATCGGTGGCACCATTCGTCAACGCCTCAATCTCCTTTTTCTCATCAGGAACGCGTGTGACAAAGATGAATGGCAACTCGGGCCGCAAGTCCTTGGCCAGCTTCAGCGCAGACAGACCATCGAACTGAACCAACTCGATCTCAGCAAGAATCAGATCGTGAGAACCATGCTCAAGCGCACTTTGAAAAGCCTCTTTTGTGTGAACCCTGTCAGGAATATGGGGAATCCCGTCATGAGCAAGCCGCTCATAGAGCAGGTCCGCGTCGCGTTGATCATCCTCCAAATGAAGAATACGCAGCGGTTCTGATGAATGTTCGTAATGCATACTCTTTACACACAGAAACCGCGTATTCAGTCTCGACGCTCTGGCCTCTGACCCCAAAACCCGAAATCTTCAATTCCTCTGACAAGCATCCGAAACCATCGACAGGTTTCTCGCTCAACTGGCGGACAGCACCGGTCGGCAACCATCAATGCCAATTCAGGAAGGAACCGTCAAAGCCTGCCTGTATTCAACTAGAACTCAAGTAGATTTTTACCTCAATCGCAGGCCGCTAAAAGCCCGTGAAATTCCGAGCTCCACCTTTTGTGGGAAGTTCCGAACTAGCCGCTCGACAAGGAAGGTTCGAGCGGAATAGGATCGGCGTCAGAACAGTTGAAAGCGCGGAAGATGGAACGTTGGCTGAAACTTACTTTCGGAAACGGGAGAATTAATCAACCATGATATCTCATAGCAGATCAGAAGAGCTGTTCACCGAAGCTTTGAAGTATATTCCCGGCGGCGTTAACTCGCCTGTCCGGGCGTTTCGCGCGGTCGGCGGCAAGCCGTTTTTTGTCGATCAAGCCAAAGGCGCTCGCGTCACCGATGTCGATGGCAATGAGTATGTCGACTATGTGGGCACATGGGGCCCGGCAATTCTTGGGCATGCGCACCCCAAGATCATTCAGGCGATCCAGCGAACGGCGGAGCGAGGGACGAGCTTCGGAATTCCCAATCCGCTCGAAGTTACGATGGCCAAATTGATTTGCTCAGCGGTGCCCAGCGTCGAGAAGGTCAGAATGTGCAATTCCGGAACGGAAGCCACAATGTCCGCGATCCGCCTGGCGCGCGGTTTCACCAAACGAGACAAGATCATCAAGTTTGAAGGCTGCTATCATGGCCATTGCGATTCGCTGTTGGTGAAAGCGGGCTCGGGCGCGTTGACGTTCGGGCATCCCGACAGCATGGGCGTTCCCGCAGCCTTCACCCAACATACTGTCGTTCTCCCGTTCAATGATCTTGAGGCGGTGCGAAATGCATTGAAAGCCAACCTCGGCGACATTGCAGGAATCATTCTCGAACCTGTTCCGGGCAACGCAGGAGTCTATTTGCCAAAGGCGGGCTACTTGGAGTCGTTGCGAGCGATGACGAAAGACGATGGAGCTTTGTTGATTTTCGACGAGGTGATGACCGGCTTTCGGCTCGCTTTGGGAGGAGCGCAGGAACGGTTCGGCATTAAGCCTGATTTGAGCTGTTTTGGCAAAATCATCGGCGGCGGATTGCCCGTGGGCGCTTTTGGCGGGCGAGCTGAAATCATGGATTGCTTGGCCCCGCTTGGTCCGGTTTATCAGGCTGGCACACTCAGCGGAAATCCTCTGGCGATGGCGGCTGGAATTGCCGCCCTGGAAGAACTGGCTCTGCGCGATGGCTACGCCCGATTGGAAGAATCAGGAAAGCAACTCGAATCCGGAATGCGCGAGGCCGCCAAAGCGGCGAATGTTCCTGTTCAGTTTAACCGGATTGGCTCGATGTTCTGCAGTTATTTCACCAAGCAACCAGTGCACAGTTTATCGGATGCAATGCACTGCGATCGCGCGCTATTCGCCAAGTTTTTTCACGGCATGTTAGCCGAGGGCATTTATTTGGCTCCATCACAATTTGAAGCCGGCTTTCTGTCGCTAGCCCACACCGGCGAGGACATCGACAGAA
Source organism: Pedosphaera sp. (assembly GCA_009695265.1). Lineage (GTDB taxonomy): Bacteria > Verrucomicrobiota > Verrucomicrobiia > Limisphaerales > SIBE01 > SIBE01. Next base: position 51,667 of record SIBE01000001.1, on the reverse strand, counting down.
CCGTCAGGGCGGCAGCCAAGGTCATGGCGACGTTGCGGGCAAACTGAATTTCATCTTCAATGCGCGTAATGGCAATCGATCACGGCACCAAGCGGATGGGTATTGCCCTCAGCGATGAGCTGGGAATGATCGCACATCCACTCGAATTTATTCCGGCAGAACCATTCTCCGGATTTATGGATCGTCTGAATCAGATCATCCAGGAGAAACAAGTCGGGTTGATCTTGGTCGGCATGCCTCGGAACATGGATGGCAGTTACGGTCCGGCGGCCCAAAAGGTTCAGCAGTTCGTGGCGGTCTTGAAAGAGACGCTCGTTACTCCAATAAAAACCTGGGACGAACGGCTCACCTCTGCCCAGGCCAACCGGCTTTTGATCCAGGCGGATGTCCGCCGTCAGCAGCGGAAAGAAAAGGTGGACAAGGCAGCAGCCGCAATTTTGCTGCAAAGTTATCTGGATAACTCTGTGCAATCCTGAGAAGCACCGAACGCCCCTGGTTCGAATCGTGGAACCGATCAAGATCAAACTCATCATCGCTTACGATGGCACGAATTACGCCGGCTGGCAAATTCAGACTACGGGGATCGGAGTTCAACAACGGATTGAAGAAGCGTTGGGCAAATTGTTTCCGAGCGTGAAACGAATTCACAGCTCGAGCCGGACGGATACAGGCGTGCATGCTCTCGGAATGGCCGCCCATGTCGAGATCCCACGGAACGAATTCAAGATGACGGCGGCAAAATTGCCGTTGGCGGTGAATGCCTTTTTACCAGAAGACATCCGCATCGTTGCGGCAAAGCGCTGCCGCAAGGAGTTCCACGCGCGTTTCGATGCCACCGGAAAACAGTACCGTTACTTCGTTTGGAATCATCATGCCCTAAATCCCCTGCTCCGCCATCAAGCCTGGTTGGTTCCAAAGCAGCTCGACTTCTCGGCCATGCGCCTGGCTGCGCAATGTCTTTTGGGCAAGCGCGATTTCGAGTCATTTGCCGGAACACGGAATTATAAGATGACATCGACGGTCCGCACATTGACGCGCTGTGACGTGAAACGGAGCGGTCAACTCTTGACGTTTATAATCGAAGGCGATGGGTTCCTTTACAAAATGTGCCGCGGCATGGTCGGGACGTTGATCCAAGTCGGGCAAGGGAAGTTCGCCCCCACCGATATCGAGCGCATGCTGGCCAGCAAAGACCGCCGTAACGCCGGGATGACTGCTCCCGCGCACGGACTCGTCCTATGGAAAGTTTTTTACAAACGAAAGCCGAAAGACGGCTAGAGTTCCAAGTCCCGAGTTTAAAGTAAGAAGCCAGATTGCTAACGTTCAATTATTCTTCTTGGACTTTGGAGTTCAGACCCCAGACCATGAACATCGTTTTAGTTGAGCCCGAGATTCCGCCGAACACTGGCAATGTCGCGCGTTTGTGTGCTGCCACGGACTCGCGCTTGCACTTGATCGAACCGCTCGGATTCAGACTGGATGACAAACAACTGAAGCGCGCGGGAATGGATTATTGGCACCATGTGCAATGGTCTCGATGGAAAGATTGGGCCAGCTTTGCCGCCCAGCTAGACCCCAAAGCCAGGCTCTGGATGGTCGAGTCAAACGGCCCGCGACATTACGCCGACGTGCATTACGCCGGTGACGATTATCTGGTTTTCGGGAGAGAGACGGCTGGATTACCCGATCATTTGCTCAACCAGCATCGCGGGAGCTGGGTGCGAATCCCTATGTTCAACGCGAACGCGCGCTCGTTGAATCTGTCCAACTGTGTCGCATTGGTTCTTTACGAAGCATTGCGACAGCAGGGCTTCAAGGGCGAGCTTTGAAGCTTCGAACCGCAGCGGACTTTATCATTGTCACAACACCGCCAAAAAAATAATCTTGAACCATGAAGACTTTGTTTCAGCGTTTTTTCCGTTATTTTATTCAAACCAAGGTTTTCCTCGCATTGAGCGTCTGTTTTGCGCTGATCGTTTATGCGCAAAGGCCGCCCAGCTTGAAAACAGTCAAGGCAGATGCGGAAAAGGGAATTGCCGTGGCACAGTATCAACTCGGCGCAATGTACGCCGCAGGCCAAGGTGTCACCAACGACTTCATGGAAGCCGTCAAATGGATTCGCCTGGCGGCGGATCAAGGCTTGCCCATCGCACAAAACAATCTAGGCGGGCTCTATTTTAGCGGACGCGGCGTGCCTGAGAATTTGCAAGAGGCGGCCAAGTGGTACCAGAAAGCCGCGGACCAAGGGCTCGTCTCGGCCCAACTTTTCTTGGGCTGGATGCACGCCACGGGCAGAGGGGTGGAAAGGAACCTCAAGGAAGGCTTGAAGTGGTATCAAATGGCAGCTGAACAAGGTAACAAAGAAGCGCAATATAACGTGGGGATTCTGCATCTCAGCGGCGATGAGATTAAAATTGACTACGTCGAGGCCTACAAATGGATCAACCTCGCAGCAGCCCAAGGATACACCAACGCCATCAAGTATCGCTTTCAAATGACTGCCACCATGACGCAGGAGCAAATTAAGGAAGGCCAGCAGAAAGCCGCTCAGTTCAAGGCTACACAACAAGGCACCAATGCCAACCCCGCGACGCCGAAGAAGCCGTAGCCATCCGGTTTGTCGGGATGGGGAATCCCGCCCGAGGCGGTTCGCCCCCTCAATTCTATTGCATCATGTCTTCCATCAGCGACAAAGCTGTGGCTTCGGTGATGTCTCGAACGCCGAAACTCCGAGCCGCCCTCGCAGCAGCCCGGTCATGGCCGATCAGATCAGACGCGGTCGCTTGGCCCAAGATCTTTGAATCGCTCAGGCGAATCGCCGTAGCTTGAATATCCGGCACCGCATAGACTTTATCGCCGGAAACCTCGGAGACCGCGAGATTGCGCGATGAAACCAATATCTCCAGCACAACGTCAGCGACCTTAGCCAGCGCCTCGCGATCCTTTCGAGCGTGCTCGCCTTCCGTACGAACAGAGAAGTTGTCCAAGGCCATCCCAGGGATCAACTGCGTGGCGACACGTTGATCGACCAAGCTTGCGCCACCGAGCCTCAACGGACGTCCAAACAAACGTTCCACATCGCGGATCGTTTGCTTGTCAGCCAAGGTGGCCGGCTTTGGATCACGAATGCTATAAGTGTTTTTATTAGTGGCTCGATCAGTTTGCCCCGGAAGGCTGCCGTTGACAGTCACATTCCCAACCACTCCTAAACCACCCGAGAGCGCAACGTTTGTTCCGATTGAGCGAGATTCTTTCTTGGCATCGGTGCGGATCGATTCTGTCTGCTGACTGCGCGCCGATAACTTTAGTCCCGACTGTTCGTCCACCAACTCGCGGTTCACATAGATCAATATCCGTGGATTACCCATCTTCGGGTAAGCTTCTTTGAACCGGTTGATGATGGTCTGAGCCTGCTCTGGCGTCACCAAAGCGGGCCGACCGCCCACCGGCTTTTGATCATAGACAAATCTCTCCGAAGGGCTGGGCCCCAGCTGCGCGGCAGAAACAGGCGGAGGCGGAGGCGGCGCGGGAGGAGCCGGCTTAGGCTGACGACCGTTTTGCGCGTGTCCGAACGTGACCGAAACCAACATAATGATCCAAGCAAAAGCGTTAGTCTTCATATTACAATTGGACAGATCAGCCGAGGTCGTATTTAGGTGACGATCAACGAGCCTGTTGCACCCGAACAGTGAACTTCTTGGCTTTGTTGTTCATCGAAACGAATCGGATGGTCTTCTGTTCGTTTTCACTCAGGATCAGAGTTTGAAAAGGAGTGTCATCGACGGTAAATCCTTGGTCATCCTTGAACTCACAATTCACCTGGACTTGAATGCGCCGGCTTTCCCGATTGCGAATGTTGGCGGCAATTTCCAGTCTCCCATCTTCAAGCGGCCGCACTTGAATGCCGGAGCTTGTGACGGACCGCTGCGTTGCTTTGTCCAGAAGAACAAAGTTGGCTTGGTTTTCCAGGTCAAACTTTGTTGTGTTCACGGGCGGCGAGGCACCTCCACTCGACCGGCAGCCGGTCACGAGCGCCGCACTGAGAGCAAGGATTGCCAAAACCGAATAATAGCTTTTCATAAAGTTTTTGTGGTGTGTGATTGGTCGCTGACAAAGACGACAGTATCTCGCGTCGGAGAGGTATTAATGTTCGCCGTTTTGGTTAAAGACGGAAGCACTTGTCCTCGGACATCGAGGAACTCGACCGTGGCAACATGGGGTCCAGGTGGAAGCTCGAGGGCCGCGAAGCTAAGATATTGCGGAAGATTGCTCCAGGACCGCGTATCGGCTGCAGGCGTGGTCGTGGCGGAGACAATTTTGCTGACAAGACCAAAGGCCAACAGCCCCAACCCGGCTTCCTGCGTATGCCGGTTTTGAGCCAAAACCGCGCCGCTAACCAATGCCACGTTCCCGACGACATCGGTGGATGTTTTGAAAACTGCTTTGTTTGCAAGGACATGATCCATGACTCGTCCGCCGCGCGTGGTGGCCTGGAAACTTAAGTCATCGAAGGGACTGGTTTGAATGGTTACGCCGTCAATCTTGATCAAGGCGGAGCGGACCACGGATTGGGAGGTCCGAAAGCGAAGTTGCTCGGCGTAATCTCCAGTCGCATGCTTAGTAGGGCCAGTTCCAAACTCCAGGAAGAACAAAGTGTTGGCCTTCGGATTGTACGGCGGAAGAGGCCCCGACTTGCTGACGGCCTGGGCTCGTTTCAAAGCGTCGGAACCGTCGCCGGCCAACTTCACTGTCGCCAATCCATCCAGGTAATCGAGAAGCACATAATCCGAGGAATACTGCTTATTTTCTGTGTCGCTATCTTGGAACTGAGCGCTGCGAAAGCACGCCCGAGCGTTGTCCGGTTCGCCGTCCATCCAGTAGAGAATGCCACGATAATAATAAGCCATGACCCGTTCGTAAGGCTCTCCTCGGAATGTCTTTCGGGATTCTTCGGAAAATAAACTGCGGGATTTCTTTGCTTCCTTGTCGTTTGCGTTGATCCCGCCGATCGTCAGAAGGGCATCGTCAAGCAATGCCTTCGCTTCCGCATATTGGCCTCGGCGCAAAACAGCCAAGGCAGTTCGATATTGCCAAACCACCCTGTCCTTGGCCGGCCCCTGACTGATCGCTGCTCTGCCGTCAACGAGAGCGTCGCCGGCCGGAGTCCATGAAGACGATGACTTCGAGGAAGCGCATCCGGCCCAAGCAACGAGGACTGCGGCCAATCCGCAAACAGAGAGAACTTTCATGGAATTACTCACCGCTCTTACCTCTAACGATAAGTGGCATCTTCCAAACCTTGCTTCTTAATATCCGCCTGGTCTTCCCAGACGATGTCGCTGGTGCGGGCGTCAATTAACTGAAATGAATAGAGGATGTAATCGCTTGTTCCCGCCGACGTGCGCGTCGTGAGGCCCTGCAATTTGCCGGTAAGGAAAAAGTCCGCGCCTTTGAATTCCACGACATGGGGATCGCTCGAACTCGTTACCTGGCCAGATTGCTTAAGCGCCTGCTCTCGCTCGAGAGTTGCCATTTGCTCGCGGGCCAAAAACCGCACCTTGTTCCGCGCCTTGATATTTAACTGCCCGCGAATCTTCGTGAGGAACATGTCCTTGTTAATCGGAAATCGCGTTTCGTTCACAACAGGTTCCAGCACAATCCGAGGAATGCCTTGGGCACTCGCAATTTCCGGAATCCCCAAAATACTGCGCGCCATTTTATCGGTCACTGCGACGAGATCCTGTGATTCGACTCCTGTGCCAGCGACGAAGCCTCTTTCATCGGCCCTCATCTCTGTAACCGGGACGCCCGAGGGATTTTTCACCCCTGTCGAGGCACAACCAACCAGGAGAGTGCCCGCGATTGCGAGCTCAAAAGGTGCAAAACACTTCCGTAGATTCAAGTTCATATTGATAGAGTTGACAGCTTGTTCGACCGAAGAAACAAGGAGAAAATGATTATCGCCCAAATAAACTGTTGGCGCTGCTCATCCGGCTAGACGCGCCATAATGATTGTTGATGACAGAAACTTGCTGGGGCATTGGAGGTGCCACCAATGAAACCGTTGGAGCTGGCTGGGGCTGCGTTACCACGTAAGTCGGAGCAGCCTCGATATATTGAACCTGTCGCCGGGCATCGTGTTCCGCCAAACCACCCAACACCAAACCCGCCCCCACGCCGATGGCGATGCCCTCCGCCGTCCTCCGCCCATTATTGTGTCCAATGATCCCTCCAGCTAGTCCACCCAAGGCAACGCCAGTGATCGCGTAATTCGGTCGAACCGGCTCGTAGTAATAATATGGCGCGGCAACTCCAGGCCCAGGACCACCATAATAATAGTCTCGGCGGGCATTATGTGTGATGGCCCCAAGCAAAAGGCCCGCTCCCGCGCCAATAGCAACACCCTCAGCCGTCTTGCGACCGCTGTTGTGGCCAATGATTCCGCCAGCCAAACCGCCTAATGCAGCTCCGCCTAATGATTCGCGGGAGAACAGTTGGGCCTCTGCCGACAAAAGCGTGGCCGCTAGCATCACTAAAGCAAATATTTTTTTCATGTGTCGCAGTCGATGGATTGGACGACTGAGCCCAAATCCTATTCAGATACACCGTAGCGCCGCGAAATTGGCAAGTAAACTCCGTGTCGCTTCAGCAAGGATACCTCGTCCATCATTCGTGGTCCGATTTGATACGCCGATGTGGAGATCACAACACTTTCAGCCTTCCCAGACTGAATCTCGCGACGAGCGCGACGGCCACGACGGATAATTTAAGCCTCTTTCCGTCGCCCCCCTCGCGAGACTTCTCCTCACCCGGATTCGTTCAACGATACCTCCACTCAGTGAAGACATAATAAATACGATCCAAGAGGAGCCTATCTTCCGTCCAGCGGACCGCGAGTCGGACCAAATATTGATCTTACTTGTCAGGAGTGAAGGCGAGCCTTACTCTGGCTCGGATGAGAATGGACTCGATAATCAAAGACGTTGCGCAGCCTGAAACTCTTCGGAAGTCCTACCCGGCAGCTTGTTCGCGTCATTAGTCGGATCAGCCGTTGGTTCACTCTTCCGGATTTTCCCCCTCACTGGCTTTTTGAATTAAGACGACATGCTCGCTAAACGTGTCATTCCTTGTCTGGATGTTCATGATGGTCAGGTGACCCGCGGCGTGCAATTTGGCAAAGCCGAAGCGGGTGAATTGCGCAACGTCGGCGACCCCGTTGAATTGGCGCTTCGCTACAATGAGCAAGGAGCGGATGAAATGGTATTCTTCGACATCACCGCCAGCGCCCACGGCCGCGCAACGATGGTTGATGTCATCCAACGCGTGGCGAACCAATGCTTCATGCCGCTGACCGTCGGGGGCGGCATTCGCGCCGTGGCCGACATGCAGATCATGCTCCAAGCGGGTGCCGACAAGGTGAGCATCAACTCGGCGGCTCTGGCTCATCCGGATCTCATCCGCGAAGGGGCGGAGAAATTCGGCAGCCAATGTATCGTTGTCTCGATCGATGCCAAACGAGTGGGACCCGACCGTTGGGAAGTCTTTTCTCATGGCGGACGGAAGCCGACGGGCTTGGAGGCCGTGGCGTGGGCACAGCGAGCTGTTGAACTCGGAGCTGGCGAGATTGTCCTGAATAGTATCGATGCCGACGGAACAAAGGCCGGCTTTGATCTCGTTATCACCCGCAGTGTCAGCGAGGCTGTCGGGGTGCCTGTCGTGGCCAGCGGCGGCGCAGGAAAATTAGAGCACATGGCTGAGGTTTTGTTGGAAGGCAAAGCGGATGCCGTGCTGGCGGCAAGTATTTTTCATTTTGGCGATTACACCGTGAGCGATGTGAAACGGTTTCTTGCTCATCAAAATATTCCGGTTCGACTATGACTGAAATGATTCAATCTCGCTGGCTGCCGGTGGTGTTGCTGACTGTTTCAAATATCTTTATGACGTTCGCCTGGTATGGCCATCTGAAGTTCAAACAGTCCCCTCTTTGGATTGTTATCTTGATGAGTTGGGGAATCGCGTTTTTCGAGTACTGCCTGATGGTGCCTGCGAACCGTTGGGGGCACGGCCGTTACTCCGCCATCGAACTGAAGATTATCCAGGAAGTCATCACGCTCTCTGTCTTTACTGGATTTGTGATCGCTTACCTAGGCGAGCGTATCCGATGGAACCATGTCGCCGCCTTCGTTTGCCTCCTGGCAGCGGTTGCGTTCACTTTCCTGCCAGGAGGCGCACGTGCCGAACGGCCTTCCGACTCCCCTTTTGTTGCCAATTCGCAGCTTGAACAGAAATAGACCAGCATGAGCTTTTACGACAAACTTAAATTCAACTCAGACGGCCTGATTCCCGCGATTGTACAAGAGCAATCGACTGGCCGCGTGCTGATGATGGCTTGGATGAACCGTGTTTCCCTCGAGAAGACCCTCGAGACGGGCAGAACCTATTTCTGGAGCCGTTCCCGCAAAGAATTCTGGATGAAAGGCCAGAGCAGCGGCCATATCCAAACAGTAAAAAATATCTCGTTCGATTGCGACGGTGACACGCTGCTCATCCAGGTCGAGCAAATAGGCGCTGCCTGTCATGAAGGTTATCGATCCTGCTTCTTCCGCTCCGTGGAAGGCAGTGGCGATCGAGTGACAGAAGAATCCCTGGCCACGCCTGAGCAAATCTACGGGAAAAAGTGATGGGCGAATTAATTCCTTTTGGCAGCTCGGCCTTTTACCTGATTTTTATCCTGCTCATCATCGCCCGAGGCATGGATTTTCTCAGCACCTGGATCGCTACTCCCAACCTTGTTTTGGAAGCGAATCCGATTGCTCGAAAGATCGGTTGGAAAATTGGGATCATTCTCAACTTGGTTCTTTGCTTCGCGTTTTCTATCTGGCCGTTGCCCGCCGTCGTCATCATCACCAGCAGCCTCCTGGTGGCCGCGCGCAACTTTCAGTCAGCCTGGCTCATGCGCACGCTCGGCGAAGAGCCCTACCGTATCTGGATTTGCGATCGCATCCGTGAAACCAGCGTGGGCCTTTACCTCATCTGTCTCCTCGCACAGACAGCATTAATCGCAAGCCTCGGAGCCGCTTTGATGGCCTTCAGCGACTTGTATCTTGTGCCCTTCGCAATCGGCATGGGAATGATTACGTATGCTTTGACTGTCGTTGCTTATACTCTGCTTTCGGTGTGGCGTATTCGCCGGACTCCAGGTTAAATTATCACCTTTTAAACGCTCATGTACTCTCCATCGCACGAAGAGTTTTTGAAACTGGCCCAGCACGGAAACCTAATTCCCGTGACACGCCGCCTCTTGGCCGATTTTGAAACCCCTCTTTCAGCCTATCAGAAGATTCGCGGCCAAGGTGAGTCGTTCCTGTTCGAGTCCGTCGAGGGCGGTGAACACCTGGGCCGGTATTCCTTTGTCGGTTGCAACCCTCGGTCTGTTATCCGTCAAACCGGACATCTGGTGGAGTGCATCGAGAGCGGCAAAGTCGTGGAGCAGTTCTCCATTGCGCGGCAACCGAGCGCCGACGACTTACACTGCGTCCGAGATGGTCTGGAGGTTGTGGAGCGGGCTTTGAAAAAATATCGGCCGGTTTCGTTGCCCTTTCTTCCTCGTTTCACCGGCGGCGCAGTTGGTTTCATTGGTTACGAGTTCATTCATGATATCGAACCAATCGTTCCCCGTCCGCCTCACGACGAACTGAATACACCGACGATGTACTTCCTGATCGCCGATGAACTCCTCATTTTCGATCGAGTCGCCCAGACCTTAACCATCCTGGTCAACGCTGTCCTGGATGATGCCGCGACACCTGCCGAAGCTTACGCGAACGCCATCGAAGAGATCGAACGTATCCTCTCGCTGCTCGAGCAACCCTCTCAGCACATCCCCGTGACTCTGCCTCACGAGGTGCCTCAGATCCCGTTTCAATCAAACGTCGCGAAAGAAAGCTTTCTGGCGAACGTTTTGAAAGCGAAGGAATACATCACCTCCGGAGATATTATCCAAGTGGTCGGATCACAGCGCTTTTCCGCGCCCGTGAAATCCGCACCGCTCGACATCTATCGCGCTGCCCGGTCGATCAACCCTTCTCCCTACATGTTTCTCCTGGAGCTGAATGGCTTTAGCCTGGTCGGAGCTTCTCCAGAAATTCATGTGCGCTGTGAAGACCGCAAAGTAGAGATACGCCCCATTGCCGGGACGCGTCCTCGGGGAAAAACCCCGGAGCAAGACATGGCGAATGAAAAGGAATTACTGGCCGACCCGAAAGAGCGCGCCGAACATGTGATGTTGGTTGATCTAGCGCGCAATGACTTGGGCCGCGTTTGTGAATACGGTTCTGTCCAAGTGAAGGACATGATGGTGATCGAACGCTACAGCCACGTCATGCACATCGTCTCAGAAGTGGAAGGCTATCTCGCGGCTGAGAAAACGCCCTACGATCTAATGCGCGCAACATTTCCCGCAGGCACGCTGACTGGCGCCCCCAAGGTCAGGGCGATGCAAATTATTTCCGAGCTCGAGCAGACGACGCGCGGGCCTTACGGCGGGTGCGTCGGCTACTTCTCATTCAACGGCAACCTCGATTGTTGCATCACCATTCGCACCGCTTTGATCAAAGATGGCAAGGCCTATGTCCAGGCTGGCGGTGGCTGGGTAACGGATTCGAGTCCTGAAGGTGAATTTCAAGAAACCGTCAACAAATCTAAGGCCATGCTGAAAGCAGTCGCCTTGGCAGAGGGTTTTACTCAGCCACCGCAAGCCTCGCCTTAACACCACGCAGCATGTCACATTTCACCACCATCAAGACGCGCATGGTTGAGAAGGCATTTTTGTTGAAGGCGTTGGCGGACTTGGGACATGCGCCGCAGGATGGAAACGTCGAGGTTCGAGGTTATCTTGGCATTCGCACCATCGTGGAGGTTAAGATTGCCACTCAGAATCCGGACTATGATATCGGATTTCACAAAATCGGAGAAAACTACCAGTGCGTCGCCGATTGGTTCGGTCTGCGTGAGATGGATCAGACCAAATTCATTGAGCAAATCACGCAGCGCTATTCTTATCATGCCGCGCGTGCAAAATTGGAAGAACAAGGCTTCGCGCTGACTTCCGAAGAAACCCAAAAGGATGGGCGCATCCATCTAGTGCTCCGGCGCATGACCTAAACCAAAGGCCAACTTATGGAACTACAAGAAATCGACGTCTTCATTGACCCCGATGGACAGGTCCGCGTCGAGGTCCGTGGTGTCAAGGGCGAGTCGTGTTTGTCTGTCACGAAAGATTTAGAGAAAGCCCTTGGCGGACAAATCGCCGCGCGCGAGATGACTTCCGAGGCCGTTCAGTTACCCACCGAACTGGCCGAAGATGAGCAGGAGCAGCGAGACCGCTAGACGGACCTCGGGTCTCAGAGGCTTTAACCGAGCGCTTAAAGTGAATCTGCGCATTCGTCAATTTCTTGCTCGCAGCCGAGCCAATGGACCCGGAACGCGCGCGGTGGTTTGGGTGCAGGGATGTTCGCTCAACTGCGCTGGCTGTTTCAATCCGGAAACCCATGCGCTTGATCGCGGAGAAATTATCCGCGTGGAGGATCTCTTTCAACGCATTGTGGCTGAAACCAATTTAATCGAAGGCGTCACTATCAGCGGTGGAGAACCGCTACAGCAGCCAGGTCCGGTGATCGAGCTTTTACGGCTCATCAAAGAGAACACGCTTCTCTCCATCATTCTTTTCACCGGCTTTCAGACGGATGAAATTGCCAAATTGAACCAGGTCAATCAAGCCATCCTCTGTTACGTGGATGTGCTGATTGCCGGGCGCTATGATCAAAGCCGACGCGTCGCCCAAGGTTTAATCGGCTCGTCCAATAAGACCTTGAGCTTCCTCACCCGACGCTATCATTGGACCGACCTGGAAGCAGTGCCTCCCGCCGAGATCATCCTCACACCAGAGGGAGAAGTAATAATGAGCGGAATAGATCCAGTAAGATGGTGAACCTGAGTCCGCGGCTTTCACGCCCGGCGATGGATCTCCCTCATCGAATTCTTTCGCATTGACCTTCTCCTTGCGAAGTCAGCCCATCGAAGCAATTCTTCGCGAGTGCTCACACGCCGATACAAAGCCATCTCGGTCGTTTTCCTGACTGTCATTCTCGCTGGATGGCTGGTTTATCAGTTCGGGCCATTTCAAGCCGTCTTCGCAGTGTCCAACCTAAGTGATCCAACCAAATTAGCCACGCTCGGAGAACGCGCAGCTAACCCGCGTCTGAACAAGATCGTTCACTGGCTACACGAAGCTGACCGCAAAGGCATGTCGCCAGAAATCACCATCCGCATCGCCCAGTTAATAAACCGGACCAAAGAGCCACGCGCTTCGTTGGTGAAGGAATCCCTGATCCGCAACGTCAAGATCGCCGATCTGCTCGGCCTTTTTGTCCCAGAAAATGAGGTTCGCCTTCGAAATGGAAAAGCGGGGGTGATCACGCGAGGACGTTATGCAGCATCCCACATGGAAATCGATCACATCGTTCCTTACAGCCTGGCACCCGAAGCCGGCAATGAATTGGCGAACTTGGAAATGATGCCGCAACACCTGAACCGTGAAAAATCCAATCGCGTCGGCCGACGGCAATTGGCACACGCCGAAAAGCTGTATGCAGCGGGATTGATTACTCGAGAATCGCTCGCGAAAACGAAGAACAAAGCGATATCCATCAAATAACGTAATCTCATGTTGCGGTCTTTGAGGTCGCTTTCTCCCTTCATCATTCTGCCTTCCCACTACAGCCGCAGGGTGGGGAAAGTTAGAAGTATCAATGAAGAAGGGTGGTTTTTTCGGCCGCGCTGTTGTCGGTAGCTTCTTGTGATGGAGTGATTCATGGCCCCAGCAGCACGCGGTAAAAGCGTTGGAGAAAAATGCCCGAGTTGGTATCGATCCAGTTCAGAGGGAGCGCGGGCGAGTTGGCAGCGAAGACGTTGGTCCACGTCGTGAGATTGGTCGAGGCTTGCACGGTGTAGACGGGGCCGCGGTCGCCGGCGATGGACAATCGGAACAGCCCGTTGCTGAAACCAGCCGGCGAAACGCGCGCCTCGGTGAACGGGTTGACCGTCACGATGAACGAGCGCGCCGCGGTCTGGATCGGTGAACCGGTGTCGGCGACGACGATGTTGAAGAGGTTCGTGGTGCCCGCTTGCGCGACGACGGAGCGCCAGGTGAAGGCGCCGCTGGTCGCGTTGAGCGTCGCGCCGGTCGTCGTGGTGAGCAGGCTGTAGGTCAGGAAGCCGGGGGCGGTTTCCGCGTCGCTGGCGGTGTTGGTGAACTGGACGGTGACGCCGGCGTTGACGGTGCGATTGGAAATGGTGGCGAGGGCTGGCGCGGTGTTCGCGAGACCGCCGCGCACAGCGCGCACCCAATAGCTCGATGTCTTCGAGGCCTGGCTGGTGATGCCGGCGATGAATTCGTTAAACCACGCGTTGCCGGTGCTGTTGTTCTGCGTGGTGGAGGACCAGTAGCGCGCGGACTCGGCGTTGGGGAAATAGTTCGTGTCGATGGACGGACTGACGAGCGTCTCGTCGTTAAGCGACTCGAGTTCCTTGATGTTCGGCAGGCGCCAGTCTTGGAAGCCGCCGAGCGTGAGCTCCTCGGCGTAGTTAAGCGCGTTGGTCCAATCGGTCGTGGCGCCGATCTCGGCCTGTTGCCACGTCAGCCCGGTGTCGGAGTCGGTAATCGTGCCGTTGCCGTTGTTGATCAAGTGATGGATCGGACTGTTGGTCGCGGGAGCCGGTGCGCCGCGCACGGAGCGAACGCGATAGTTCAACGTGCCGCCGACGCTGATCGTCTCAGTGATGGGCTTCGGGCCGATACCGCCACCGGCATTGGCGCACCATTGGTTGGTGCCGTTGCGTAGCTGGTCCCTGGACCACCAGTAAACCTGGTTCCACGTGCCAGCGACTACTCCCGGCGAAGTGAAATAGTTCGTGTCGAGCGCCGGGTTCGATCGGTCCTGGTTCAGGATGCTCATCAACTCGTGAACCGTCGGCATGCGCCAGTCGTTGTAGCCCGCGAACTTGGTGGCATTGAGAGTGGTCTGCGCGAAGATCAGTGCGTTGGAGATCGTCATCTCGCCGCCGTCGGCTTTTTGCCACATCAGGCCCTTGACGTTGTCGGTCGTGGTGCCGTTGCCGTTGTCGGTGTACGAGGGCGTGTTGATGGCGTAATCCGAGTCTTCACCCGGCGTGGTCGTGTAGCTGGTCGTCTGCCCGGTGTCGGGCAGTGTCAACATGCTCCAGCCATTGCTGACGACCGCCGCGGCGAAAGTGTAGGAGAACTGGCTCGCGGGCGCGCCGATGGGATTGGTGGCGCTCTGGCCGCCGCTGTTAGCCGCGGTCAGGTAGTAGCTCACCGTGGTGCCGTTCGGGAACGCGGGGATCGCGCCGCCGTAAACGCCATCGCCCGCTGCCCCGTCCTGATGCGCGCCGTCGTCGGCCATCGCAACGTTAACCGTCGCCGCGCCGGTGGTGGCGGCCACGACGGTGATGTCATCGATTTGGGCCTTTGGCGCGGTCGGCCCCCCAACGCCGTTGCCTATGAACTGGAACCGCATCGCCAAGGTGCTCAGGCGCTCGGACGGGAGCAGGTTGTAGTGAAAGAGCTGGTGTGCGTGAACGGCGCCGTTGGTTTCGCTGAGGCGGGTGATGAAAGTCGTGCCGTTCGTGGAAAGCTGGAACGTCCAGCCCAACCCATTCGTGACATTCACCGTGGCCACCCAGAACTCGACATAGCCTGTTGCTCCCGTCGCATTGATGGAGCTGGCGGTGGTGACCATGGTTTGCGCGGGGTCCGATGAGCCTTTGCTCAATTCCAGACCGCACGGATTGCCGCTGCCGTGATTCGCGCCGATGGTCTGCTTGATGTTGCCAGCGCCGGCAAGCGTGAGATGCGTCCACGGATTATTGGCCCCGGTGCCGTCCCAGCCGCCAGTGCCACCGGTTGCCGTCAGAGCCATCGTCTCAGCGAAAACCGTGTTCGTCGTGCTCGCACCCGCACCCGTGCTGTAGCTCACCAACGCTTGCGTGACCGTGGTGCTGCTGGCGATGTTGACGGTGACCCGCACAGCGTCGTTCGACGCGGGCGCGGCGTGCGAGGCGTTGACACCAGTGAGAGTGAGGAACGATCCGCCATTGGTGAGAACTGTGAGCACCGCCGGCAGGCTGGTGACGTTGTTCGGCCAACCGGTCGCAGCATTCGTCACCACCACGTCGTAGGTGGCGGCATCGGCGGCCGTCACGTTCGCGAGGTTCAGCGTGGTGAGATAGACGCTGTTGTCCACCGCGGCATAGCTCGTCGCGCCGGGAATGTTCGTCCCGTTCCTGCGCCATTGGAACGAGACCGGCGTGGTGTAAACCGTCGTCATGGCGTAGAGGGTAACGTTGGTTCCAGCGGGCGCGGACCGGCTCTGCGGATGCACGCCAATGTAGGGGCCGTATCGCTCCGCCGTGAGCGTGTTGTAGTGGTTGATCAAGGATGTGACGATGTTGGTGTAAACCGGGTTGGCGATGAGGTCGTTGGTCTCGTAGGGATCGAGGATGATGTCGAAGAGGGAATTGCTGAACGCGTTGCCGGTCAGCTTATCGCGGATCAATTTGAACATCGTGAGATTCGTGCCGTTGCTGAAGACATCGAAAATGCCGCTGCCCGCGCTGCTGCCGGAGACAAGCGGAGTGCCTCGATAGTTCGTCGGGTTGAATGGCCCGTTGCTCGCGTTGATCAGCAGCGGCCACATATTCGTGCCATCAAAGGGCTTTGTGTTAAGCGGTGTCACGCCCGTCGCGGCGCAGAGCGTCGGGAACCAATCACCGGCCCACATGAATTGCTGACAGTTTGTCACGCCCGGCCAGCGCACCGCCGCCGGCGTGTGGATGCCGCCGTCGAACAGATCACCCTTGTCGCCGCGCAGCGGAAGGTTCGATCCGCCCGAAGCTGCCTGGCCGCCGTTGTCGCTGAAATAGATCACCAGCGTGTTGGTCGTGATGCCCTCGGCATCAATCGCGTTCAGCACCCGGCCCATCGCCACGTCCATCTGATCAATCGCCGCGAGGGTGACCTTTCGGTTTCCGGTGGCGTTGGTGTATTTGTCGAGGTAGTTCGTCGGCGCGCTCACCGGGCCGTGGACCGCGTTGAACGCGAGGTAAATGATCGCCGGCTTCGAGGGATCACGCTGCTGAAAAAGTTGAATCGCCTTGTCGGCGAGCAGATCAGTGGACCAGCCCTGGTCGAGGTTTCTCTGGCCATTGAGCCACCAGTCGAGCGTGCCAAACTCTCGGCTAATGTGATTCGTGTAACCGACCGCGCCGGTGTATTCGCCATAGTGAACATCCCAACCCCGATTCTGCGGCTGATAGTCCACGTTCTCGCGGATGACTGGATAGGTGATGCCATTGATGACCGTGTTTGCGTCGGTGTTGTAAAGCCCGCCGAGGTGCCACTTGCCACACATGAACGTCTGGTAGCCCGCCGCCTTGAACGTCTGGGGCATGATGTGCTCGCGCAGATCAAGGCCGTGGGTGTTGCCTACCGACGTCCGGTTGGGACTCCGCCCCGTCAGCAGGGCCGATCGCGTCACGCTGCACACCGGCGTCGCGTAAAATCTTTCGAGCCGAACGCCGTCACTGCCGAGGCGATCCATGTTCGGCGTCGGGGCAATGCCGCCATGCGAGCTGACATCACCCCAACCTTGATCGTCCGTCACGATGACGAACACGTTCGGCTTCAGCGACCCAAGAACACTGTGAAGCTGTTCGTCGTCGTGATCCAGTTCACCACGCCGTTGCTGGAATTGATCGTCGCGCCGACGGGAGCGGTGAGCAGGCTGTACGTGAGTGACTGCGCCGGGAGGTCGGCATCGGTCGCCGCGTTGGTGACGGAGATCGTGGCACCGCCGTTGATCACGTAGCGGTTGGTGGCGAGCGCGATGAACGCCGGCGCGGTGTTGCTCGAAGCCGGGCCGGTGAAGCGGACAATGACTTCATTGTCGAGGACGAGGTTCGGCGACCAGATGAACTGCGCGCCGCTGGCGCTGAACTGTGCGGGGAAATTCAGATAGGCCCATTGGTTGTTCACGCCGACCTGCGCCTCCGTGAAAGTCGTCGCCGCGGGCCAGTTGGAGTGGTTGAACGACTTCGAATACCAGTCCGGCGGCACGAGGTAGTGGAGGGCATACGCGTTGGTGCCCAGCGTCGTCGTCGTGGAAGCCGCCGACGAATTGTGGCTTCCGTCCGGCATTTCGACGACGAGGTTGGGATTGTCGAGCGGCGCGATGTAGAAGCTCTGGGCCTTCCAACTCGGGCCGGTGACTGTGCCGTCGCTGAAGCTTGCGATGAAGCCGCCGTCGCCAGCGTGCTTGGGATCGCCGCCATTAAGTTCCGTGCCGAGGCCGAGATTTTCCTCCCAGTCCACCAACCGCACCACATACGTGATCGGGCGTTTGGCCTTGAATTTTACGACGCACGAATTGAACGGCGTGTAGGGCACCGGGTCCACGCCAACGAGAACGCCGTTCACATAGAGTTCAAAATAGTTTTCGCCGAAAAGGTAACTCGTGATGACCTCGCCATCGGGATCAATCTCGACAATGGGCACCGCGTTGAGATTGACCGCCGCGATGTTCGTTGGCGTCACTGCGACGGTTTCGTTGTAGAGGTCCGGAGCCTTCGGCGAGGTGGCGAACGGCGTCGCCGACGGAACGGTCCAAAGGGTCCCGTCGAGAGCCGTGATGCTGCCCACGCCGCTGACGCGCTGGCCAGCGGGGTAAAGATTGCTCGTGACCGTGATGGCGCGTCCCTGACTGATCGAACGCGCGCCGCTAACCGTCAGCACGGCGGACGCGCTCAACGTGTTGCCGATAACGTTCGTAACGACAGCCGAGTAACTCGCCACATCTGAGTTCTGCACATTCGCGATGGTGAGCGTGGTGGTGTTCACGCCTGAGATGCCACCGCCGTCGCTCATTTCCACACCGTCCTTGAACCACTGATAGGCCAGCGTGCCAAGACCCGCCGCGCTCAGCGTGAAGGTTGCGGTTGCGCCCAGCGCCTTCGACTTGTTCGCCGGCTGCACCGTCACGAGCGGCGCGTTGGACGGCACGCTGAAGAACATCTGGAATTGATCCGGCGCGAGGTTCGTGAAGATCTGGATGAACGCGCCGGCGAGAGGCGTGCCAGCGGGTCGAATGCCACCGGCTGACGGTTGCGGGTCCACCTGGCCACCGACGTAGGCGACCGTGCCGTGAAAGCCGGCGTTGAGATACGGTAGGCTGAGGCTCGCATGATAGTGGTAGCTGCCGGTGCCATTCGTGTGACCGTGGAGAGAATCCAGATTTGCAATTGCCGCCCTGTGGGTTCGGTCAGCCCGTAAATCGGATATCCATCCAGCGCGAAGGCGACCGGCAGCGCGAACCCGAGCAGGTTCGTCAGATGCAACGGCGCCACGTGGTAATGGTAATCGTCCGCGCGTCCGCAGTGGCCGCCAAACTGGTCGAGTTCACCGATCAGCGCGGAGGCCCGACCGGTGTTGTTGTAGGGGTTGAAGATCGGGATGCCATTGGCCGCCAGCGCTATCGCGCCGCGAGTGAACGTGGTCGGCGTGATGAGATAAGGCGTATTCGCTGGCACCGGATAGAGCGGCAGGCACCAGGCGTTCGTGCCGAAATAATAAATCGGAATTGGAATCTGCCGCTGCCACGAAGAGATGCCCTCCATCAAATTGTGCGCCGGAATGCTGTCGGACTCGACGTGGAAACTGGTGGTGTCCCACCAAAAGCGGACGGACGGATTAAACTTCAGGAACGTCTGCGCATACAGGTTGGCCGCGCCCAAGGTGATCGGCGCGAACGAAGGTGCGAGCGATAGAGACGCTTTCGCACCCACATCGCTCCCCGCTGCAGGAAAACCCTTCGCGGAGGCGAGTAACTTCACCGCGCCCGGCTTCGGCCCGGTGGCGTAGGGCGATAAGAACGGGGCGCTGGCAAGCTGCGGATCGTCATGCCGTTGCCACTCGTGCGCAGCGGCCGGGAGGCTGAACAGCAAAGTAAACGCAGCACCCATAATGATGGCGACGGCATTCATCATCCTTCGACCCTGAGAGAGAGGGAAATCATTTGTCCTGGCCGCAAGATCGGTTTTCATCGGAACACATTACGCGAAGCCACATTAACGCAGCATGAATGAACGGGGCTCCAGACAGATTTTCAAAACATGAACCCGCTCTCCATTCATCTCCCGGGCCATTCGCTCTCGCATCTGACATGGGAAGTCGAAGGAGTTCGTCGGTAAGGATGAATAGGTTTACGAGAAAGGGTGAAAAGGAGCAGAGACGACGCGCTTCAATGAGCCCAGCTTACGGCACGAAGGGCTGTTAGATCGGCTCAGTTCGCACTTGCCCCTTTTCCGGCGAAGAGTTCGAGCAGCCTTTCCCTCCGGAAAGCAAAGATGCGCTCGACGTCGCGCCGGACGAAACAATTTTCAACGAGCCAGCCACCCAAGACGGCGTAGCGGACGTGATCCACACAGAGCGTGCCAGAATCCCTTTCCTCGAAGCGGTGCTCGTGAATCCAAAGGCGGTACGGTCCACGCCGCTGTTCATCGATGAACCGATGTGGTGGATCCCATAAAGTGATCTCACTTTGCCAGCGGAAAGGAAGGCCATGCACACGCAACTTGAAGTCGATCAGCGTGCCAGTGCGCATCTGGATAGGCGCGGGGGTAAGGACATTAAATTTGAGCCACGAGGGCGTAAGAGTCTCCAAGTTTTGCGCGTCGGCGAAAAACTGGACCACCTCATGGCGCGAGCGTGGAAGCCAAAGCTCCGCGTGAAAAGCAAACTCTTGCACGCAGGCAATCCTTAAAGCTTGGTCTTGATGCCGCACGCCCGCAGCGCGCACCAGCCACGCAAAGCTTCAAATAGCACGAAGCCGCCGGAAGCACCGAGCACGACGCCGAGCCACGGCAGACGCTGGAAGACGAACCACGCGCCGACAAACAACCCGAGGGCACCGAACCCGCGAACGAGTCTGCCTTTGTTGTCTATATTGGGAGAAAGCAACGGTTTCATCGTCTGGGTTTCTTCGCGGGTTTGCGCAAGTCGTCGAGTGTCGCGCATAAGTCCGCGAGGTCTGTCAGCTGGGTCGCCCCGGTTTTTTCCAAGGCGTCGCGGTAGGCGGGCATGGCTCGTCCACCGACGAGGAGCGCAACTTCGGTCGGTAGCAGCTCGCGCAACCGCGTCAGTTCGCCCTCCAATCGCGGATCGTCTTCAGGATAGACGAGGCTCAAGGCCACGGCGCGCGCGCGATTTTGCCGCGCGGCACCGGCGATCTCCGCCGCCGGCAGGCTCGCCCCGAGATAGGTGACGTGCCAGCCAAGGTTCGCCGCCGCCGCGCCGACGAGCAGCGCGCCGAGTTCGTGAATCTGTCCCGCTGGGGTCGTCACCACCAGCACGGGCGCGCTGTCCGTTGAGACGAAGGGCTTGGCGGCATGGCCCAGGAAAATCCGAATGACTGCGGTGGCGAAATGCTCGTGCGCGGCTGTGATGGTGCCGTCGCGCCACAACTCGCCGATGCTCTGCGCGAGCGGGGCGACCACGCGTTGCAGCAGCCCATGTGCGCCTAGTTCTGTCGCGGCTCGTTTCAGCGCGTCGTCCAGCGCGCGGCCCTCGAGTGACTTCACCGCCACGACGCATTCATCGAGGAAGGTCGGAGTTGTCGGGGCCGCGGTCGGTGCGCGAGAAGCGCGGCTGTTCGTGCCGTGGGATTCCTTGGCGAGCTCACGCAGCCTCTCCGCCGGCAGTTTCGCGACGTGACCGATACTGTGTCCGTTCTGCGTGATCTCGCGGAGCAGGCTCAACCTTTCGATTTGCTCGTCGGAATAAAGACGACGGTTCGTGACGGTGCGCTCCGGTTCCACGGCGCCGTAGCGTTTCTCCCAAATCCGAATGACGTGCGCGCTCAACCCGGTGCGCCGGGCGACTACTTTGATTGCTTGATGGGCTTCAGCCATATAACTAGACAGGATTGTGACAAGTTGGCGTCATTTTGCAAGCGGCGATTTACTGGAATTCGAGAAGTGCTCTAACACCACTACATAATAGGCTTGTTTTGCCCACAAAAAGCCAAGCATCGCTGCCTCAATAACAATTCGAGACAATATATTGACATCGAAACAATAATTAGACATAATGTTCACAAGTTCGATGCTGCTTGGCAGCAAGCTGAACATGAAAACAAAACCTGAACATCGGAAACCAAACGCAAACGTCCCCCGGCGCTGGCTCATCGAATGCCGGTTCGCCAAGCCGACTCACTTTGCGGTGGTCGTCCGAGTTCACACCAAAACAAACACCAAAACATTCCGTACGAACCATGAAATCCATCCTCATCCTCACCCTCACCGCAATCTTCGCCACATCCAGCTTCTTGGGAGTCGCGCAGGCTGACACCAAGGTCACGGGCAAAGACATCGTGGCTGTGGCCGCCGGCAACGGCAGCTTCAACACTCTGGTCGCTGCCGTGAAAGCCGCCGGACTCGTAGAGACCCTACAAGGCCCCGGGCCGTTCACTGTCTTCGCGCCGACCGACGAAGCCTTCGCCAAGCTCCCCAAGGGCACGGTGGAAGACCTGCTCAAGCCTGAGAACAAGGCCAAGCTCGTCGCCATCCTCACCTACCACGTCGTGGCCGGCAAGGTCATGGCCGCAGACGTCAAGACGATGAAGGCCAAGACCGTGAACGGTCAGTCGCTCGACGTGAAAGTCACCGTCGGTGCCGTCACCGTGGACAACGCCAAGGTCCTCAAGACCGACGTGGCCGCGAGCAACGGCGTCATTCACGTCATCGACACCGTAGTGCTGCCGAACTGAGCGCTCCTGCCAGGGCGGAGAGCACCCTGCTCTCCGCCTCCTCCATCGAAACCGCACAACCAACCCAAAGCATTCCGAGATGCCAACCGCAACTCTCCATGAGAATCCGTAACCCCGCTGTGGTCTTTCTACTCATAGCACTCACACTTGGCGGTCTATCCGCTGCGACCGCGCAATCGAACTGGTCCCAGTGGCGCGGGCCGAATCGGGACGGCCAATTCACCGGACCAGCCTGGCCGCAGAATCTCGACACGAATCACATGCGTCAACTCTGGCGCGTCGATCTGAGGCCGAGCTACTCAGGACCTATCGTCGCCACGGACCGCGTTTTCACGACGGAATCGAAGGACAAGAAATTCGAAGTGGTAACTGCATTCGATCGCAACACAGGGAAGCAACTTTGGACCGCGCAGTGGGAAGGGGCGATGACTGTGCCTTTCTTTGCGAAGTCGAACGGCGACTGGATTCGCGCCACGCCGGCTTGTGATGGCGAAAGTCTCTTTGTCGCCGGGATGCGCGATCTGCTCGTGTGCCTCGACGTGCAAACCGGCCAAGAACGCTGGCGGTTCGATTTTGTGAAGAGGCTTGACGCGCCACTTCCGGACTTCGGCTTTGTCTGCTCGCCGCTCGTTGACGGCGAATTCGTTTATGTCCAAGCCGCCGCAAGCTTCGTGAAGCTTAACAAGCGCACAGGCGAACTGGTTTGGCGCACTCTTACCGACAAGGGAGGCATGTGGGGCAGCGTCTTTTCGTCGCCGATGTTCGCCGAACTGGCCGGCAGGAGGCAGCTTGTGGCGCAGACTCGGGAGAAGCTTGCAGGCGTGGACCCGGCAGACGGCAAAGTGCTGTGGGAGCAACCTGTCGAAGCCTTTCGCGGTATGAATATCCTCACGCCAGTCGCCTACAAGGACATGATTTTCTCTAGCACCTACGGCGGGAAGACGATCGGCTTTAAGGTCGCGCACGCGGACGGTAAGTTCACCGTCACTGAAGCGTGGAAGCACAAAGCGCAAGGATACATGAGCACGCCGGTTATCATCGACGGGGTAGCTTACAACCATCTCAAGAGCCAGCGCGTGATGGCCATCGAAGTGGAGTCGGGTCGCGAGCTATGGACGAGTGACCAATCCTTCGGCAAATACATGAGCCTCGTTGCGCAAGGCGACAGGATCCTCGCGCTCGACCAGCGCAGACAATTGTTTCAGTTCCGCGCTAACAAGGAGAAGTTTGAGCAGCTCGACAAGCGCAAGATCACGGATTCCGAGACGTGGGCGCACCTTGCGGTCGATGGCGATCAACTCTTCATTCGCGAGCTAAACGCACTCACAGCATTTCGCTGGTCGCACGATGTGGCATCGAACAGATCACCAGCCCAACGGTGACGTTTGATCCACGATGCTAGGGGCAGAATCGGCGCGCAAAGCGAACCGACGAGAGGAACCACCTTCACCGTGAGCCTGCCAACATAACCGGTGTCCAGACGCTCGGAGCCTTAATGCGCGAGGAGATTATGCTTGATCCACGGAAGCTTTGGTCTCTAAGTCTTTTGAAACCTGAAACCCCCAAACGATCATGCCTGGAATTTTTTATCAACCGATCAACCGGCGCAGATTTCTCACCATCTCCTCCAAAGCAGTTGCCTCATTGGCAGTGGCCAGAACAATGGTGACGATGGCGGCTGACGCCACTTCTCAGAAGGCTGTTCACTTGGCTTTGCTGTCGGACACGCATTTTCCTTCCGATCCACAATTCCAAAACCGCAAGTTTTTCCCCGTTGAGAATTTAAAGCTGGTCATGAGCCAAGTTGCCGAAGCTCGACCACAAGGAGTGATTCTGAACGGTGATCTGGCGCGTTCCGCCGGCGAATTGGAAGAGTACGTCGCGATAAGAAAGGCGTTGAATCCACTCGCCGAGAAGACACCCATTTACATGGCCCTCGGCAATCACGATAACCGCGAGAACTTCCTAAAGATCTTCGAGGAACCGTCGGGAGCGCGCCAAAAGGTGGCAGGCAAACATGTGCTGGTGGTCGAACATTCAGTCATCCGCTTCATCCTTCTCGACTCGATGCTTTATCCGAACAAGGTCCCCGGTTTTCTGGGCAAGGCACAGCGCGAATGGCTGGCGGGCTTCCTCGCAAGCTCCGACTCACGGCCCACCGTCATCTTTGTCCATCATACGTTGGGCGAGACCGACAACGATCTCCTGGATGTCGAGCGTCTTTACCAAATCATTGGCCAGCACAAGAAGGTGAAGGCGATCTTCTACGGGCACTCTCACGAATACTCCTACAAGAAGCGCGATGGACTGCATCTGATCAACATCCCCGCTATAGGCTACAATTTTGCGGACAAGGAACCGGTGGGATGGCTGGACAGCCAGTTCACGGCAGAAGGAGCGGAGTTGACGTTGAGAGCGTTCGGCGGCAACCGCGCCGATGACGGCAAAACGACTTCTCTCACCTGGGTTGGCTAAAGCCACACATTCCGAAACAATGATGACACCCCTCAAAACAAGGCTGCATACGTTATGAAACCCATTCGATTGATAACAGGGCTGGTGTTCGTTGCCGCGTTGGCGGCGGCGGTGGCGGGCTGGAAAAAGGCCGGGCAATTGCAGGCCGAAATCACCGCACTGCGCGTCGAGCTTCAGGAAGCGAACCAGCACAATGCCGCGACGGCTGAAGCCGAATCAAAGAAGCGCGATCAAGAGATGCAGCGCTTACGGTCCGACGCACAGGAAGTCCACAAGCTCCGGAACGAAGTCGCACAGTTACGACCGACCGCTAAGGACTCGGAGAAGCTCCGGGGCGAAAATCAACAGCTTCGATCCGAAAACCAGCAACTTCGGACAGCCGGCAGCAGACCACCAGTGGCGGCACCGGCTCCTAAGGTTGAAAACGCTGGCAAATCGTTTCCAAAACAGGCTTGGTCCTTCGCCGGCTACGGCACTCCCGAGGCATCGCTCATGTCTGCGATCTGGGCAATGCGTGAGGGTAATCCCAAGACCTATCTGGACAGCCTCTCGCCGGAAGAACAGTTGCGCATGGCCAAGAGCTGGCAGAACAAGTCTGAGGCCGAGATTGCCGCGAAGCATCAGCAGGATGTTTCGGTTATTACCGGTATGCGAATTCTGGGGCAACAGACAGTTTCGGCCAATGAGGTGACAATGGACGTCTTCGTGGAAGGAGTGAACCGGCCTGAGAAGGTTTCGATGAAGCGTGTCGGGAACGACTGGAAGTTTGGTGGCTATATTCGGAGCCCGGCCCAATGAGGGCGCCGAATCGCCAACCCAATCCCAGTCTGCCCGGGCGTGGCACGGAACGCCCATGGGCGAGGGCAAGGAGGCAGTTAACCTTATCGCGGACAGAGAGGCCGGGGGATTTTGTCATCCTGCGACGCAGCCGGGAATGAGGCTGGCCTGTGAGCCGTTCGATTGGTCACAGAGGATCAGCTTCACTCGATCTTGTAATGGATGTGTGGCTCAGCGAAGGGTCAATGTGCCTCCGTCCACTGGAAAGGCGGAGCCGGTGATGAAGCTGGCTTCGTCACTGCAGAGGAAGTGCGCGGCAGCGGCTACTTCATCCGGTGTGCCCATGCGACCGATCGGCTGGGCCTTGGACAGCTTCTCGAACATTTCCCCTTCGCGGCCCGGATAGTTTTTGGCGATGAAGCCATCGACGAAAGGCGTGTGGATGCGGCCGGGCATGATCGCGTTGCAGCGAATGCCGGCACTGAGAAAATCCTTCGCGACCGAGTAAGTCATGGAGAGCACTGCTCCTTTGCTGGTCGCGTAGGCGAAGCGATCCGCAATGGCCATCTGCGCGAGAGTGGACGCGATGTTGAGAATAACGCCGCCACCTTTCGTCGTCATGTTCCGCAACGCGGCTTGCGTGCAGTACGCGACGCCATTCACGTTCACACGCTGGATGCGGGCGAAGTCCTCCGCCGTGGTGGTGAGCGCGTTGCCGACGTGCGCGATGCCGGCGTTGTTCACGAGGACGTGAAGGCGCTCGTGACGCGCGACGATGCGGGCGAAAGCAGCATCCACGCAAGCGGGATCGCTCACATCGCATATCTCGCCATGCGCGCTGTGGCCGGCACTGCGGAGTTCGGTCACGGTGGCGTCGAGCGCGGTTTGTTGCAGGTCGATGATCTCGATGGCGGCTCCGTGCTCAGCGAAGCGTTTCGCAATGGCAAGCCCGATCCCGGAGGCTCCTCCGGTGATGACGGCGGTTTTGGAGGTGAGGTTGAATGCGGTGGCGTTCATGCTGTTTTTATTATCCTGAGAGGGGATGACTGTCATGATGCGGTTACTGGTTTGGACGGCGGCGGTGGTGCTCCGAAGCTTCGACCACTCTCAGCTTGGGCTCAACGGCTTTGGCGCTCTCGGCAACACTCGGAGGCGGCGATGTTTCGAGATATAAGCACGGGTGTAGTCCGCGAAGGCTCGCTGCAATTTCGCCGTCACGGTGTCCGGGCCCACGGTGAATCGCGTGTCGTCAATTGAGCTAACCGAATGAATTTCGCGAGTCGTGCCGGTCAGGAAACATTCCGTGAACGACGCCAGATCCTCCGGTCGGATGGCTGTTTCGTGGACAGCCACCCCTGCCGCGCGCGCCACTGGGCCAACCAACACCGCGCGCGTGATGCCTTCGAGAATGCCCACGCTCAGCGGCGGCGTATGCAGAGCGCCATCGCGCACGAAGGCGATGTTGGCCACGGCGGACTCGGTGATCTCTCCGGCGAGGTTGGTCATCACCACTTCCTCGGCCCCGGCGGCGAGGGCTTCGCGCAGGCAGAGGATGTTGTTGAGGTAATTGCCGGTCTTCCACGACGGGTTGAGCGTGGAGGGATGATTGCGATGCAGCGATTTCGCAACGCCTAACTTGATGCCACGGGCGACCTGCTCAAGAGCGGGCGGTTTCAATGTCTGAATCAAAAGCACATAGCTGAGTTTATCCGCGAGCACGGTGTTCAGTCCGATGACACCCGCGCCACGCGTGACTTGCAGTCGAATGTAAAGGTCCGCGGTCGCACCGGACTTGCGGCGGAACGCCGAGACAGTCCTCTTGATTTGGTTGAGCAGATCCGCCTGCGTGAACGCCAACAAGAAGCCGAGCGCCTGCGCGGATCGTTGAAGCCGGTGCCAATGCTCATCCCACGCGAAGAGAATGCCGTCGTAAGTGCGCCACACTTCGTAGATGGCATCACCGTAGAGAAAACCGCGATTGAGCGGGGAGATGCTCGGCTTCTCGGCCGAATGAAGCTTACCGTCGGTGTTGGCCTGAATGTAAACGGAACCCATGCGTGCGGGTTATCTCAGGACCCAACCGGTTTGCCAAGACTGATCCAAGGAATTTGCTTCCGAGAACACAAGGGAACAAACCCCGAACTTCATAACTTCAAAGGGCTGCTCGTATCGCCAGAGACCAAAGAGAGAATTGCTCGTGTTTAAGGCAGGGCGAAAGCCACCAGACTGCCACCGGCTGGACGGCCGGACTTTCCTCCACCCGCAGAAATGACAACGTATTGCCGGCCATTGACCATGTAAACGCTTGGCGTGGCATTGCCACCGAAGGGGAGAGGCGCCTGCCAGAGAACAGAGCCCGTATTCTTGTCGAAAGCCCTAATGGTTTCGTCGGCGGTGGCTGCGATGAAGATGAGTCCTCCAGCAGTCACTACGGGACCGCCGTAATTCTCGGTGCCAGTGGGCGGGATGCCGCGAGCCTTCAACTTGCTATATTCGCCGAGCGGCACCTTCCATTTGATTTCACCTGTATTCAAGTCCACGGCGTTCAAGGTGCCCCACGGGGGCTTGATCGCGGGGTAACCTTCGTTGTCTATCCAGCGGCGGAAACCACCGAAAGCGTACGACGGAGGTTTGCTCGAGGTCGCCGGAGCACTGGCGCCCTCTTCGTGGCGGGAGGCGGAAGGCGGCGTGGGATTCAGAACGAATTCAAGGATGGCTTCGCGCAGTGCATCTGGAATCTGATCAAACGCGGGCATGCGCCCGGCTCCTTGCTTGGTGATCTGTGAAATCTGATCGCGCGGACGTCGCTTGATCACATCAATGAGCGATGGAAAACCACCGAGGATATTTCCGGTCTTGTCGAGTCCGTGGCAAGGAGCGCAGTAGAGCATGTATTCGCGCTCGCCCCGCACCAAGGGAGAGCCGTCGGCGTGGCGGGTTTCAACCATCTGCATAACCCAGGGGATCTCGTTCACATTGACGTAGTACACCCCGTCAGGATCGGCCGCGCCGCCACCCCATTCCATGCCGCCATCGAACCCAGGGAACATGATGGTTTCCTTGAGGCTCGGGGCGGGAAATGGTCCGAAGTTGGGTGAGACGCGGATTCGATCCAAGGTCATCGCCTTGCTTTCGGGTGATATCGTCGAAGCATCCTCTTCGCCATAATGCTGCCGCATGAGCGGCGCGGGTTTAGTCGGAAAAGGCTGAGTGGGCCAGGCCTGTTCTCGGCTGAGATCCGACTGGGGAACGGGCTTCTCTTCGATCGGCCAGAGAGGAGTTCCGGTCACACGATCGAACACAAAAAGCAGACCGTGCTTCGTCCCTTGAGCAACAGCGTCCACCATCTTCCCGCCGTGTTTCACTCTCAAGAGGACTGGTGGACAGGGCAGATCCTTGTCCAGCAGATCGTGATGGACGATCTGGAAATGCCACAGGCGCTTTCCGGTTGCCGCATCCAGAGCCACAAGACTATTGGCGAACAGGTTCATCCCGTGACGGTCGCCGCCAAAAAAATCGGGCTCCGCAGTTTTGGTTGCGACGTAAACGATTCCGCGTTTTTCATCGAGAGACTGGCCACACCAAGGCATCAGCCCAGTGGCGGTTTTGTAGGCATCCTGGGGCCAGGTTTCGTAGCCGACTTCGCCGGGCCGTGGAATCAGATGGAAGATCCACCGACGCTTGCCAGTCCGGACATCCAAAGCCCGGAGCGCACCGGGTCCGCCGATTCCACCAACGATCAAAAGGTCTTTGTAGATGATGCCGGGCGTATTGAGGCCGACGTTGGGAGTGCCTGCGGTATCCAGTCCGGTGCCGAGATGGAGAGAGCCGTTCTCTCCAAAGGTGCGGATGGAGACGCCGGTTTTCGCGTCCAGCGCGAATAGATAGTTACCAACAGCGGTGAATAGATACTGTTCATCGCCAGCTTTGCTTCGCCAGTAAACGAGGCCACGTTGCCGTCCACCGCCCGCTCCAGAACGCTCGGTCGCGGGATGCCACTTCCAGAGTTCGCGCCCTGTGGCGGCGTCCAACGCGATGACCTTGCGGGTCGGTGAGGGCGTGTAGAGCACGCCATTGATTATGAGGTTATTCGCCTGATACTCGCCCTTATCCCCAGTATCGTAAGTCCACGCGACCTTGAGTTGAGTGACGTTCCTCCGGTTGATCTGTCGGAGGGGCGAGTAATGGCTCCGACCCTTATCGCCCAGGTAAGTGGACCAATCTGCGTCCGCCTGCGGCCGGGCAGTCCGAGACGCAATCGAGCCTCCCGGGCTGGCGGCGAAGCTGGTCAGTGAAAAAACCGAGAGGCCGGTCAGGACGAATTGAAGTCCAATGAGACGTAAAGGCTTACTAAGGTTCATGCGTCAACAGAATTAAGGGTCTTGAAATAGGGGTTGTCGATCTGATTTTCTAATGCGTGCTGGTGACTAAACGCTTCACGAACACTGGTTCGTTCTATCTTGTGAAAGATGAGAAATCGTTCGGTTTGTTGAGTGTAGAGCTGACAGGAAAATGCTTCTTCGACGCGCTGTGGTCCATGGAGAATTCCTCGTGCGCCGGGTTCATTGGCAACGAGCTTATGCTTTCGGAGCCGACCGACAAACATTTTCCTCAGTCATTTTCACCGACCGAATTCCAAGTTTCTTTCAAGTCGAACACGCATATGTCACAAAACGCCACCGTGTCGTTGGCATCCTCCGGCGCATCGCCGGAAGTGGTCGTCGCAGATCAAGGATTGTAAAACGAATCATTTTCCTGTGGAATCGCGGCCGCCCTTCCTCATGAAGAGGCTTTGGTTTCGGACAACAGAGAACAGGAAGCCTACTGTTGCGGGCCAAAACCTGTTGTGATGGCCGGCACGAATGGCAAAACGAACAGCAACTGAAACCTCGGATCCCGGGTCTTTGAGGCGGCTCGAATGCAAGAGTTCATCCTCTGTTGCGGACGA
This sequence comes from Pedosphaera sp., assembly GCA_009695265.1. Classification (GTDB taxonomy): domain Bacteria; phylum Verrucomicrobiota; class Verrucomicrobiia; order Limisphaerales; family SIBE01; genus SIBE01. The sequence goes on along the minus strand of SIBE01000001.1, from coordinate 21,568 downwards.
ATCCGAATTGGCTCGCGCCATCGGACGCCTGCGATCTCCCCTCTTTCTACTAAAGAATCGCGACAACGGCGTTCTACGGCTGGCGAACGGGGAGGCAGACACTCTCACCTTTTGCGGTTGTCATCCAAAGGAGAGCCCTGGAACCCTCAACGCGTATATTCCCGCCATCGGCCCCGAGTGCTTGGGAGACCCTGGGTTCATCAGAAACCATGCCGTCCGTTACGCCTACGTCGCGGGCGCCATGGCCAATGGAATCGGGTCCACGCGTTTAGTGGAGGAAATGGCCCGGGCCAGCATGCTGGCGATTTTCGGGGCCGCAGGACTCAGCCTAGCGCGAGTTGAAGAAGCAATCGTCCATCTGGCGGAGGCGATCCCAAATGCTCCGCACGGCTTCAATCTCATCCACAGTCCCAACGAACCCGAATTGGAATCCGCCGTTTCAACACTCTACGTGCAGCGCGCCGTGCGGTTCGTCGAAGCTTCTGCTTATCTCCGACTCACGCTTCCAATCGTCCGATACCGAGTCGCCGGAATTCACCGAGATCAGGTAGGAAATATTCGATTACCAAACTCCGTTATCGCTAAAGTTTCCAGAGTTGAAGTAGCAACTCAGTTTTTGTCACCTCCTCCTCATGAGTTACTGAGCGAACTCGTTCGGAAGAACGAACTCACGCTCGACCAAGCTGCAATGGCGTCGGAAATACCTATGGCGGGTGATGTGACGGCGGAGGCTGATTCGGCGGGCCACACTGACAACCGCCCTCTTGTGACTCTGCTCCCCACTCTTTTAGCGCTCCGAGATAGGATCCAAGCCCGATACCGTTACGAGCGCACACCACGCATCGGTGCGGCGGGTGGGTTATCGACGCCGTCGTCGGTGGCTGGTGCGTTTGCGATGGGAGCCGCGTATGTTGTCACCGGCTCGATAAATCAAGCTTGCGTGGAGTCCGGAAGTTGTGATGCTGTTCGCCAAATGCTCGCCCAGGCTGAACAGGCGGATGTTGCCATGGCTCCAGCGGCCGACATGTTCGAAATGGGGGTCAAAGTGCAGGTGCTCAAGCGAGGAACCATGTTTCCTATGCGCGCAAGCCGGCTTTACGAGTTGTATCGCACCTATCCCAGCCTTGATTCCCTGCCCGAACCGGACCGGGCTTTTGTTGAGAAACAGTTGCTTCGAGTTCCTCTGGAGGAGGCATGGCGGGGGACGCGCGAGTTCTTTTTGAAACGGGAGCCGCGACAAGTCGAGCGCGCTGAGCGAGATCCGAAGCACAAAATGGCGCTCGTATTTCGATCCTATCTAGGCTTAAGTTCGAGGTGGGCAAACAGCGGTGAGCCTTCTCGGACGATGGACTATCAGATCTGGTGTGGTCCTGCGATGGGTGCCTTTAACGAATGGACACGAGGCACGTTTCTTGAGAAACCTGAGAACCGCAAAGTGGTGGTGGTAGCGCATAACCTGTTGCACGGCGCTGCGGCGCTGCTACGCCAGCATTTCCTAAGCCTTCAAGGGATTCGCTTGCCAGCGGGCTTGGCGAGCGTGCATCCTCTGGAGCCAGCAACAATGCGCGAAGCAATGAACACATGACCAGCGAGCCCTGTCCCATCGCCATAGTTGGCATCAGCTGTCTCTTCCCGAAGGCGGAAAACCTCCGCGCTTATTGGGCGAACATCAAGAACGGCGTGGACGCCATCACTCCTGTCCCGGTGGGTTCCCACTGGAACATCGCGGATTATTTTGACAAGGACCCAAAGTCACCGGATCGCACATATGCCATGCGCGGCGGCTTCCTGTCGCCCGTCACGTTCAACCCCATGGAGTTCGGGATCTCGCCAAAAGATGTCGAAGCCACGGACACCACCCAACTCCTCAGCCTTGTCGCGGCGAAGCAAGCCCTTGCAGATGCAGGCTACGGTGACGGCCGGCCATTCAATCGAGAGCGCACGAGCGTCATCCTGGGCGTGACGGGCGCCCTCGAACTCGTGATCCCGCTGGGTGCCCGCCTCGGGCATCCCATCTGGCGGAAAGCGCTCAGAGACGCTGGGGTCGAAGGGGAGGTAGCGGAAGACGTCGTTCAGCGCATCTCGGATTCTTATGTAGGCTGGCAGGAGAACTCGTTTCCGGGCCTGCTCGGCAATGTGGCCGCGGGCAGAATCGCGAGCCGGCTCGATCTGGGAGGGACGAACTGTGTCGTGGACGCAGCATGTGCGAGTTCGCTCGCGGCGATCCACCTGGCAAGTCTCGAGCTTTCAGCGGGTCTTTCAGACATGGTGATCACGGGGGGCGTGGACACGTTCAACGACATCTTCATGTACCTCTGCTTTAGCAAAACGCCGGCGCTTTCCCCCACCGGTGACGCCAAACCATTCGATAAAGACTGTGACGGCACGATCCTCGGAGAGGGCCTCGGCATCCTTGTGCTGAAACGGCTGGCAGACGCGGAGAAAGATGGCGATCGGGTTTACGCGGTGTTGAAAGGCATGGGCTCTTCGAGCGACGGCCGGGGCAACGCAATCTACGCCCCTCGGGCCGACGGCCAGAAACTGGCCCTCCAACGAGCCTACAAGAACGCAGGAGCCAGCCCGCAAACCATGGGCCTGATCGAAGCCCATGGAACAGGCACCAAAGTGGGGGATGCAACCGAGCTCTCCTCCTTGACCGAGATTTTCCAGGCACCACTCCATCAGGAACCTTGGTGCGCCCTCGGGTCCGTCAAATCACAGATCGGCCACACGAAGGCAGCGGCGGGTGTTGCCGGGTTCATCAAGGCAGCCATGGCGCTGCACCAGAAAATCCTGCCGCCCACCATCAAAGTCAGCCAGCCGATCGAAGAAGCCGCTCCCGGGAAATCACCGTTCTATGTGAACACCCGGAAACGCCCCTGGCTCCCTGTAAAATCTCATCCCCGCCGCGCGGGCGTGAGCGCCTTGGGCTTCGGCGGCACCAATTTTCATTGTATCCTCGAGGAGCATGGGAAAGCCAAACCCTGCGTGGATTGGGATGGCGATGTCGAAATCCTGGCTTTCCAGAGCGACCGTTTAGAGGCATTGCGCGCCCAGATCTCAGCGCACCCAACCGACATGCGATGGCAGGATTTCAGAAGGGCCGCACGGAAGTCACGCGAACAATTCGATCGGAGTTCTCAATACCGGCTTTTGATCGTCGTTACAAACGATTCCGATCGCGCGAGCCTCAAGGAAACCGCGCTCAAGATGCTGGAGAAAAACCAGGAAAAATCCTCCTGGGCAGCTCCCGTGGGCATCGCGTTTGGTTCCGGCAAAGCCCACGGCATGCTGGGTGCCCTGTTCCCAGGTCAAGGTTCCCAATATGTCGGCATGCTGCGCGACCTGGCCTGCCAGTTCCCGGGGATGCTCGACGCTCTGGCGGAGGCGGACGCTGTGTTCGCCGACGACCCGGATCATGCGAAGTGCAAAAAGCTGAGCGATTTCATTTACCCGCATCCGGCGTTCTCAGACGAAGCGCGGCGCCAGCAGGAAGAATCACTCAAAGCCACGGACATAGCTCAACCCGCCCTTGGCGCGGTCAGCATCGGAGCTTTCAGCGTTCTAGCATATTTCGGAGTTGCCCCGGAAGCAGCATGCGGGCATAGCTATGGAGAGCTACTGGCTCTGTGCGGTGCCGGGCGCATCAAGCCCGAGGCATTGCACCACCTCTCTAATCTGCGCGGACGTCTGATGGCCAGAACAAATGGCAACGGCAACGGAGACCGCGGCGCCATGCTCGCGGTGCAGGCAGACGAAGAAGCCGTCAGGCAGTTTCTCGCGGAAGAAAACGGTCACCTCGTCGTTGCCAATCGAAACTCGCCCAAGCAGTTTGTTCTGGCGGGGTCAGTCGAACATATCGAGAAAGCCGCGGGCGAATTGACAAAGCGCTCCATTCGCACACGCGTGCTCCAAGTCTCCGCGGCCTTTCATAGCCCTCTCGTCGCCGATGCCCTGGGCCCCTTCGCGGCAGCTCTCGAAAACGTCTCTTTCAGCAAGGGCCGAATCCCGGTGTACGCGAACACCACTGGACGCGAATATCCGAAGACAGCCAAACAAGCCCGCGAACTGCTCGCTAATCAGATAGTGCGCCCTGTCAACTTCATGGAACAGGTCCGGGCAATGCACGCCGACGGAGTGCGGACGTTTATCGAGGTCGGCCCAGGGCATGTGTTGATCGACCTGGTTCAATCGATCCTGTTCAGCCGCGATGTCGAAACCATCGCCATCGATGCGTCGAAGGGCAATCGCTCCGGAACTTTCGACCTGGCATTCGCGCTCAGCCGCCTGGCTTCCCTGGGCCACGAAGTAACCTTGGACCGTTGGGAAAACCCTCCCGAATCAGCGGAATCCGCCCTCGGTAAACCCGCCTTGACAATCCAGCTCACGGGTGCCAACTACCGCTCTCCGGCAACCCCAAGACCTCCCGTCTCGCGCGCGTCTGCGCCGGTGGAGCGAGTGCTCTCAGAGTCCCCTCGGCACTCTCCAAAATACGCGGTTTCTCCCGGCGCGATCGCCACGGGAACAGCGAAGGTTTCAGATCACTCTGCCAACCGCGCCGTCCCCTCGCCCACTTCGATGCCCCCGGCGGACGTTGCAGGAGCCCTACGCACGACCCAGGAAGGAATCCTCGCCCTTCAGCGCTTGCACGAACACACAGCTCAGCTTCACAAGCAATTCCTTGAGGGTCAGGATTCCGCGCGGCGCGCCGTTCAGGCGATGCTTGGATCCCAAGTCGTGGCAAGTCCCTCCGTGGCTGCCGACCCTGGGACAGCCACAGCATGGGGGCCGCAGCGCGAAGGAAATCGTTCGCAGACAGTTCGAGCCCCGGCCCTCGAAACGAGCACAGCGTCCGCTCAAGCCATTCCAAACCAAAACGCGGCACGCGCGGACGACGCCTCATCGCAACCATTGCCTGCTGCCAAATCCCCCGCTCATCAGCCCGGATCAAAGCCCGCCGACCGATCCTCCTACGACAAGGCTGTCCTCGAAGTGGTCGCGGAAAAGACCGGCTATCCCGTCGAGATGTTGAGTCTCGATATGGGGATGGATGCCGATCTTGGCATCGATTCGATTAAACGTGTCGAGATCATGGCGGCCTTGAGGTCCAAACTCCCGGGATCGCCCGAGATCAAGCCAGAGCATCTCGGAACCCTGCAAACACTCGGGGAAGTGGTTCTTTTCCTTGAAAACGGCGCCCCGGCTTCCCCTCAAGAGGAACCCGAAATCGAGACCCATGAACCGATCAAGCACGACGACGTTCCACGGATTTTGCTGGCTGTGGTGGCGGAGAAAACTGGTTACCCAGTTGAGATGTTGAACCTGGGAATGGGATTGGACACAGATCTGGGGATCGATTCGATCAAACGCGTCGAGATTATGGCGTCTCTGAGAAGCCAGCTTCCCCGGTCACCAGAAATCAAACCCGAACACCTTGGAAGCCTGCAAACATTGCAGCAAATTGTTGACTTCTTGCACAGCCCGTCTGGGGGAGAAGCACCGATTGCTGCCCCGGCCGTTGCAGAAAAAGAATCCGCACGCCTTATACCAGGAATCCTGCGCCAGGTAGTCCGTCCAGTTGATCTGGCCGGAAGATCCCAGCGCAAGGCCATCAGCATCCGGGCAGGGGCCTCCGTCTGGCTGACCGACGATGGTTCTGAACTTGCGGCGATAACCGTGGATCGGTTGCAGGCACTTGGGTTTTCAGTTCACCGAGGTGACTTACAAACCGGGTTCAACCGCCCGGATCTAGCCGCCCCGGAAGCGCTCGTCATTCTCACACCGTCAAAGGGGAGCCACGAGACCTTTCTCAAAGACGCTTTTCGACTCATCCAACGCGCCGGGCCGGCGCTGCGCGAGTCCGGCAACCGAACCGGAGCGCTCCTGCTCACGGTGTCGCGCCTCGACGGAGCATTCGGTTTCGGCAGCTTGAATGGGAAGAGTGACCCCATCAGCGGCGGACTGGCTGGCCTTGTTAAAACGGCACGACGTGAGTGGCCTGAGGTCCATTGCAAAGCGCTCGATATCAACCCGGAAAACTTTCTCCCTCAAACGGCGGCAGAGCAGATCGTCAGCGAACTCTTTCTCGAAGGCCCAGTGGAAGTGGGATTGTCGGACAAATGCCGAGTCTCCCTGGAAGTCACGCTCGCTCCAGCGGGTAACGGGACCGAGATCGCCCCTCTGGCACTGGGGGATGTGCTCATTGTCTCGGGAGGCGCGCGGGGTGTCACCGGGGAGGCAGCGCTCGCGATCGCACGCGCATTCCGCCCCATCATGGTGTTGCTGGGACGAAGCCAGCTGGCCGAGAATGAACCCGCCTGGCTGAACGGCCTCAGCTCGCCGGAGGAGATCAAGAAGTCGCTGTTCAAAAACCAGAACGGCAAAACCCAGCCGAAAGATCTGGAATCTCGCTACCGCGATCTAATGGCCCAACGCGAAATCCGCGCGCAGCTCAGACGCCTTGAAGCCGTGGGAGCCCGAGCGATCTACAAATCTGTGGACGTTCGCGAATCGGTCGAGGTCAGCCGCGTGATATGCGATGTCCGGGAGGAGTTCGGCCCAATCAAAGGCCTTGTCCATGGTGCTGGAGTGCTCGCCGACCGTTTAATCGAAGACAAGACGGACGAACAATTCGACCTCGTCTATGGCACCAAAGTCTCGGGGCTAAGAAATCTTCTCGCCGCTCTTTCCTTGGACAATCTTCGTGTCATCGCCCTGTTCTCATCCTACACAGGCCGGTACGGGCGGATCGGACAAATCGATTATGCCGCGGCGAACGAGGTCCTCAACAAGCTCGCCCAAGCCGAGTCGCGCCGCAGGCCAGACAGCCGAGTTGTGTCTGTGAATTGGGGACCGTGGAACGGAGGCATGGTCACCCCTGGACTTCGGAAGGTATTTGAGCAAGAGGGCGTGGGCCTCATCGAACCCGAGGCGGGCGCAGCATTTCTGCTGCGAGAAATCTGTTCCTCGGAAAATCGCGCCGTGGAGGTTCTTGCGATCGCCCCTTCGCCGAATGTTCACACCACAAATTCCCCGACCACGCTCCCAGCGGAGCAGTCTGTTGCGTTCGACCAAAGGGTTGGGATAACTTCGCTGCCGTGTCTGACTTCGCACGCGTTCAATGGACGCGCTGTGCTGCCCGCCGCGCTGATGATCGAATGGATTGCCCAAGCGGCGCTCCATCACAACCCAGGCATGACGTTCCATGGGTTCGATGGGTTCAAGGTGCTCAAAGGGGTTGTCGTCGAGGCAAACCAGTCTGTCTTGATCAGCCTAAAAACATCCGCAGGCGCATGGCGAAACGATTGCTTCGTGGTGCCAGTCCGTATCACGAGCGAGCGCGAAGGTCGCGTGACATTGCACGCGCAGGCTGAGGTTCTGCTGGCTCCCAACGGCCTGCCCACCCCGCCCAGGCCCAGGCTCGTCATGGAGGCTGGCGCCGGGTTCTCGAACCCTTACGCCCGAGGGATCCTGTTTCACGGGGACGCGTTCCACGGAATCGAGAAAGTCGAAGCCTGCGCCGAGTCTGGTATCTCGGCTGTCGTGAAATCCGCCCCTGCTCCCAGCGCCTGGATTCAGCATCCGTTGCGAAGCGCGTGGGTTGCCGACCCCCTTGTCTTGGACAGCACGTTCCAATTGCTGATTCTGTGGAGTTCAGCACACCGCGGAGCCCCTTCCCTGCCCTGCGCCATTGACCGATACCGTCAATATGTTGGCGCATTTCCCAAGGACGGCATCCAGATACGCATCGCAACTTCCCGCGGCAACGGCCCGATCGCCAGCGCGGCAGTCGAGATCATCGACCCCCAGGGCAACTTGATCGCCTCCATGGAGGGCTGCGAGTGCGTAGTGGACGCGGCGCTCAGGGACGCGTTCCGATCGAATGGCCTCGAGCTTGAAAAGTAATTCAGCAAGCGGGGGGAGCGTGCCGGACGCCAGATTCTCAGAGCCGATCGCCATTGTTGGCATGAGCGGCGTTTTTCCCGGGGCCCAATCGCTTGAAGATTTCTGGCTTCTTGTCGAGCAGGGTCGAGACATGTGCCGCACGGTAACCCCAGGCCGTTGGATCCTCGATCCTGCGAGCGTCCGCAGCGCCACTCCGGGGTTGATGGATTCTGTGTTCACGACGCGCGGAGGTTTTTGCGAGGATTTTGTCCCCGACTTTTCCGCGTCAACGCTTCCACCCCACCTGTCCCGGGCGCTGGATCCGATGTTTCACATGCTGATCCATGCGGGCAAAAGCGCGTTCGCAAGCGCCAAGACCACACATCTCGACCGCAGCCGGATCGGTGTCATTGTTGGGAACATCGCCCTGCCGACCTCCGGTGCCTCCAAGCTCGCGGACGAAATTCTTTCCCCGCTGTTCGAAGCCCGCCTTATGGGCAGGGGCGATGAACGTCCTCGCGCGATCTCCAGCCCACTTGACCGGTATGTCACGGGACTTCCCGCCGGCATTCTCGCCAGGGCGCTCGGGCTGGGCGGAGGCGCTTTCACACTGGACGCCGCGTGCGCTTCGTCCCTCTACGCCATCAAGCTGGCGTGTGATGAACTCCTGTCGAATCGCGCCGACGCCATGCTCGCGGGTGGCCTGTCGAGACCTGACTCTCTCTACACACACATGGGATTCTCACAACTCCGCGCGCTGTCCCCAAGCGGTCGATGCTCCCCTTTTGATCAAAAGGGAGACGGGCTGATTGTCGGTGAAGGATCCGGTGTCGTGATGCTCAAAAGACTGGAGACTGCGCGGGAGCATGGCGATTCCATTGCCGCTGTGATCCGAGGGGTCGGGTTGTCCAACGACATAGAAGGCAATCTGCTCTCCCCGAGCTCGGAAGGTCAGTTGCGAGCCCTCCGGGGAGCCTATTCACAAGCCCGATGGACTCCTGACATGGTGGACCTGATCGAGTGCCACGCCACGGGGACACCGGTCGGCGACGCCGTCGAATTTGAAAGCCTGTGCCGACTGTGGGAAGACCGTCGAGGCCGCTGCGTTTTGAGCGCGGTGAAATCGAATATCGGCCATCTCTTGACAGCGGCCGGCAGTGCTGGGTTGATCAGAACGATCCTCGCGATGAACCGAGGAATCTTCCCCCCCGTCGCGAACTTTGAGCGACCATCGACCGCCGTGAAGCTCGCTGGGAGCCCCTTTACCATTCTCTCCCGAAGCGAGGCCTGGAACCGCCGCGTCGGCGATATTCCCCGCCGCGCCGCGATAAGCGGGTTTGGATTTGGCGGAATCAACGCGCACCTGCTCATCGAGGAATGGCTCCCGGATAGACAGCCCGCGCGCTCCGCGAGACAGAGGGTTCCTGAGGCGGGATTACCAACAGAACCGGTGGCGATCGTAGGATTGGCCACCCGGATTGGACCTTGGACCAGCCTACAGACCTTCCAGGAAAGGGTCCTGCGAGGAGACAGCAATGTCCCGTCACCACGCGACCTCTGGCGCGGCTTGAGCGGTCCTGAAATCAGCCAAGCCTGGAAAGGCGGCGCCCCTTTGTTCCCGGGCTTTTACGTGGAAGACTTCTCAGTCCCCATCGATCGTTTTCACATCTCACCCCGCGAGCTGTCCGAGATGCTGCCTCAACAACTGCTCATGCTCGATGCCGCCAAGTCGGCCATAGCCGATGCTCAGATTGAAAAGGTGGATTCGTCTCGGACGGGAGTCTTCATTGGTCTTGGCCTGGACATGCGAACCACGGACTTCCATTTCCGTTGGGCCACGATCCGAAGGGAACGGGAGCGGCAACAGGACGGGCTGCTCCAGAAGGGGGATGAAACAAGTTCAGCATGGCTCAGTGAGGTTCGAGAAGGTTCAGGCCCACCGTTGACCGCGGACAGAACATTGGGAGCATTGGGAGGTGTGGTAGCTAGCAGAGTGGCGCGGGAATTTGGGATCGGAGGCCCCGCCCACACCCTCTGCAGCGAAGACACATCCGGCCTGCGCGCGGTGGAAGTCGCTGTGCGAGCGCTTCAAAATAGAGAACTCGACCTAGCCCTTGCTGGCGCGGTCGATCTAGCTGGAGACGTAAGAACTCTACTGGCGACCGACTTGGTGAACCCGTATTCGAAAAGCGGGTTCGCGCGCCCGTTCGACCACGCAGCGGATGGAACTATCCCCGGAGAAGGCGCTGCCTGCGTGGTCCTGAAACGATTGAGTGACGCTGAGCGCGATGGAGATCGCGTTTATGCCGTTGTCCGGGGAGTCGGCGCAGCGAGTGATCCGAACGCGGGCACATCCTGTCCCGCGCCAGCCACAGTTCAACTGGCATTCAGCCGCGCTTACAACGAGGCAGGCGTCTCTCCAGAAACCGTGAGCTACCTCGAAACCCACGGGAGCGGTTCTCCAAACGAAGACCGCTCCGAGGCTGCAGCTATCGTGGAGTTTTTTGGGGGTGGAAACCGGAGAACTTTTCTGCAACTCGGAAGCGCCAAGGCCGACGTGGGCCACACCGGTGCCGTTTCCGGACTTGCTTCACTCATCAAAGCAAGCCTCTGCCTGCATCATGAAACAATTCCCGGTTTGCGAGGCTGCAGGGAACCATTGGCTCTGCTGGCACAATTCGAAAATATCCAGATCCCGCACGCGTCGAAGCATTGGGTTCGAGATCGAATCCTCGGCCCGCGCCGCGCCGGCGTCAGCAGTATGGGGATAGATGGGAACTGTGTTCATCTGGTGTTGGAAGCGTGCGAGAAGCCCGACTCTCGCGAGGCGCAGACTCGTCCCATCACACGAACTCGACCAGGATCAGAGGCTTTGTTTCTGGCCTCGGCAGCGGATCACGATTCCCTCCGAGATACGCTCACGGCGCTGGTCTCGATGGCCTCCCCGGCCAGGAACATGCCGATCGCAGAGCTGGCACACCGTTGGTGGCATTCACCGTTCTCTCGGGGGAAAGGTCCGTGGCGAACGGCGTTGCTGGCGCGGGACACTTATGATCTCCCTCGTTTGGCCGGAATGGTGGGCGCGGCAATTCAACGCGGCACCCAAGGCGGCGTGGAATCCGAGGAACGTCAACGGGTTTTTGTTTCAAAGCCGTCGGCCAACCAGGATCTAGGTGGACTCGCATTCGTGTTTCCCGGCTCAGGGAATCAGTTTCCAGACATGGGGAGAGAGTTCGCGCTCGAGTGGCCACGAATCCTCCAAGTTCAGGACGCCGAAAATGAGCGGCTCGCGAGCCAGATGTTCACAGACTGCTTCTGGAGGCCGTCCCTCTCGGACGCGCTCGCTTCGGACTATCGCGCAATGATCTGCGGGCAGGTCTCGTTTGGCACAATGATGAGCGACCTAGCCCTCTCCTTTGGGTTGAAACCCCGCGCCTCGATCGGTTACAGCCTCGGAGAATCCACCGCGCTTTTCGCCTTTCGTGCCTGGCGACAACGCGACGAAATGTGGGCGCGGCTGCAAAAGTCGCCGCTTTTTTCTCGCGACCTTGCCGGACACCCGTCCGTGCTCAGAGCGGTATGGGGACTGGCTGAAGATGCCCTCGCGGAATGGACCGCCGGGGTCATCGATCGTTCTGCGGAGGAGGCGCGCGCCGCGATCGGAACCCAAAGCCAAGTCTATATTTTGATTGTAAACACGCCTGATGAGTGCGTTCTCGGAGGGAACCGGACGGTCGTCGAATCTGTCGTCAAACGGTTGGGTGGCCACTGGTTCCCTCTGAGAGGTGTAAGCACCGTCCATTGCGAACTGGCCCGAAGTGTCCGCGGTCCCTATCGCGAAATGCACCGGTTCAAAACCATCCCGCCCGCGGGGATTGATTTCTACAGCGGAGCATGGGGGCGCGTTTATCCTCTCGATCAGGAAACAGCCGCCGATGCCATCGAGGCGCAGGCTCTGGAGACGATTGATTTTCCGCGCCTCATCCGTGCGGCCCACAACTCCGGGATCCGTTCCTTTATCGAGATTGGGCCAGGCAATTCGTGCAGCCGGATGATCGGAAAAATATTAGCTGACCGTCCTCACTTCGCAAAATCGCTTGCCGTCCAGACGCCCGAACCCATCGCTCACTTCCTTCGAACGCTCGCGGGCGCGTTTGTCGAGGGTTCTCCGCTGGATCTGGACTTTCTGTATCCAGGCATTCCGGCTATTGGAGGAACGGCCGATATCGAGTCTGTCAAGCCAGTGAAAACCGTGACGGTTTCCCTGTCGGGAGCGCCGTTTGTGGTCCCTGCGAACTCCCTCGCGCGACACCGCCGTGTGGAAGGCAGACTCTCGATACCGATCGAACAGAACGGGCTTGACGTGCCCGTGAGGCCGCCGCTATCGAGCTTCACCGACCCTTCGCCCGCCTCCATGGAAGCGTTCCGAACGGCAATGATCGGGCGCTTTTCGGACGCTGAGACAGCCACCGCACAGGCCCACGCGGCGTTCCTTGAATTCTCGAGCAACCTCTCAGATTCACTGGCTCAGGCCCTGACAAGACAGATCGAATTGGAGAAAATCGCGTCCGAGTCCGGGGTCGTGGTTTCTGCGCTCTCGGGGACTTTTCCGCTGGAGAAACCACAGTTCGGCGGTTCGCTCGCAAACGAGAAACTCAGAGAGGAACAGGAACAGCCCGTTGCAGTCCATGTTCAAGAAGAGCTTCGCACCACCGCAGAGTCCGCTCCCAAGGCACCTCGATCCCTCGACAGAACAGCCTGTCTCGAGTTTGGCCGCGGTCGAGTGGGAGACGTCCTGGGCCAGGCGTTTGCGGAAGCCGATTCGTTTCCGACCCGCGTCAGGCTCCCTGACGAACCACTCATGCTTGTGGATCGAATCCTCGAAATCCACGGAACCCCCCTCTCCATGACTCACGGAAGGGTGGTTACGGAGCACGACATTCATGCTGGAGCCTGGTATCTGGACTGCGACCGGATTCCGACCTGCATCGCGGTCGAAGCAGGACAGGCCGACCTCTTTCTATCCGGCTACCTCGGGATCGACTTCCAAACGCGGGGGCGGTCTGTCTATCGGTTGCTGGACGCCAGAGTTTGTTTCCATCGCAACTTGCCCGGACCGGGCAATGTCATCCGATACGACATCCGCATCGAACGATTTTTCCGCCAGAGTGATACCTGGCTCTTCAAGTTTAGCTTTGAAGCCACCGTGGACGGAATGCCCTTCCTGTCCATGACTGAGGGCTGCGCTGGATTTTTCTCAGCAGCGGAACTGGCCGGAGGGCGAGGCATCGTGCGAACATCGCTGGACCTCAAGCCCATCGCCGGAAAGCGTGCATCCGACTGGGAAGAATTTGTCGAGATCAAGTCCGAACACTATTCAAGCAACCAACTGGACCTCTTGCGACAAGGCGATCTCGCAGGCTGTTTTGGAGCCCCGTTCGATCGACTCACGTTGAAGAAACCGATCACGATTCCATCGGGGCTCATGACTCTGATCCAAAGCATTTCGCGCTTGGACCCAAAGGGCGGACGCTTCGGACTCGGGCTTATTCGCGGTGAAGCAGTCATCCGACCCGACGACTGGTTCTTGAAGTGCCATTTTGTGGACGATCAGGTGATGCCGGGCACCTTGATGTTCGAGTGTTGCCTGCATACCCTGCGTGTTTTTCTGTTGCGACTCGGATGGGTCTCTGAGGAAGGGCAGATCACGCTCGAGCCCGTCCCGGGAATCGCCAGCCAGTTGAAATGCCGCGGGCAGGTCACAGCCGCATCACGAACTGTCACCTACGAGGTTTCCATAAAGGAAATCGGTTACCGGCCCGAGCCGTTTGTGATCGCGGACGCCCTGATGTATGCGGACGGCAAACCGATCGTTGAAATCAGCAACATGAGTTTGCGCTACGTGGGCGCAACCATCGAGACGTTCAGAAGTCTTTGGGCCACGGCGGCGCAACCGCCGCGGAAACGAGCCATCTTCGACTCCGATCGAATCCTCGCGTTCGCAATCGGAAAGCCCTCCGAGGCATTTGGGGAGAACTACCGGATCTTCGACAACGACCGGGTGATTGCGCGGCTACCGGGCCCGCCGTATCAGTTCCTCGACAGGGTGACCGAGATTCGCGCCGAACCGTGGAAGATCGAGCCGGGCGCGGAAATTGAAACTCAATATGACATTCCGGCAGACGCGTGGTATTTCGAGGAGAACCGTCAGCGCGACATGCCGTTCGCGGTTCTGCTGGAAATCGCCTTGCAGCCCTGCGGTTGGCTTGCGGGCTATATGGGCTCGGCTCTAACCAGCGAGGAGGATCTTTCATTCCGGAATCTCGGTGGAACAGCGACTCAGTTTGAGAACATCACGGCTGAAACCGGCACACTTACCGTGCGGGTCAAACTCACGCGCGCCTCGAGCTCAGCTGGGATGATCATTCAATTCTTCGACTACTCGGTCACGTCCAGGCAGGGGATGGTTTACAAAGGAGATACCTATTTCGGGTTTTTCCCAAAAACCGCGCTCCAGAAACAGGAGGGCCTCAAAGACGCCACCAGGTATGTTCCCTCCGCCGAGGAACAGAGCGGAGGAAAGATGCTCAATTTTCCGGCGGCATCCCCTTTTCCTGGGAAACGCCTGCGTTTATTGGACCGGATCGAATGCTGGGTGGAGAAAGGGGGGCCGAAAGGGTTGGGCTATATCCGCGCCACGCGCCTGGTCCGTCCTGAGGAGTGGTTTTTCAAGGCACATTTTTATCAGGATCCCGTGGTCCCGGGCTCGCTGGGTCTGGAGTCGTTCCTGCAACTGCTCAAGTTTGCGGCCAAGGAAAGATGGGGAGGCGACGCAAGCCAAAGATTCGAGGCTGTCGCGCTTGCAAAACGGCACGAATGGGTTTACCGAGGGCAGGTCGTTCCGAGCAACAAATTGGTGACTGTTGAGGCGATCGTTACCGAAGTGGACGACAACCAACGCTTGCTTCGCGCCGATGGTTACCTTTCAGTGGACGGACGGTTGATTTATGGAATGAAAGACTTCACCTTGCGAATGCGCTGTTGTTGATGACAAAATGACAACTCAATACAGTCGCGTTTATCTAAGCGCCATGGGCTACGAGCTAGGCCCAGTCGTCGTGACCTCCCGGGAATTGGAGGAGCGTCTAAGTCCGGTTTACACGAGGCTGAACCTCCAACACGGCCAGCTCGAGGCGTGGACCGGAATCCAAGAGCGCCGATGGTGGCAACCCGACGCGCGGCTCTCCGTCGGTGCCGTGGCTGCGGCGCGCAAAGCGCTTTCAAAATCCACGGTTCATCCATCGGATCTGGGGGTTCTGATCTACGCCGGCGTCTGCCGTGAGAATTTTGAGCCCGCAACCGCCTGCGCCGTCGCCGACGCCCTCGGCGTCAGGGGCAATGCGTTAGTTTACGACTTGAGCAACGCGTGCCTCGGAGTCCTGAACGCGATGCTCGATATAGCAAATCGCATCGAGCTTGGCCAGATCCGCGCGGGTCTGGTGGTGTCCTGCGAAACCGCTCGGGAGATCAATGAATTGATGCTCGCGCGCCTTCTCGCAGGAAATGGCATGGAGGCATTTGTCGAAGGTCTGGCCACCTTCACGGGAGGCTCGGGCGCCGTGGCCATGCTGTTGACGGACGGCTCTTACGAAAACCCGCTCAATAGCCGCCTTATCGGCGCCGTCTCGCGTGTGGCTCCAGAACACCACGCTCTCTGCCGATGGGGCCTCGAGACCCTGCCCGATGGCAACCAAACCCAGTTCATGGCCACGGATTCGGTTGCGGTACTGAAAAACGGAGTGAAACTCGGACAGCAAACCTGGGACGTTTTTCTCAAGGAATTGGGATGGACTGCCGCCGATATCGACCGCGTCATCTGCCATCAAGTCGGCCACGGCCATCAGGAGGCAATCCTCAAGACCCTCGGAATCCCCAAGGAAAAGGACTACACGACCTATCGGTACCTCGGCAATATGGGGACTGCCGCGCTGCCAGCCACAGCCGCGATTGCCGAGGAACGCGGTGTTCTTCGACACGGACAAAAGGTCGCTTTCCTTGGAATCGGCAGCGGGTTAACGTGCCTGATGGTGGGACTTGAATGGTAAATTTTCAAAACGACCTCTATCCCTTCACCGGGATCCATCGGCAACTCAACGGATTCAACATCCACCTGCTCGACGAAGGCAAGGGCGAGTCGGTGGTGCTGCTTCATGGGAACCCCACCTGGTCGTTCTACTATCGCAACCTCGTTCTAGGCTTGCGCGCCGACTACCGCGTCATCGCCCCGGACCATATCGGGTGCGGCCTTTCGGACAAACCGTCGCTGGACAGATATGATTACACCCTGCGGCAGCGGGTGGACGACATCGCTCAGCTTCTGAGTCAGCTTGAGATCGAGGGCCGGATAACGCTGGTGATGCACGACTGGGGCGGCATGATCGGCATGGCCTACGCCACGCGTTTCCCTGAGAAAATCGGAAAACTCATTCTGCTGAACACCGCCGCATTTCATCTGCCAAAATCCAAGACTCTCCCCGCGTCGCTGTGGCTCTGCAGGAACACGCCTTTGGGCGATTTCATCATCCGGCAGACAGCGCTCTTTCCGCGCGTCTTGGCTCGTTGGTGCGTGTGCAAACCAATGGAACCGCACGTTCGGGAAGGTTACCTTTCCCCTTACAAAACGGCTGGCAGCCGCACCGGCATCTGGCGGTTCGTGAAAGACATCCCTCTTCTGCCAGAGGACCCCGGCTACGATCTGGTGAGCGAGATCCAAGCGAAACTGCCGAGCTTCCGCAACACACCCACTCTCATTCTGTGGGGGGAAAAGGATTTTGTATTTGATCACCATTTCCTCGAGGAATGGGAGAGGCTGCTCCCCAACGCTGAGGTGCATCGTTTCCCGAACGCGGGCCATTATGTTCTCGAAGACGCGGGCGTCGAGATCTTAGACCTCATAAGATCGTTCCTCGTCCGACATCCAAGCCATGCCTGAAGCAAGTCGTGGAATTCCCGTAAACATCGCCCAACACCTGTCGGAGATGGCGGCGCTTCAACCGGATCGCGCCGCCGTCATTTGCGCGAGAGGAAAGGGCCCGCACGGTGAACCCGCCTATGAACAGCTCAGCTTCAAGCAACTGGACACCCTAAGTAACCAGCTCGCATCGGGGCTCGATGCAATCGGGATCCGCCGCGGAGTTCACACGGCATTAATGGTCCCGCCGAGTTTGGATTTTTTTTCTCTCACCTTCGCGTTGTTCAAGGTGGGGGCCGTGCCAGTCCTGATTGATCCCGGCATCGGTGTTCGCAACTTGGGCCGATGCCTCGCTCAAGCCCGGCCGGAAGCTTTTGTCGGCATTCCCAAAGCACACACGGCCAGGGTGCTGTTCGGGTGGGCTCGAAAGTCCCTGCGCGTGACGGTAACCGCAGGCGCCCGATGGTTCTGGGGAGGCCACACGCTCCGCGAGTTAATGAGACCAGTCCCAGCCGCTAAACTCTTTCACGTCGCAGTCCAACCTCACCCCCAAGAGACGGCCGCCATCCTGTTTACCAGCGGCAGCACCGGCATTCCGAAAGGGGCCGTTTACACACACGAGATGTTCGGTGCCCAGGTCCACCACATCCGGACGCTCTACGGAATCCAGCCAGGAGAGATCGATCTCGCGACGTTCCCATTGTTTGCCCTCTTTGGTCCCGCTCTGGGCATGACAGCCGTCGTGCCTGAAATGGATCCCACAAGGCCGGCAAACGTTGACCCCACTAAAATCATCAGCGCGATCCAAAAGTTCCGAGTCACAAACATGTTTGGCTCCCCAGCCTTGGTCAATCGCGTCGGACGCCACGGAGAGGCGCACGGGGTCCGGCTCCCTAGCCTCCGCCGGGTCATCTCAGCAGGAGCTCCGGTCCCCGCCAGAACGATCGCGCGATTCACCAGAATGCTCGATAAAAGCGCTCAGGTTTTCACGCCCTACGGTGCTACTGAATGCCTTCCTGTCGCTTCAATCGGCAGTGACGAAATACTCTCCCAGACCGCCGAGATGACCGACTGCGGATCGGGCGTCTGCGTCGGCAAACCCGTTGCAGGCTTGCAGGCCCGTATCATCCAAATCCGAGACGAAGCCATTCCCGATTGGAGCGACACGCTCGAGGTCGGGATCGGGGAGATCGGGGAGATTGCGGTCAAAGCCCTTCATGCCTCCCGTTCCTACTTCGACATGGCAGGATCGACAGACCTCGCAAAAATCCAAGACCGGGTGAATGGCGGGTTCTACCACCGCATGGGCGATCTAGGTTATTATGACGCGGCAGGCCGTCTCTGGTTTTGCGGCCGCAAGTCCCATCGTCTGCTCACGAGCCATGGCACTCTGTTTAGCATTCCGTGCGAAGCAGTTTTTAACACTCATCCCCAAGTATTCAGGACCGCCTTGGTCGGTGTTTGTCGAAGCGGTGAAACCATCCCCGTGATTTGTGTTGAACTGGAACTATCCGCAGAGAAAAGTCCCAAGGGAAAAATCATTGAGGAGCTCCAGAGGATCGCTGTAGCCTACCCGCACACAGAGAATATCAAAACTTTTCTGTTTCACGGTGCCTTCCCTGTGGACATCCGACACAATGCAAAAATCTTCAGGGAAAAGCTTGCGGTTTGGGCTGCCAGGAAAATGAAATGATCGCTCTCGTGACAGGCGGAGGCGGGTTCCTGGGCCAGGCGATCGTGCGCCGTTTGTTGCAACGTGGAATCGAGACCCGCAGTTTCTCACGGACAGAGCACGCCGCGTTGAAGGAGCTGGGCGTCGAGCAATGCCTGGGCGACATCGCGGATTCGAAAGCCGTCGGACTCGCCGTTCGAGGTTGCGATCTCATTTTCCACGCGGCCGCCAAACCAGGCTTGTGGGGACGCTACGAGGATTACCATCGGACGAACGTGGTGGGGACCAAAAACCTGATCGACGCCTGCCTCCAACTGGGCGTCCCACGGCTCATCTACACCAGCTCTCCAAGCGTTGTGTTCGGTGGTAAAGATATGGAAGGCGTGGATGAATCCGTGCCCTATCCATCGCACTACGAGGCTCATTATCCGCGAACAAAAGCGCTGGCAGAACAGTTGGTGCTCGCCTCCAATGGCGATCGATTCGCCACCACAAGCCTCCGGCCCCATCTGATCTGGGGCCCGGGCGACAACCATCTTCTGCCCCGCCTCGTGTCCCGCGCGAGATCAGGGCAGTTGCGCCGGATCGGCTCCCGCCCCAACCTCATCGATGCCGTGTACGTGGACAACGCCGCTGAAGCTCACATGAACGCGGCGGACCGCCTCGAACCTCGGTCGCCCCCGGCAGGGAAGGCCTACTTCATTTCCCAAGGAGAACCCGTTCCGATGTGGGAGATGGTGAATCGGTTGCTCGAAGCCGCAGACGCTCCTCTCGTCAAAAAGTCCGTTCCCACCTGGCTCGCAATGGCGTTCGCAGTGTGTTTTGAAATCGCTCATCGCCTGACACAAAACCCTGCGGAGCCCCGGCTCACCCGCTTTGTAGTTCGGGAGATGTCCACCGCCCATTGGTTCAACCTGGAGGCGGCGCGCCGCGACCTGGGTTATAACCCGAAGATTTCAATCGCAGAAGGACTCGCCAGGCTACGGGCCGCTATCAAACTGGAATCGGCAAATCAGGCGGCGGATGAATCTTGAGATTCACTCCACCTTCATGAGTTTCCACTCATTATCTCCCGCAGTGCTGGACGCGGGCTTGTCATCCGCTGTCTCTTCCCTATTTTAGAGAGCATGGATTTAGCCGCGAACATGAAGGCATTGGAAACCCGTATTCAGGCCGCCTGCGGCCGCGCCCATCGCGATGCGGCGTCCGTCCAGATATTGGCGGTCAGCAAAGGCCAGCCTCCAGAAAAAATCCAAGCCGCAGCGGAGCTAGGGCTGATGGTTTTTGGAGAAAATCGGATTCAGGAAGCGAAGGCAAAAATCGGCCGCTGCGCCAGCAAGTTGCGCTGGCACATGATCGGCCATCTGCAATCCAATAAGTGCCGGGATGCCGTCCATTTCTTTGAAATGATCCAAAGCGTGGACAGCTTAGAAATCGCCCAAGAGATCAACAAATCGGCGGAGAAAGCTGCCAAGACCATGGCGGTTTTGCTGGAGGTGAATGTCGTCGGCGAAGCCTCGAAGTTCGGTTTCTCACCGGAAGAATTGCTCGCGCATCTCCCCGCGATTAACACGCTCCGAAAAATCGAGATTCACGGATTAATGACGATTGCACCCTGGACGCCGGAACCGGAAAAGGTCCGGCCGGTGTTTCGCCGGCTGCGCGAGTTGAAGAAAGAGTGCGAGGGAGTTCTCGGCGCTCCCCTCCCCCAATTGAGCATGGGAATGAGTGGAGATTTTGAGGTAGCCATTGAAGAAGGAGCGACACTGGTCCGGATTGGAACAGGTCTCTTTGGGACGCGCGATCGAGCCAAAGATTTCAAGCCGGATTCTGTGCTGAGTCGAGAGATGGAATGATCCAAAACCGGGAACAGCCCGCTATTTTCAAGATGACGACGATGATGAGTGCCGGAGCGCAAGGAAATCGTTGAAGTCCTTCTTCAGGCGAGTGATTGGCTCGTTCCAATTTCCTAGCTCCGTTTGGCGATAGAGGCGCATGGTCGGGTACCACGGCGTCGTGGTTGTATCGAGCATCCAACGCCAGTCGGGGACAAACGGAAGGAACGTCCACACTGTCCGCCCCAGCGCGCCGGCCAGGTGTGCGCCGGCCGTATCGACAGTTACGATCAAGTCCATCTCCATGAGATAAGCAGCCGTATCCGAGAAGCTCGAAATTGTTGGCGTTAAATCGATGACGTTGGGTCCCAGAAAGGGTTCGATCTCCGAGGCTGCCGAACCATATTGAAGGCTGTAGAACGTGCATCCTGGTGCCGCGAAGAGCGACCCCAGAGCGTCGATGGAAATATCCCGAAGCGCAGCTTGAGCGAACAGAGGGCTCGACTTCCAAATCAATCCGATGCCGAGAGTGCCCTTCGAACGCCTTGGGAGCGTCACCTTGTGAGGTGGAGCAAGATACGGCACAGCGGCGGGGATCGTATCCAGAGTTGTACCAAATCGATTCGGCAGGCTCATGAGAGGACAAAGGAAATCGGTAACGACATGGTCTCCCGCGCTCAAGACGCGGTCGATGCTTGGAACAGTTTGAAACAACGATCGCAGGGAGGCGTCTGCTGCCATCCAGACCTTGGCGCCTTGGCGGGCCAAAAGCTGCGAATAGCGGATGAACTGGATGTTGTCTCCTTTGCCTTGTTCAGGAAGGATGAGAATGGTTTTTCCCGCGAGAGACTCTCCTTTCCAGATCGGAATCGGACAAGCTGGCAAGGCGCGCTTCGAGTTGAAAAAGCTGATATTGAACCGCTGCTCGTAGAGAGCGAATCCTTCCTTGAGGTTTCCCTTCGAAAGGTACGCCGTCCCAAGGCGGCAAAGGCATTCCGGGGAGTTCAATCCCAGTCGGCGCGCTGTTTCGAAATGATGAATTGCCTGATCGATCTGATTGGTTTCCAGCAACGTTGTCGCATAGGCCTCCTGAGTCAATGCGTCTCCCGGACGCCGTTCGAGCGATCGAGCCAGCCACGAAAGTGCCTCCGGATGGTTCTCTCTTGTTCGAAAAAACTTTCCGAGCTCGGCCTGAAGCGCCGGATC
>SIBE01000074.1 GCA_009695265.1 Pedosphaera sp. | reverse complement strand
AACAGCGTGGCGACCGACGGGCCGAATATTCGTGCCAAGACATGGCCTGCTGATGGCACCGTCAAGGAGCCGGCTAATTGGCAGCTCAACTGGTCCAGAAATGACCGCGTTGGGTTTGCTGGCATCGTAGGGTCGAGCATCGGCGGGCTGTCCGAATTTGAGGTGGACTACATCTTAATCAAGGCGGAAGGGCTGCCGAATATCAAAGTGGGTTCGATCGCGTTTCCTGTCGCTGCTGCCGCTCCCAAGATCGCATTGGCTCGATCCGGCAATACGCTGGCGCTGACATGGACCGGCGGCGGAACGCTTGAAACGGCCGACCTCATCACCGGGCCCTGGACAGCAGTCGCCGGCGCATCGAGCCCTAGATCGGTGTCCATCGCAGGCACTCCAAAGTTTTTTCGACTGCGGCAATAGCACGATTGAGTTCGTGGAGTTGGCCGGGAATTTCAGTTGATTCTGAGTTTGAAGGCTGATTAGCTCTGGCGAAATCACGTATGATTCCATCATACGAACGAAACATCTCTTGAATCTCGCTTAGAGTCGGTTGAGCGGCGCTTGGCTCAGTTGGAGACATCCATGGCTGGAAGTAAGAGCGTCAACATTATCTCGGTGCTCATCCCTATCATCGACTACATCAGGCGGGATGCTCTGCCCGAAGATCGTAAGATTTTGCTCTCCCTCAAGAAAGGAGAGGTTCTCGAACTCAGCGGCGACCAAGTGGAGGAATTAGTTCGCCCGTCGCGACGAGCCTGCTCGGCCTATGATGTGTTGGGTATCCTGATCAAAGAAGTAGATCGGCAGATCCGAGATGTATTTTATCAAAATTGGGGCGATAGCATCATCAACTGCTTTAAGGCCGCCGAACGTTCAGGGTTAGTTGAAATGGAACGTGCGACAAATCCCCGTCGGTGGGAAAATTTTGGAAAGCTGGCTCGCGAGGTTGAAGCCTATTTCCAATCCGAAACCCAGGAAGCGCATTTGCATGGCAAAGCTCTGTGAGGCAGATAGGTCGCACTTGGCTCTACTGGAAGACGCATTGTTTAACTGGCTCGCCGTTTGCTTAGATGTTGAAATGTTGACAATGCGAAACGGGCGTTTCGCACAGATGTCACGGTGTTAACTTAACTTAACTTAACTGACTAACAAAACCAGACCTCTCTACCCATGAAAACCACTCTACTCAGCCTTTTGATCTCAATGACCTTGGTGTCGCATGCCGCCGCCGCCGAATCGAAGCCGGCGGCTAAACCTGATACACAAGCCAAGAACGAATTGGCGGCTAAACAAGCATCGGATGAGGCTCAGGCCGACGCCAACGAAGCCAAGCGTGCCGCTGATCAGGCGGGTAAGGCAGCCGACGCTGCTCCCGCCGATAAGACGGTCCGGAAGGCGGCTGATGAATCCAGAAAAGCCGCGCTGCAGGCCAAGGGCGCGGCCGATGAAGCAAAGAAGTTTGCTCTCAAGAAGAACTCAGAGTCCGCCATGAAATCCGCGCATGTTGCCAGAAAAGCGGCCGACACGGCAAAAAAGGCAGCGGACAAGGCGAAGACGCTCCTTGATAAAGGAGCACTTAAGCCGAGCGCCGCGAAGAAGCCTCTAAGCCCAACGGAAAATCCTCCTCGGTAATACTCAGTCTCATGCCAGGATGTGGATAAGCGCCATGTTGGCATGATTGCCTCTGCTCAGGAGACCGCCCTTGCCGGTCTCCTTTTTGATGTGAAGCTCTCGCAGTCCGCTCGGGTGGGTAGCTGCGATGGTTAGGCCAGTAGGTAGCCGCTAGCTTCCGACGGTCTGCGCCCCGCTCGGCTACAGAGCGGTCTTGGATTGTTCGATCAACTCAACTCCGTTCTCTCTTTGGGCCTTGCTGTTGGCTTGCCTTGAGAACAGTCAGAGCGTGGTTGCGCTCCAAACGGCATCCCACGTTTCTCACGGGACAGGTTCTGCTTCCCTCCACAGCACCAGCTTGGTGCCGCATGCGCTTCGGGCGATGTCAGACGACCTGATCCCGAGCTTCTGACTCCAGCCTTCAGCAGCCTCGAGTGGCTTCATATCCGCGACGGTGCTCGCGAGTGTTTAACCGGCAGTTGCCCCCTCTCCTGCCAAAGACCAAGGGCCTGGTTTGCTGGGGGGAGACCACTCGCTGAATGAGCCGGAACAAGAGAGAATCGGAACGTTCATCAGCTCATTTTTGGCTCTAGAATTTGCTTCACCTGGAGGCCACATGCGCTTTCTTTTCCTTGCTTGACTAAGCCTTTTGCACCCACAATATTTCACGGCTATTTCATTTCGCGATTAAGTGCAACGCCGACGCAAACTTATGGCTAGATTGAAGGCGAAAAGGCCGATTTCTACCGCTGGCTCGATTGCTGGCGCGAAGAAGCCCACACGGTCAGGTCCTCGTCGCAGACCTAAGCGGTCGGAACAAAACTCACCCAAAGAATCCCTTGGCATAGTTGTGTCAAAGCCTCTTTTGACAGAAGGAAATCACTCGCAACCAAGCTCCAATGGCCAAACAAAGATTTCTGGCGGAGGGAGCACATCGGCTTTGCTTCAATCATCCGACACCATAAAGAGCCAGTCTGGCATTGACTGGTCGGAGAAAATTAAGGAACTGGTCCGGCTCGCGCAGGAGCAAGGCTATTTGACTTACGGGGATATCAATGATGTTTTGCCCGACAGTGCGGTGACACCCGAGGACCTGGACGAGATTTACAGCAAGCTGCGCAATCTAGAAATTGAGATCGTGGACCAAGCCGAGGTGGACCGAGTGAAGCAGCCCGAGCCGGAAGAGGAGGAAGACAAAACTCGGCTCGATATCCTCGACGATCCGGTCCGGATGTATCTCAAACAAATGGGGCAGGTGCCGTTGCTAACACGCGAGCAGGAGGTGGAGATTTCCAAGCGGCTTGAGGAAGCGGAAATCGAAGTTAACGACATTGTTTATCGTTTTGGATTTACTGGCAAAGAGCACATTGCTTTAGCTGAAAAGCTCATTTCTGAGCCGCCCAAAGAGCGATTTGATCGCGTCATCATCGACAAGAAAATCGAAGGCCGCGAGGATTACCTAAAAGGGCTGCGCAGACTCGTGAAGGATGTCCGAACCCTCGATCAGAGCGTCGATGAGAAATACGCCGACTGGCAAAGCGCCTCGAACAAAACCAAGCGGGACAAGCTCTTTACGGACTTCAGCAAGGTGGATGCGAAATTACGACGAAGCTTTCCGAAGTTTTTTTACAAGCAGAAAGTCATCGAAGAAATGGCGCTCGTGGCGGACAATATCCACGATAAGATTCAGCTCAATCTCCGCACCATTCAAGACTGCGAAGCACAGAGGAAAACCAAGCAACAGCAGATCATCATTGATTCCGAAAATCTCAAGGTGAAGGCGTTGGAGGAATTCGTCCGGATGCCGCACCGCGACTACCTGAGCGCCTACAACAAGCTCCAGCGCTTCACGAAGAAGGCGCTACAAGCCAAGACGGAGATGGTGGAAGCCAATCTTCGCTTGGTGATCTCCATTGCCAAGAAATATGCCAATCGCGGCCTCTCCTTTCTCGATTTGATTCAGGAGGGCAACATGGGTTTGATGAAGGCTGTGGAGAAATTCGAATACCGCCGCGGATATAAGTTTTCCACCTACGCCACCTGGTGGATTCGGCAAGCCATTACGCGTTCGATTGCGGACCAGGCCCGTACGATTCGTATCCCGGTCCACATGATCGAGACGATCAATAAGTTGATGCGGGTTCAAAAGCAGCTCGTTCAGGATTTTGGACGTGAAGCTACTCCCGAGGAAATCGCGGACGAACTGCAAATTCCCGTCGAGCGGGTCCGCGCCGTCTTGAAGATGGCGCAACAACCGATCTCGCTCCAGTCTCCCGTCGGAGACAGTGAGGATACTAATTTCGGAGATTTTATTGAAGATAAGTCCGCCGAAAATCCGTCCGACATGACGAGCTACAGTCTGTTGAAAGACAAGCTGGGTGATGTGCTGACGAGTTTGACTGATCGGGAACGAAAAGTACTGGAGCTCCGCTTTGGTTTGGGTGACGGCTATTCGCGCACCTTGGAAGAAGTGGGCAAACAATTCAAAGTCACGCGCGAACGCATTCGTCAAATCGAAGCCAAAGCGCTTCGCAAGATGCGGCACCCAACGCGTCTCCGCCACTTGCAGGGCTTCTTGGAAAGCGAAAAGCTGGAGATTGTTTAGAGTGTTGAAACAGCCCTCTGTTGAGGTGTTAACGCCGTGCGCCGCGCTACGAAAGTGTCGCTGTAGTGATTTAAGCCAACAACTCTCGTTGCCAAGCCATCAATCCTTCTTGGTTCGCCTCCCAATCCAGCGCTAGCGCAACGAGAGTGGAACGGCTGGCAATCAAGGTCGGATCAATCTGTAACTCTGCTCCTCGGCCATCTCGGCGAAGCTTGAGGCTGTCGAAGCGGTTTTGCTCCGTTTTGCCGAGACGCGGTCCATAAGAACGCAGAACTTCGGGGTGTTCTGCCGCAGGTTGTTTAAGGCCGCGCTCGAGGGCAGCGGCTACGTGATTCTGACGAGTTAAGGAGAAGTGGGGCGGCAACAACGGTTTCACTGGTCTGTCCGCCGTTGCTGCCGCTGAAATGGAGACGAGCAGTTCATGGCTCAAGATAAAATAAGGTGGCTTGTTTCTCTGAATGGCTTCCTCTTCCCGCCAAGCCCACAATTCCCGCAAGACCGCCATGGCGTGACGACTCAATCGATCGCTTCCTTTGACGCGCCAAGCTGAGTCGGCATCTTGAGTGCGCTGTTGACAACATTCGTGAACCATTCTGGCGCAGACTTCCTGCTGCCAATGGAGGCGGTCCTTTTGCTTCAATTGGTCACTGAGCAACTCGGCGAGAGGCCGGAGGTAACGGGTGTCGTTTCGAGCATACGTTTCCATTCGTTCGGTCAGCGGGCGTCGCGCCCAATTCATCTTTTGGGGGCCTTTCTCCAGCGTGATACCAAGATTTTTCGAGACGAGGTGTGTTAGCCCAAATTCTGTGCTCCCTAAAAGCCGGGCTGCCCACATCGTATCGAAAACAGACTTTGGGACGAAGCCGAAGCTCTTCTGCAACAGCCGGAGGTCGTAGTCTGCTCCATGGAGAATCAACTCCCGACCCTTCAAATGTTCGAGCAAAGGGGAAATATCAAATGCGGCCAGAGGGTCAACAAGGTGATCACCCACTGGTGAGCTAACCTGGAGAAGGCAGAGCTTTTCTGGATAGGCGTGAAGACTGTCAGCTTCGGTATCAATAGCCACCCAGTCGGCAGTTTTTAGCTGCGTCAGCAAAGTCGCCAATTCCTGATCCTTATCAATCACTTGTCTAACTAAGCTCAACCTGCGACAAAACGAAAGTGCATTTCACAATGAAACGATAAGGTGAAGCATCAACTGTTCACCACCAGATTCCGTGATTGGCTCGGAGCAATTCTTGTTTTGAGCCTTGAATCCTGGCTGAATCCGCACGGAGAATTGCTGATAAACTTGAGCAAACGCTTGACCTCCGAGTCGTAACAGATTTGAATTTCTGGCAACATGTTCCCTCTAACGCAATGAATTTGGCCTCTGCATTTGCCCTTTCTGCCTCTTCCAACGCTGGAAAACCTGCTTTGTTCTGGGGCGATTTGGAATACTCCTACGAACAGATTGTCGATCAGTCGAAACATCTGGCTCAGGTTCTGCAACGAGTTTTCGAAGTTAAGCCAGGTGATCGCGTCGGAATCTTCCTCAAGAATTGTCCGGAGTTTGTCATCGCATTGTTTGGTATCTGGAACTCGGGATGCGTGGCTGTTCCCATCAACAACTTTCTCAAAGCTCCCGAGGTCAATTACATGTTAAGCGACGCCGACATCGACGTTCTGATTACGGAGAGCGCGATGGCAGAGGTCATGTCTCAGCTGTTGACGGTTCGTTCTCAACTAAGGTTCTTCCATGTGGAGGAGTTGGGGAAGACCGAGCCCGGTAAGGCCGAATTTGTCGCGGTCAACCGAGTTGAGGTTGATTTAGCGGTTATTATTTATACCTCCGGAACGACTGGGAAGCCGAAGGGTGCGATGCTGTCCCACGGTAATCTTCTGGATAATGTCGAGAGTTGCCGTCAGGTCCTTGAGGCTGTCAGTTTTGACCGATTTGTTATTCTCTTGCCGATGTTCCACAGTTTTATGCTGTGCGTTGGCATTTTGTTGCCCTTGAGCGTTGGAGGCTCGATCGTGTTAATTAAGTCGCTCCATCCGCTTAAGAACATCATTCAGGAAATAGTCGATCGGCAGGCCACCCTGCTTCCGGCCATCCCGCAATTCTTTCGCGCTTTGGCCAACTCACAAATCCCTTCCAATCTGCCGTTGCGCCTCTGCATCAGCGGAGCCGCTCCTTTACCGGGGGAGATTCTAAAAGAGTTCAATCAGAAGTTTTCCATCCCTTTGCTGGAGGGGTATGGCTTAAGCGAAGCGAGCCCGGTCGTTTCTTTAAATCCTATCCACGGTCCGTGGAAGCCCGGATCGATTGGTCTTCCCGTTCCGAACGTCGAAGTGAGCGTTCAAGACGAGGTTGGAAAAGAGCTTCGTACTGGAGAGGTTGGCGAACTCTGCGTTCGCGGTGGCAATGTCATGCAGGGTTACTGGAATCAGCCTGAGGAGACCGCCAAAGCTCTGCGCAATGGGTGGTTGCTCACCGGCGATGTTGGCTATCGCGACGCGGATGGTTTTTATTACATCACGGATCGCAAGAAAGACATGCTGCTCGTCAATGGAATCAATGTGTATCCTCGCGAGATCGAGGAAGTCATCTACCAATTCCCCGGTGTTAAAGAGGCCGCCGTTGTCGGAGTGCCGGATGCCCGCAAAGGAGAGCAACCGGTCGCTTTTGTTGCCCCGAACGAAGGGGTGGCGCTGGACGAAAAGGCCTTGTTACACTTTCTGCGGGGGATGCTAGCCGATTACAAAGTCCCTCGCCGCATCGTCTTCAGGGAAAGCTTGCCTCGGACTGTAACTGGAAAAATTCTCAAGACAGCTTTGCGCGAGATTGTAGTTTCCGGTTAAAGAGGCGAGGGATAGTTCAGAGCCCGCGGCCGAGCTTTAATTCTTCACGCTATTGAGCTGCTTGCACCAGCTCTCGACCGTATCTGGGGAAGATTCGAAGGGATTTAGCAGGTTGAGAGAATTGATTCCTTCAGCATCGATCACCTCCCAATCCACAAAGTAACGGATCGGATGGTGCTTGAGCTGGTGCATGATGTGGGAACGGATTTGAGCGCGCGTATTGGACGGCGCTTGGCGTGTGGCTTCCGCGATATCGGCTGGAGAAATTTGCCACGCTGTCGGTGTCTGCGCGAGCGCCAAACCTAGACTCCGCGCTGGATCCACGTGATGGAACTCGAGGTCCTGAGCGCGGAGCCAAGGATCTGACCATGGGATTTTTTCCCGCTCGATGAACTGTTGGAACAACCACCGCTTGGTGATCCAATCCACCTTGCCAACGAGCGCTTCCGGCTGCTTGCCAAGCGCAGCGAGCGTTTCCTGCCAAACGTTCAGCACCACGTTGGTCTCGTGGTCGCGCCCGCTGAACTCGCTGCGGGCGGCTTCATAAAATTGGAACAAAAGCTCGATCGCATTCTCCGTGCGGCCGTCGGCCAAGATTGCCACCCAGGGGCCATCGGGCTGATGCGACATACCTCTGAAACTTAGCACCGCATCCGCCAGCACCATGCGTGGCATCCGGTCTATCTCCAGTAGGTCGAGCACGAGCGACGTGGTCCCTATCTTCAGAAGCAATGTCGTCGGCAAGACGCTCGTGTCGCCGTGCAACAGGTGCAGCCGGCGATACTTTCGCGCATCGGCGAGCGGCTCATCCCGAGTGTTGATGATGGCCCGGTTGAACTGCACCCATTCGAACAGATCGTTGTTGATATAGTCTGCTCGCTGGCTGATTTGAAAATTGCTGTCAGCACCCGGCTGAACTAAGTCACCCCGCGACTCAGCCCCAGGCGTGGCTCCCACGCGGCCCGCGCCTCCGTAGAGTTGGCGCAACGTCAGAAATGCGAGCAACGACAAAACGTTTGGCTCCGTCAGCGGCGCCGAACGCCTGACCAAGTAATTTTCGTGGCAGCCGAATGTCGCGCCGGAGTAATGATCGATATTGTTCCGGATAAAGCTGACCTGCTCGGACAGTCGCAGATCTTTCACCGCCTCGACCAAGATGGCGTCTCCCGCCTGGTCGTAACGCAGCAGATCGATCAAGGAAAGGCATTCCGGAGTGCAATATTCCAGATGGCCCATATCGACGTAAGCCCGTCCACCATTGAAAAGGAATCCACCGTTGCCCGCAGGTTCGTCCCAGTCCCGCTGGTGCACGTCTGGAAGCCCAAATCGGGCCTGATCAAAAATCCAGTTCCGGACCCGCCCCACGGCGCTCGGCGGCCCAGAAGGGTCAGTGGTTAAGCAACCATACTCCGTTTCCAAGCCAACGACGCGATTCATAAACCGACTTGGTTCAGAGTTAACATCTCAAAACGGGCCAGCCGCTGGCTTTGCCGAGCCAGCCATCCTATCTCGACTACTTTTCCGCTGACAGCCATCCGCCATCCGGACTGGCGGTCAGCTTCGGGCGGTTGGTTCTCAGTAAAGGATATATTTTCGGTCAAACACCACCACGCTTGAAGCATGAGGTCCACGACTTCCTTGCGATCGTTCTTACCAGCCACTATTTGGGTCAGCCAGGTCTGCGCGGCTGTTTCCGGGTCGGCTTGACTGGAAACTACCACGATTCCATTGGTTCGAATCTGGAACCCGCCGTCAAAATGGAGCCGCAAAAGTAAATCTTGATCCGGCTCAGCGCCTATTTCCACGAGCAAAAGCTCCACCAAAATGGGCGCGCTAAAGATTTGTTCAAAATTGGTTTTCAACTGGGGACTCAGGCCATAGCTCACGAGCCGACGCAAGCTGACATCTTCGGGAGCGCGAGTGAATGCCTCAGTATGCGCCGCGTCGATCGCAGCCTGCCGGATCTTTTCGATATCAGCGGGATGTCCCAAGCCAACGAGCGCGTGCCGATCGAAAAGCTCGAACACCTTGGAGTTGCCGGTCCCGACGCCCACGAGGAGGATTCCATCAGGCAAGCTCGCGCCGAAAACAGGTGAACCGCCCTTTATCTGCTCGCGGACATACTCCCGGCGGTTCCCAATCGCCTCCAGCCAACGATACGGTTCTTCAATCATGCTCGCAAAAATCCAGCTTGTTGCCCGGCGTCAATTGTTCGCACTCCGCTTTCTTCAAGAATTTTGATCGTCGCAAAAGTTCGCGTCTCCGGGTTCACGCCTCCGGTCGCGGAATCGAATTCCGAAGCGGTCATCAACAATCGCAACGCGAGCTGCACAGCTTCCGCCAAGTTCATTTCCGATGGCTTCGGTTTCCCATACTGTTCCTGAAAGCTCAGAACACTCCGGATCGTGCCGGAACCAGAACCAGACGCGGCGTACCCGACAGCTTGAAATTGCGCCCCCAGCGGATCATAAAAATAGATCTGTGCTTTGGCTGGCTTGACCGAGTGGTCGAGCCCGGCAAACAAGGGCATGACAATCCCGACTCCCTGCATGGTCAGGGGAAGATTCTCGCGAAGCAGCCGGGCCAGCGCGCGCACTTTCGCAGGAAGGCTGAGTGGCTGGAGTTGGCTACGCCGATAGTATTCAAACGAAGTTTGCAACACACGCGCCATTTCAAAAGCCGTGGCCGGAACTCCTGCGATGGCCAAAAGCGAAGTGGCATCAATTTCGATCACTTTATCAACGCGATCTGTCACGATCACATTTCCGGCGGTGGCTCGACGATCCCCCGCCATCAAGACGCCTTCTGCAAAATGAAATGCGAAGACGGTAGTTGCTTGGGTTTGAACGGGGGCCGATGCAGAAACGTCAGCTCGGGTCAGCGAAACTTGACGGGTCGCCAGCAGTGATAAAAAATCACCTGCGATCGGTATCGGATCACTCATTGTCCAGTACGCTGACGGTAGCGCTTGGCTTGATCCGGATCGACCTTACGCATCCGCTTCAAGAGTTCCTCCACATTAGGCTTATCTACCTTTGGCGCGCTGGGTCCGTCACCGCCTCCACCGGGTCCAGGAGCCATTGGCCGTGTTTTTTGAGCTTGGTCTGGCATAATCTTCATCCTTAGATGGGCACGTTCGCAATCATCCGTAGATCATCCGGAGAACGTGCGGTGTCTATCGCTTTAGCATAATGCGCAACTTCACCGGGCGCGAACAAATCCAACAGTGAAATCTTAATCGGGCCTTGGCTCCCTTGCAATGTAATGTGGTCCCATTGTGCAGAAATGACTGCTGTGGCAAATTTTTGGATGCATTTTCCACGAACGTAAGCGCGAGTGAGCGGTGGATTTGTTACTGCCTCCCGCACCGCGGTTTCATCGGGAACACCTCGGATCATTCCGGATTGCTCTAAGCCATAGTACAAACCTTCCGCCATATCGAGACGATGATATTCCAAATCCAGACTCTGTAACCACGGATCATCATCTCGTAAATTTTGCGCGGTCTGGAACTCCCGCACGAGAAGAAGCTTCGCGACCCAATCGAGCCGGTCGCGACACCGCCGATAATCCGTTTCCAGATCATTCAAGACAGCCTCCCAATCCGCGAGCAAGTCCATTTTCTCGGGAACGCTCAAATCACAGACCGCGCGCACTGCGTCCAGATAAGCTCGCTGCACAGCTAACGCAGTGGACGGACGATGGTTTTCCAACATTATTTTCCAATGAAATAGAGGGTCTCGGGAGATCGACGCCAGCGCGGCTAACGGATCGGCGAGCTTGGGCAACGTGCGACCGGGATCGCGAACCAACGCTTCTAAGACCAAGGCAGTGGTCCCCACCTTCAGCCGCGTGGCGAAAGCTGACATGTTTGCATCTCCGAGGATAACATGAAAACGGCGATAGCGTTTTGGGTTGGCGTGAGGCTCGTCCCGTGTGTTGATGAGGGGTCGATGCTGCATAGTATCGACGCTCTGCAATTCACTGAAAAAATCGCTGCGTTGGGCAATCTGGAACCCCGAGGAGATGAACCTGTCTTCCTCTTCAAGAGCAAACTTTCCAGAGCCGGCGAAAATTTGGCGAGTTACCAAAAACGCCTGTATTCCTTGGGCCAACGTTTCCCACGCCAACGAGCGCGGTAGAAGATAGTTTTCGTGGCATCCGTAGCTGTGGCCGAAGAAGTCGGTGTTGTTCTTGTAGAGCCGAACCGCCGAAGTCCGTTGCGAAGAGAGATGCTGGGCGCAGGCCATCAAGATGCGTTCCCCGGCGCGGTCGTGAGCGACTAGCTCAGAAAGAGTGCGGCATTCGGGCGTGCAATACTCGGGGTGCGCGTGATCGTTATAAAAGCGGGCTCCATTGCCGAGAACCAAGTCGCTCTTAATCTCAACGAAGCTGAGCTCTCTCTCGGAATCTTGAGCGAAGTAATTCGCCTCGTCCGTGTCCTGCCTTAATTCCGAGACTCGGAACCCGCGCATATCCGCGTGCGGATCTTCGCTCTCGTAGTCCCAGCACATCGATACGCCGGGTTGAGTGGCACTTCGCACCAGGGCGATCGATTCGGCGACCACATCGATCTCTTCGTTGGTGTCACACGTAATGCCGATCTCAGTCTCGATACCAAATTGAATCGATGGAGGTGTCATGCTCAGGATTTGAGGCGCGGAAGGTTTCGCTTATCGGTCACGGCGTAAAAGCAGGAGAGAGTGAAAAACAGAGTCTCTTGTTGAGCTTCGGTGAGAGTCGGCAGAGCACCCCGATGACTAAGGGTTGTTCTCATCCATACATCCCTTTTGCTCGTCAGGCTCGGGCGGTATTTTCCTAAACGATGCCACCTCCGAGGGCTTCCACCTTGCGCGGTCGGACCGGTCCCAACCTAATGACATTGTCGGGATCGAAATCCGTCAGCTTCATCCAGTCCTCGGTCACATCGGTTGTGGGGAAAAGATCATTTTCGGCGTATTCCATATTTAAGGCGTCCACCAGATCTTCGCGGGTCAGGACTGTTTCCTGGCTCGTTTCAATCGAGCGTTTGATGGCGAAACTCTTCGCACGCTCGACAATGGCGGCAATGATAGCTCCGCTGGCTAAATCACCGCGATAAAGAACGTCTCTCTTTCCGCTCCGATAGACAACCTCGAGAAATTGATTGCCAGGTATTCGGGCAAAATGGGCTTGCGTCACCGCCGTTGCCAACGCCAGTTTTGGCTCCGCAAGAGGCAATGTGTCTCGCAAGTAAATCTCGTAAATGCGTTGGACGCCGACTTGGTTTGGACGGTGGACCTTGATCTTGCGATCGATGCGGCCGGGCCGAAGGATCGCTGGATCGATTAGGTCCGCTCGATTCGAAGCAAGAATCACGACAACATTCTGCAAAGGTTCCAGGCCGTCCATCTCGGTGCAAAACATCGGGACCAACGTGCTGAGGATGCTTTGGAACCGGCCGGCTCGCCGCGTCCCCAGCACAGATTCAGCCTCATCGATAAACAAGAAAGCGAGCGCTCCGTCAATTGCTCGTTCTCGGCATTGAGCGAACAGGTCGCGCACCTGCCGTTCCGATTCTCCCACCCACATGTTCAGAATCTCTGGACCCTTCACATGTAAAAAGAATTCGGGATGATCAACTCCGGTCTGCGTTTTGATCTGCTGGCGCAAGTTGTAGGCGGTCGCCTTGCCGAGCAGGGTTTTGCCGCATCCCGGCGGGCCATAGAGCAGGAATCCTTTGGGAACCGTATGTTCAAAACGCTTGAACAAATTTCGGTGCAAAAACGGCATCTCGATCGTGTCGCGGATTGCCTGAACCGCTTCAACCTGCCCGCCGATGGCCTCCCATGGCAACGGGGTCACCGTTTCAAGCGAGCGATCGATCCGTTTGCCCATGCCGACCACTTCCAGGGCGACCCGCTGATTCATATCTAGGCGCACTTCCAAACCCGGTTTGAGTTTCTCTTTCGCGAGGAGAGATGACCGCAATAACACCAAAGGCATCATGCCTGTCTCCTGGCCAATGCGCAGGCGTCCATCGGAAAGCAGTTCGTCCACGCGGACAATTGGTCCGTTCCGATCGAAGCCGAGACTTTGCACGATCACGAACGCTTCGTTGCAGAGGACGCGTTGGCCCACTTGCAGGCTGTTCAATGGAATTTGCGGATCAACCCGTGAGACATAATCTGTCCCGCCGAGGCAGACATGGGCTTTGTCGGGCTCGATCGGCATGAGAAAAGTTCCGACGCGAAACGCAGGCGACCTCAGTTTTTCCACAATCGCATCGAGTTTTTCGAGGGCTTCCAAGGCTTGGAAATTGGTTTCCTCCAGGGCGACGATGCGCTCGCGCAGATAGAAGACATCCATAATGGAAGAATGTCGCGTTGGCAGCTTGCTGACGATCAAGTCCACAATTTGCAACGTGGAGAGTGTGTCGAGCTGTTCGCGTGAAAGCAGATCGCTGAAGGGAGACTGGCTTTCTGTGCCACCGCTGGGTGGTCGGTTCGCTCCTGGAGTAGGCACCGGTTTCTTCTTTGGCTCAGCCATGGCATGAAGGTAACCCGCCGCTGCACTTTTGCAAATAGTGGATCGATTGGATTTCTAGCAACTTGTTTTCAAGAGGAAACGCCCTTTCGACTCGTCTCCAAGAGCTTTTTGGCAGCTTGCCTTACGGCCAAGGCCAGCTCGGGTGGATCCATTACGACGGCATTGCCAGCCCAGCCGAGAACCCAGCGCTGAATCTCCCCCAGACTCGAAAGCTTGAGGCGCAGCTCAACTCCCGCGTTGGGCAGTTCCCGCAGTTGTTGGGAAGGGTGCCACTTCTTTTCCCGAATATAATCCGCAACGAGCTCATTGAAGTGGATCCGGATCGCGAATTCTCCTTGCCCGTAATGCACGCCGAAACTATCCCGCAATCGGTTCTGGAGCGAAAATTTTTGAGACCGAATAAAACTTTTACCTGTTAATTTCACCCCCTCGATTCGCGGTGGAACGAAAGTGCGGATGTCTTTTCGGAGGTGGTCGTAAGCGAACAGAAACCATTCCCCATTGATGTTGGCTAAGTGATAGGGATCTACGGTGCGGTGTTCTGTTTCTCGGCGGCCTGGCTTGCGGTAAGTTAATTCAATTTGCTGCCGTCGGGCGGTCGCCTGGGCGAGTTGATCGAAAATATCGAGCTTAAGAATCGGCTCGGCGCTCGTCCGAAAAGAGATCGTTTGGTCCCAGTCGGCCCAATGCATGGAAACGGTTTCAGGCAGGGAATCCGCCATTTTCTTGAACCCGCTTCGCAACGGTTCCTCGAAGCTTGTCCCTCGATACTGCTGCAAAGCTTTTTCCGCGACAAGAAGCGCGAACAGTTCTCCCTCGGTAACTTGCAATGTAGGAAACGCATGAACCTCCTGCGTGTAATGGTAGCCCACACGACCGCCGTCATACTCGAGTGGCAACCCCAAACGATCTCGCATGAAATCAAGATCTCGATGGATTGATTTCGTGCTGACCTCCAACTCCTTCGCCATTTTGGTGGCGTTCGGATACTTGCCTCCCTGGATGAACTGGTGAATGCGCATCATCCTTTCCAAAGGCGGTCTGGACGCTGGCAACGATGGTCGGGAACGTTCCCGTTTGGTCATAAAAGTGCGCAACAAAACAACTAGCGCCCTTTTGCAGAAAGGCTTCACCGAGACATTGAAGCCTCGGTTAGCCCGCGAATCGCCGGGCTGAACTAACCCAACTTAGCTAGCAGCTCATCATTTGTCTTGTGCTTCTTCAGAGCGGCTATCAGCGTCTCCATCGCTTCCACTGGATTTAGATCCACCATGGTGCGGCGCAGTTTACGAATGGCTTCAAGATTTTTTCCTGCAAAAAGTTTCTCTTCCTTGCGGGTCCCGCTCTTTGGAATGTCAATCGCGGGAAATAACCGGCGATCCGAAAGCTTGCGGTCAAGGATCAACTCCATGTTGCCAGTGCCTTTGAACTCTTGGAAGATCAACTCGTCCATCCGTGATCCTGTGTCCACGAGCGCTGTCGCTACAATCGTCAGGGAGCCTCCCTCTTCTATTTTGCGAGCCGAAGCAAACATCTTGCGAGGTATTTCCAACGCCCGCGCATCGACGCCTCCGGTCATCGTCCGGCCGCTGCCTCCATGAACGCTATTGTAGGCTCGTGCGACGCGGGTGATGGAATCGAGCAGCACGAAAACATCTTTGCCGGATTCGACCAGCCGACGGCAACGCTCGATCATGAAACGGGAGAGTCGCACGTGTGTTTCCAGATCCATGTCGTTTGATGAAGCCACGACTTCAGCTTTGACGGAACGCTGGAAGTCAGTGACCTCCTCGGGACGCTCATCGATCAACAGAACCAAGACATGGACCTCTGGATGATTCACCGTCACCGCGTTGGCGATTTGCTTTAGGATCGTTGTTTTGCCTGTGCGTGGGGGAGCGACAATCAAACCGCGTGTTCCTTTACCGAGCGGTGTCACCAAGTCGATGATCCGCGTTTCGATCAAGTCGGGGGATGTCTCCAAGTTGAACTTCTCGAACGGATCGATGGTGGTCAGATTCTCGAACCGCATGGCCCGAGTGTAATCGGCA
Organism: Pedosphaera sp.; assembly: GCA_009695265.1. GTDB lineage: Bacteria > Verrucomicrobiota > Verrucomicrobiia > Limisphaerales > SIBE01 > SIBE01. Next base: position 1,743 of record SIBE01000074.1, on the reverse strand, counting down.
AATGGCATGTCATTGACCATCTCCACTTCCTTCAACTGGGGGCTCGTGCCGCGATGGGGCGGTTGTGTAGGTCCGCCTACCAAGCATCCTTCGCGTAGAAAATTCTTCTTGATCGTGTCGGGCGTGACGAAAATGTCAGTTGGTTTAGGCTGAAAATGGTGTTCCCTCGAGCGGAGAAAACCAAAGCCTTTTTCCGAGATTTCCAGATAGCCGGAACCAAAGTCCGGGTTCGTGCTGGCCGTTGTAATCATATCTTGTGTTGTGTGTGTCCGAGCAGTCTATTCCCAAGGCTGAGCCGTGTAATACTTCAAAAAATTGAATTTTGAATTAGGGAGAACCGCTGACCCGAAAATAGTTTCCGAAAACCCAATGTTGGGCACAGTCGGTTAGACCTGTGACGCGTAATAATTAAGTGCAAAACATCTTACGTGCAACTGTTATTTTGCGATTATTTTTCAGAAATCACCCGTGTCCGTAGGTTTCCGTCCATCTGCTGACGACGCTTCCGCCCCCCTAAAGCTGACATACCGAACCGCATGATCTAACCTAACTTCCCCGACCAATTGGGGAAGATTCCAATATTTCGAAGGATTTCGTGAATCTTTCGGGCTACGTCGCAAGTAAGTTCTTGCAATCTTTCAGGCTGTGGTAAGATGGCAGTTGATGTGCAACCATCTTTGGATTAAATAGTTACGTGAAATATAGCCCGACAGAATCGAGAAACCCGCGATTTTGCTGAGGTTTTTGAAAATCGTCCTGGAAGTTAGGCTAACGATAGGCTGCACTGCGGAATCGATCTTCGACGGGCGTTGCCACAAAAAATCAAGTGAACGTAATGAGGTTGTTGCTGCCGTCAAAGGAAGCCGTGTCTTGGGGGGGTTGCTGCGAGACGAGGAACGCCTACGTCGGCGGCCTGCGCGATCGGACCCAGGCACTTCAGTTGTAGTGAAAGGTAAAGCGGACCTCACGGTAATCCGCTCCCACCAAGCGCCGCATGTCATTGGGCCAAGGTGGGTATTTTGCCGGGTCTTGCACTGCTCTTTGGCAAATGATCGCCAGGATTTCGTTCACTTCATTCTCCGCGACGCCCATCTGAGTGACGCTTCCGTCCGAATTCAGCCGGAAGGTCAAAACGACTTTTCCTGAGTCCCCGCGTGCGAAATTGCGTTCGTCCAGCAGGTCATACCAGTGCTGCCGAATTGCCTCGATGATCGCAGCATCATAGGAGCCAAATGGGGTCGCTTTGACATCCAGGCCTTCCACAGTAGCGAAGCGTCTCACGCCTCCGTCTTGCTTCATCTTGTCGCCCAGCGACCCCGTCTGAGCCATCTTGACTTCATCCAATTTCCGAGGTCGGGGACGAGGCTTCGGGGTTTCTGGTATCTCGTTCTGGTCTGATTCTTTGTTTATCTTTGTTGCGTCGGAAGGCTTCGCCATTGCCAGATCTCCGGGTTTGGAGGCCGCTTTGGATTCGGGCTGCGGCTCCACTGGCTGCGGCTCTGTTTTGTTTTGGGGCAGTGGCGCGGGCTGCAAAGGCATCGGCTGCGGCCTGGAGTTTTCCAACGTCTTAGAAACCTTGTCCTGCGTTCCGGTAATCTTCGGGATGTTAGAATCAACCGGTGTCTCTCGATTCGCAGCGCGGGAATTCCGTGCCGAATAATACTTGGCGTCTTCTGGAGGTTGCTCGGCAGCTTGGGTCTGGTCCACCTCCACAAACACCAGCGGAATCTCCCGGGCTGCCTC
>SIBE01000073.1 GCA_009695265.1 Pedosphaera sp. | reverse complement strand
TTGGAGCGGGTGAAGGGAATCGAACCCTCGTCTCAGGCTTGGGAAGCCCACATTCTACCATTGAACCACACCCGCACAGAACTCACCTTACCAAAGGTGTTACTCGCGTGCAATCGAACATTTGGGCGCACTCCGAATTTCGACCATTAGCTTTGTCGAAACAGTTCAAAACCGAACCATTTTTCGTAGCACTCTTACCCGATCCTCGATGGCTTGTCGAGTGATCCGAGTAGTGCGTGTCAGGCCAAAGCCTTCGCAGCAGAAAGAAGCTACGGCGCTCCCATGCACAACAGCGCATTTCAGATTGGCGTCAATAGAGCCACCGCAGCTGGCTAGATATCCCACGAGGCCGCCCACAAACGAATCGCCTGCACCGGTTGGGTCCACGACTTTTTGAAGTGGAAACGCCGGTGCCAGAAAGAGTCCCCGCGGAGAAGAAACGAGAGATCCGTGTTCGCCTTTCTTCACGATGATATACTTGGGACCTAGGCGGTGAATCTTTTGGACAGCGGACAAGAGATTGTCATCCTTGGTCAGCAATCGAGCTTCGCTGTCGTTGAGAACGAAGGCATCTACTCGGCGTAATAACTTGAGCAATTCCGCTAAAGCGATGTTCAGCCAAAGGTCCATCGTATCAGCGATCACGAACTTGGGCCGCTGCATTTGATCGAGGACGTGGTGTTGAAGCGCGGGGGCTATATTTGCCAGGAGCACGTAAGAGCTTTGCCGGTGTACTTTCGGAAGTTTGGGGCTAAAGGTCTCGAAGACGCCCAGCTCGGTTTTTAAGGTGCGTCGGTTGTTCATGTTAACCTCGTATTCACCGGCCCAATGGAATGTTTTCCCCTGAACGATTTGGAGAGCCTCCAAGTTAATTCCGTGTCGCTGGTAGAGATTGATGTAACGCTTCGGGAAATCGTCGCCAACTATCCCGACCAGATGGACTGGCGTAAAGAAGCTCGCTGCAACGCCGGCATGGCTTGCGGAGCCTCCGAGTAAGCGAGGATTTTCCGCTTGCGGAGTTTTTATTGAATCCAGGGCCGTAGAACCAACTACCAAGACACTCATGAATAGGATGATATTTTACAGTTTATTTGCTTAACTTACCGGGCAGGAACCTAAGAGCCTTTTGAACTTCTGGCAAGCCAGCACAATGTCGGGCGCATTGAGAATGGCGGATACGACGCAGATGCGTTGGGCGCCGGCAGCGATCACTTCGTGAAGGTTCTCCAGGGTGATTCCGCCGATAGCAAACCAGGGGAGAGTCAAGGTGGTGGCCGCCCACCGGACATAATCCAACGTTACAGGCTTGGCGGAGGGCTTGGTGCCGGTGGGATAAACCGGGCCAATCGCAACGTAATCCGCTCCCGCTGCGACCGCACGGTTCGCCTGCAACGGGGCGTGGGAGCTCAGGCCGATCTTCAGCGGGGAGCCGCGAGTCGAAATCTGATTGACGTGGGTAAGGCCCGCATCAAAAAAATCTTCCTGCCCGAGATGACAAACCGGCGCGCCGACGGCTAGAGCGACGTCCAAATGATCGTTGATGACGAGTCCGATCTCGGCGCGCTCGGTGATGGGGCGAATTCTTAACGCGATTCGCTGAATCTCTTCAATAGGCTCGCCTTTCGCGCGAAGTTGGATTAGATCAGAACCTCCCGCGCAAAGTTGCTGGGCGATCGATTCAATCGAGCGACCTGCGAGGTAGGCGGTATCCACGAAGGTGTAAAGCTGACACTGTGAGAGTGGTTTCATTCGGATACTTCTTCTGCGGGGGCTTGAGGACGGAGAGGCGTCCGGAGGATAGCGTCTTCTAATTCCAATGCGCCTTTAACATCAGTTTAATTCGCTGGTCCTTTGATCCCCGGGCTTCGTTGCTCACTCGTTGCATATCGCTTCGGATATGCGCCTCGTTCGCGCCTCGCCAGAGGCTCAAAGTCCGGCGCGTCTTAGTCTCATCTTGAAAGCGCATTGGAATAACCCAAGCCAACGACGGGCTAAAAACACGAAACGCACCCAAGAAAAAGAATTAGACTAGGCTTTCTCCTCAATTAATTCGCGCCGAGCACCTCCCAAGAGTTGCTCTATGAAGTTCGTGGAATAAACACCGCGCCGGAAATTCGGGTCCTGGAGAATGGCCTGCTCGAAGGGGACGGTCGTTTTGATTCCAGTTATCATATATTCACCCAGGGCTCGACTCATCTTATCCATGGCATCCCGTCGATCTTTTCCGTAGGTAATGAGTTTGCTAATGAGTGAATCGTAGTGCGAGGGGATAGTATATCCGGCGTATGCATGACTGTCCACCCGCACACCCCGTCCGCCGGGGCTGTAGTACATGTCGATCCGGCCAGGGCAGGGACGGAAGTCATCAAAAGGGTCTTCGGCATTGACACGACATTCAATAGCGTGACCCTTGAAGGTAACGTCGCCTTGGGAGATGCGGAGAGGTTCGCCCATGGCGATGAGAATCTGCTGCTTGACCAGATCAATGCCCGTCACCTCCTCCGTGATGGGATGTTCCACTTGAATCCGCTTGTTGACCTCGAGGAAATAGAAGTTTCCATGGTCGTCCACGATAAATTCGACCGTTCCTGCATTGGTGTAATGCGCCATCTTTGCAATGTTGATGGCAGCTTTCGCCATCTTCTTACGTAAGTCTCTGAATTTGTTATCCAGAAGGGGTGAAGGCGTCTCTTCTACGATCTTCTGATGTCGTCGCTGGATGGAACAATCCCGTTCGCCCAAATGAATAATATTTCCTCGAGTATCCGCCAAAATTTGAAATTCGATGTGATGGGGATTCTCGATGAACTTCTCGATATAGACACCGGAATTCCCGAAAGCCTTTTCCGCCTCTGTCCTGGCGGTGTGGTAGCCTTTGATGAGCGAGATGTCATTGTGCGCCGCGCGCATTCCTCTCCCGCCGCCTCCAGCAATGGCCTTGATCATCACAGGGTAGCCGATGCGTTTCGCCGTGGTTAGCGCCTCCTGCTCATTTTCGATCAAGCCATCTGAACCGGGAGGGATGGGAACACCTGCTTTCTTGGCAAGCGTGCGGCTGATAGCTTTGTTCTCCAGTGCGTTCATAGCGCGAGAACTCGGTCCGATGAAGCGGATGTTGCAATTTTCACACACATCAGCGAAATGAGCGTTCTCCGAGAGAAATCCGTACCCAGGATGGATCGCATCGACATCAGCAATTTCGGCTGCGCTGATGAGTCGATCGATTCGCAAATAACTCTCGCTGCTGGGCGCTTTTCCGATGCAAATCGCCTCATCCGCAAGCTGAACGTGCATTGAATTGATATCAGCTTCCGAATAGACCGCGACGGTCCGAATATTTAGCTCTTTGCAGGCACGTATGATACGAACGGCAATTTCACCCCGGTTAGCTACCAATACTTTCTCAAACATGCTATGGAAGGAGGATTTTCCGGATCAGGATCAACGGGTTAAACTCGGGTGTGGCTGAACCGATTTCAAACATCAAATGGGCCGAATTTTGAACAATGGCTGGCCGAAGTCCACAGGTTTGGCGTTGTCCAAAAGCACTTGAGTAACGACGCCCCTCACTTCGGCTTTAATCTCGTTCATGACTTTCATCGCCTCAATGATACAAACAACCGTGTCCGCATTAACCTCTGATCCAATTTCGACGTAGTTCCCGGATTCCGGCGAGGGTGCCAGGTAGAAGGTCCCGACCATTGGCGATTTAATGTCCAGCTCGCTTGAAATCGTTGTCGTGGGAGAGCTGACAGGCAGGAGAGGAACATTGCCGGTTGCGTGAGCCGGATAAGTCGATAAAGAGGTTTCTTCGAGTCCAGCAGAGTGGCCGACTCCGTTCGAGGCTCGTTTGAGTCTGATCTTGAAATCTTGCTTCTCGAGTTCGAATTCCAAAATGGAATTCTTCTTCATCAGGTCGATGATGGCCTTGATATCTTTTATGTCCACAGACTTCTCTCCAGAGTAACGGAATTAAGGTGCGTGTGGCTTATATTCATTAAGCGAAAAACAGCAGCCGGACTCCGACTCTGCCTATCTAGGCTCTTCAAGAATTAAAAACGATATTAGGTTTCAAGATCGCAATCGTCAAGCAGAGATTCTGAGCAGTTCAATCTCGGAAAAAAGAGCTAATTTCAGGAAACATTCAAATTATTGCGGTGATTGTGAGGTTGCGTTAATGTTAACGGCAGCTTCCAAAGCTAAGATATACGAATTAGGTCCAAACCCAGCTATTTGGCCACAACAAACCGGTGCGATCAGAGATTTATGGCGGAATTCTTCTCGGGCGTGGACGTTGGACAAGTGGATTTCGATCGTAGGAATTGCCACAGCGGAGATAGCGTCTCGTAGAGCCACGCTGGTATGTGTGTAGGCTGCCGCGTTGAGGACGATCACCTCGAATACTCCACGCGCTTGCTGAATCCAACTGACCAATTCGCCTTCCAAATTAGTTTGGCGAAACTCGATTTCGATTCCTATTACAGCTGCCCGCTCGCGGACTTTCGTCTCGATATCCCCTAGGGTGGCGCGACCGTAAACCTTAGGTTCCCGTTGACCCAGCAGATTAAGATTTGGTCCGTTCAGGTATAGGATTTTCATGAGTGGGATGAAAACTATTCAACCGCCCGATCCGTGTCGATTTCAATCCTCTCCCGCGGTTTCCCGCAGAGCAGTCCCAAGACCGTCAACGCGGACCAAGCTAACGCTGGGATGTAGAGGGAAAATTCGACGAAGCTTTGCAAGGCCCAGCCGAATAATCCCAACCAAATCGGAAAAAACAGCTTCGTCTGGTCGGTTTTCCTTCTTCGATAGAGAAAGACTATCGTGCCAAATACAAAAGCCGAGTAACTCAAGAAGCCAACGATGCCTGAATCGGACGCTTGCTCTAGGAAATCGTTGTGGACGAGCCGAGCCATTTCCGCTTCCGGAGGTTTGATTTTACGATAAGAGACTGAGAATGTTCCGGGACCCGTTCCGAGGAGAGGATTTACTTTGGCAATCTCCCAGGACGCCCGCCAATAGTCGAATCTTGCGCCCACGCTAGTGGCTCCCTTCTGGAAGTAAGTCGAGTACTTGACGAAAAAGCCCGTTAACCCGATGAGACAGATCGTGATTAGGGCGATTATCTTGAGCTTCCGAGGCATAGGCCGTTGGCCGAGAACTACCATCGCCATGAGCAAAGCGATCAACCAACCTGCTTTTGAACCGGACCAATAAAGACATGCCAACCCGCCGTAGGCCAGCAGCGCGACCAAGACGCTCCGCGAAATGGCAGGCAGTCGGTCTGCGAACTTCCATGTCGCTGCCACAACCGAAGGCAGCCAAAGAATGACGCCCCCCGCAAGGGCGTTGGGATAAACCAGAGTGGAAAAAATGCGATTACTGGCGATTTTCCGAAGGTATTCAGGAGGATATTGCTGCCAACCAGGTTGAGAATAAACAAACTGCCGAGTCGCCTCCAAACCACCGTAATGTTGTTCAAAGCCAGTCCAGAGAACCACTCCAAACCCCAGCAACAATCCAAGCCAAAACGGCCCCGGCCTTCGAACTCTGCTAAGCCCAAACAAACCAAAATAAAAGAAAAGAACGCAAGTGGCGAAGTGGATTATGGTCACGCGGGTCAAATGAACATCGACCGTCTTGATCGCAGCTACTCCTTGCCAGCCTAGCCAAACCAACGGCAATACAATGATCCATCGAGGAGTCTCACTCGATAGTCGCACGACGCTAAAGCTCAGGATGATCAGCCCAGCCAGCAGCCAGTAACCCCAAGCAACAGGCCAGGGTTGGAGGAGATATTCCCAGATGTTCGTCGGTGGCTCGACCATACGATCCAAGATGACGGGATTGCCAAACTTCAGAAGAGCCAATCCCAGGAAACCACCGAGGCACCCCGCGAAGAGCCTTTGCCAGAAATCGTTTCCGTTTGGCAGTCGCTCTGTTGAGGAGAACGGCTGCTTCGATTGATTTTTGGCGCGCACAAGCGGGTGGGTCGGGATCAGGATGAATTGAGCGAACGCTCGACTAAAGCCTCAGTTTCAAGAGGCCGACCTCCAAAGTCAGGGCTTCCTGGACGTTTGAACCAAGTGAACGCTGCGTTTGTTCGAGCACGTCTAGGTTTTCCATCGCTTCCACGGTCGAAATTCGGCTCGCCACGGTTTGAGCGGCATTTTCCAAATGCTGAAATGCGAGCAAGTCCTTGCCCAACGCCATGGTCTTCAACCAGACGTCCCGGAGCCACCACTGCAGACCCAGCAAGACTTCGCCGCGCTGCTCGCGATACTCAGCTTCAATCGCCGCGCTGAGTTCTTCCTCCCAGCGCTCCCGTAATCGTGGTTCGATATCCTTATGCCTTTCCAACGGTGAACGCGCTGTCACAGCTTTTTCTGTTTCGGACTTCAGATTGGCTAATTGGGTTAACAATACGCTCAACAGCCGATAACGGCTCAACAACCCTTTCTCTTCACGGGCCGCCATGCCACTGAAATCTGTGAGCCAGCCGCTCTGCTTTGCTTCCATCCGATGTCTCCCTTCGCTGGCGAAGTTCAGTCTCAAACAGCGAGACACCAGTGTCTCCAACAGGCGTTGCGACTCGATCGAGAGCAAAATCAGAATAGATTTCGCCGGTGGTTCTTCCAAGGTCTTTAAAAACGCATTCCCAGCCTCCACTCTCAAACGATCCGCGGCAACGATGACGGCGACCTTGTAATGAGCTTCCGATGGCTTCAGATAAATGGCCTGCATCAGTTCCCTGATCTGATCGATGGTAATCACGCGTGATTTCGATTCCGGCCGCACCCATTGCACATCGGGGTGACTTTCTTGCTGGATTTTTCGGCAGCTCGGACATTGATCGCAACTCTCCAAAGGGAGACCCGCGCTCCCACGTCGAGGCGGATTCTGGCAATTGACGGTTTTAGCGAGAGTTCTAGCCATCTTCCCCAGCTCATCAAGAGTTGACCCCGTGAACAAGTAGGCATGAGCCAAACGTCCGTGGTCCAAGGTCCGCTGAAGCAATTGGACCACTTGCTTTTCTTCCGGAAAATCGACAAATGACATGGCAAGGATTTACCATCAAGCTACGGTGCTACCAAGGAATTTAGCGGATCGTAAGTTCCGCCGACCGAGATGCCGATGAGCGCATTGCGGGTAAAGGATAATCTTAGGCAGTAGTTTTGCGCGGTTTGCAGGGCAACATCTCCGCTCTCACGATATGTTCGTACGGAACAAGGCTTATTTCTCCGGGGACGCTGCCTGGCATTTCGTCCGCAAGAACTGTCACGGATGGGCTGGCTAAAATAAAATCAGGGTGTGGGACCCTCATGCTCTTGCCAACAGCCAGGTGCAAGCGGAAAGGCTGAAAAGGCTGTGCCTGAATAATGTCTCGAATGTCCTTCTGTGTCATACACGCCCGACCCTAACAGCCTGACTGGGCATCGTAAAGGACGGCGTCACATCATCGGCGCGCGAGTCAATAAGCAACGGATCATTCAAGAAATATTTTCCTCTCGTACAATTCCTTGTTAGCCTCAGCTCATGCGAATTTTATCGGGCATCCAACCATCCGGAGCGCTGCATCTCGGAAATTATTTCGGGATGATGAAGCCAGCCGTCGAACTCCAACACCAGGGCGAAGCTTATTACTTCATCGCGAATTACCATTCAATGACGTCGCTTTTCGATGCCCAGGAACGCCGGAAAAACACGCTCGATGTTGCGCTGGACTTCCTGGCGTGCGGACTTGATCCGAGCAAATCCGTGTTCTTCCGTCAATCCGATGTGCCTGAAGTCACCGAGCTGACATGGCTCCTGACCACCGTAACACCCATGGGCTTGCTGGAACGATGTCACAGTTACAAGGACAAAATCGCCAAGGGCCTCTCGCCTAACCACGGCCTGTTTGCTTACCCGGTGCTCATGGCGGCCGACATTTTGATCTACGATTCCAATGTCGTTCCGGTCGGCCGCGACCAGAAGCAGCACGTCGAAGTCACTCGCGACATAGCGATCAAATTCAATGAGCTTTACGGAACGACATTCGTGATTCCAGAACCTCGCATCGGAGAGGAGGTCGCTGTTGTTCCCGGGACCGATGGCCAGAAGATGAGCAAGAGTTACGGCAACGCCATTGACATTTTCGGAGAGGAGAAGGCGACTCGAAAAAAAATCATGGGCCTCGTCATGGACAGTCGATCACCAGCTGAGCCAAAGCCGGATGCCGACAAGAATCTCGCTATACAACTGCTGAAACTGGTCGCTCCATCCGAGGCGGCGAAAGATCTTGAAGACCGTCTCCGGGCAGGCGGGTTCGGTTACGGCGACTTAAAAAAAGCTCTCTTTGAGCATTACTGGAGTTACTTCTCCACCGCCCGAGCCAAGCGCGCCGAACTCTTGGCCAATGTCGGTTACGTGCAGAACGTTCTAGCCGAGGGTGCCGCAAAGGCGCGGATTGTGGCGCGGAAAGTCTTGGATCGAGCTAAGGAGGCGAGCGGCCTAAATTAATTCTGGGCTAAGATCTTGACGAGTCAGCCGTTCAGATGTCGTGATTTCTTGGGTTGCGGAGACTCAACCGTTTCCCCGGCAGGCTTCACCCTGGTCCGCCTCACTTCATCTTGTGCTGCAAGAACCAATCGTAAAGCTCCTGGTTTCCGTATGTTTCCGTCCAGGAGTCGTGGCCAGCACCCGGATATACAGTCAGCTTCGCGTCATTGCCGAGTTTCTTGAGTGCTTCGACCATTCTTTCGGACTCGACTAATTTTACCGTTTCATCCTTCGCGCCGTGGAACGCCCAAACTGGCAGCTTTTTCAACGCTTGCACCTTTCTCGGATCGGACAAAAGAACCGCCAATGAATCGCCTCCACCACAGATCGGAGCGATGGCCGCGAATCGGTCTGGATTTGCTAAACCCAGGCTCCAGGTGCCATAACCTCCCATGCTCAGGCCTGTCAGATAAATCCGCTTTTCATCCACCGCCAGCTTGCCGATTACTTCGTCTAAGAGCGCCAGAAGCATATCGTTCGACCATGTCTCCCGGCTCGGACACTGTGGCGAAACAACGATGAACGGCCAGTCCGGTTTATTCTTCACAATTTTCGGAGGACCATGCGCCGCGACTCGGGAAACATTCGTGCCTCGCTCGCCAGCTCCGTGCAAAAACAAGATGAGCGGCCAGCGTTGAGATCCCTTGGCTTTATAATCTTTGGGTAAGAACAACAGGTAATCGGCGCCAACGGTTTTCGTGATTTTGCGTTGGAACGAATTGGTGGTTTGGTTGATTTTCGGCATAGAGTCCTGGCTCCAAGTCGTGCAAAGAGGCAGTGCGACCAGAAGGCCGGCAAAGAAAAGAATAGGGTTTCGCATAACGCTGTTCGTGATTGATAGTGGAAATCGAAGATTAGGTTCAAGGTTCAAGTTCATCACCGCTCCGCTGTCGTGCGCGACCGTCGATTTCAAACCCGCAGTGAAGCCCCTTATCATTCGGATCTTCAACGCCAAGACGCTTTTCACTTTCCCTTCGCTTGAGCCTGAGCCTCTTGCGGCTCGGAACCCCAGAGCGGACGATGGCGCGGAATCTCAGCTTTAAAATCACCCAGACTTGGCCAGAGCAGACGCTGATCAAGATCCACTTCAGCTAGGATCACAGTGCCCCAGCGCTCCGCCTTCACGAGCGGCTTGCCTTCGTGGTCGTAAACCGCCGTGATCATCCAATTGCGCGAGATGTCTTCATAAGTGCTGCTGACGAGATAGACGTGATTCTCGCAGGCTCGCGCACTGGCCAGCATCGGGTTGCACCCCCACACGGGCCACGCGACGACTTCCGCGCCGCGCATCGCGAGCTGGCGGGCGACCTCGGGAAAGAACCCATCGTAGCACACCATCATGCCGAGTTTGCCGAATCGGGTGTCGAACACAGGATAATCGTTTCCTGGCGCGATCCCCCCCGAGATCTCCGAACGAGGCAATGCCACCTTGCGATATTTTCCGACCACCTTCCCATCGGGCCCAATCAGCGCCGCGACGTTATAGACCAGATGCCGGTCACGTTCCAACAGCCCAGCCACGATGTAGAGATCATGCTGCTTCGCCAGTCCGCCGAAGTAATCAGTGCTCGGGCCTGGCACTGGCTCCGCGCAATCGGTGTAGCTCTTGCCAAGGCCGTAGTACGTCAGTGTCTCCGGCAGCACGATCAGGTGGGCGCGCTGTTTGGCGGCATCATCGATTAGCGGAGCAAACTCCCGACAGTTATCCATCGGCGATTTACCGCCTTTGGGCCTGTAATGCACCGCTGCCAAACGGACTTTGCGTCCGGCCGGCGCGCTCGTTTCGGTGAATGAAATATCGCTCCATTCGACTCCGCCATTGGGAGCCCATTGCAGGTGGAGCTCGATCACAGCACGCGTCGCCTTCGATGGCGCGCGATAGATTCCGGACACTTCTGTCCAACCCTGAGCGTTCGTCGTTTTATCGGCCGGGAACTCAGGTTCAGCAGTGCGGGCGAAGCCGGGCAGCACGCTACTGACGTTCTGCTCCTCGGTTGCCACAGACTTGCCGGCATCATCCTCCCAGACCAACCGCGCCACTGCACTGCGGCGGGCGCTGGCGACGTTCTCCAATTTGCGGAGCGCGCCGAATTTATAATGTTGACCGCCTCTGACTGGAAACATTCTGGTCCAGTAGCCGTCAAGGGCTTCGCGGGAATCCGCCTTGATCACGAACGCGCCGTTGCCATTTGGCCCGCCTTTGTGATTGAACGAAAACTCCGGGCGAATCTCCTCGCGCGGTGCGGCGGTTCGCCAGCCTTCCGGGCCTTTGTCCAAGGCCAGATCGCGGCTGCCTTCGGCAGCGGCACATGCGAAAGGATTAGCACTCCAAAGCAAATCCAAGACTGCAAAAGCCAGCGCGGCCGAGAGAATAGGTCGTTGCATAGATAGAATGTGATTTTCCAGGCACTCTAAACCACCTGGCCCCGATTAGCGACGAATTGTTACACCCGATCGCGAGTCGCAATACAGCACGCCGGGCTGGCCAAACCATTGACCATTGGAGGCGCAGCAGGAATGTCGGGTTGCGAACCCCATCCTCAAAGCACTCCAGGTAGCTGATCTCGAACGGGCACTTCAGCTCTCAGACGTCGCTGGGCTGTTCGTGTCTCTCGGGATCACAGCACCCGTGCCGAACGTTGTTTAAATTCAGCTCCGCCAAAACTGTGATTCCTGAGGCGGCCGATAACGAACAGAAAGGTGTGGCGTCTCGATTCGTTTCTGGCCCGATGCGAGTGAGAGCAGCCCGGCTGCGACGAGGCCGCTGGTCAGCAACGTTCGCTCCACTGGATAAGGAGCCTTTCCAGTCATGAACATTTCCTCGACCTTTGACATCAACGCTGCCGAGTAAACGACGTTCGGATTAGGCGGCAGGTGGAACAGCGTGGAGATTGGCTGACTCTGTCCTGCAAGACGCGCCGCGAATGTGAAATCTTCCAACAGCCCGTTCATCAGCAGCATCGTCGCTTTGAGGCCGTCGGCGTATTCGAATCTGTATGCGACAGGCTGCTTGACCCATTCACGCATTTGAGCCGCGGTTGGGTAACGATGGCTGAATGTCTCCGGCTGCGCGAGCGTTTGACTGCGGGACAGGCATGCTTCAAAGAGTTTCGGGTCCCAGCCTCCCGCCGCCCACGAGCCAGCTTGCATCGCCTCCCACACCGCTGGGCCGCGCAACGCCTGCATGGCTACGACGCCTGTTTCGCCACCGCGACGCCGTTCCGCCATGCACTGGATTGTTTCGAGCGCGTGGAAATCGTAGATATCGACCGCGCCAAAGGCAACACACAGCACCTCCTCGACGTCCGCGCCGTAGGGCATATCGATCGAGGGCATCCGCCACGTAACCGGCAACGACGATCCCGCCAAAAATGGGAAACCCATGCTTCGAGATGTGTCGGTCATTTCTTTCGCCCATTCCCATTTCCATGACAAATGTTTGTCACTGAACACAGGCGTCGTCCGGCCATCCTGTCGGAAGACCTCGACGATCTGCTTGAACAGCTCATATCTCGGATACTGCTTCTGGCCAATTTCATTGACGGGATAGTTGCCGTGCTCGCCGATGAGCAAAACGGCATCGACCGCCAGCTTATCGCCGCCAGATCGCAAAGCTTCGGCAACCGTTGGATAAATCTTGAAACCGAATTCCTTGGAGCGTTTGCGGCTGAGATCGTTCTCCGGCGTTTGATCGACGTAAGCGGACACCACATCGAGCGCCGGATGATGCCATCGGCCTTCGCGTGGAAATCCCCCCAGGAAGCGCTCCGCCATATGCCAAGCGTGTGAATGGTAATTCCACAGCGTCGTTACGACAGCCAATTTTCTCCTTACCCCGGGCGTCGGTTCCGCGCCACCGAACGCTGCACCGACCAGTCCAGCGCCCGCAGCTTTCAGAAAGGTTCTTCGATTGATCATAGCTCAGTTCGACCGCGAGCATGGTTGAGTCGCAACCGATGTCAAACGTGATTCACGATGGGGCAGGGGACTGTCTGCGATATCGATACTCAACGCTGCCGTTCGGAAGATCGAGAGGAGCTGCATTTGGAACGTTAAGCTTCGCCAAGCGCATTTGGAAATACGCCACGACGCACGGTTGCACCAAATCGCAAAACTGGTATTACCTATTCATCATGCGCGCACTTCTTCTAACCGTTTCCTTTGCTTCAGTGTTGTTCATCGGTTCTGTTGATCCGCAGGCTGCTGCCTTGCGCCAAAGTCATCGAGAATGGCAAGTGTATGGCGGCGACTTCGCCGGAACAAAATATTCTGCGCTCGACCAAATCAACCGCAGCAACGTCAGTAAGCTCAAGCCAGCATGGATTTATCGCTGTGATGACATGCGCGCGCGCGGAGCCTCAACAATTGAATGCAATCCAATCATTGTGGATGGAGTGATGTTCATCACGACCGCGGGCCTCAAAGTGGTGGCTCTCGACGCATCCACAGGCATGCAGCGCTGGGTGTTTGACCCGTGGGAAGGAAAGGGGGGACGGGGCGTCAACCGTGGCGTGACTTACTGGGCAAAAGGAGAAGATAAGCGGATTTTCTTCGTTGGCGGAAATTTCCTTTACGCCATCAGCGCTACCAGTGGCCAGCCGATCAAGGCCTTCGGCAGCGAAGGTAAAGTGGACTTGCGCGACGGTCTCGATCGGGATGTCTTCTTTTTGTCTGTGAGCGCTACCTCACCTGGGATCGTCTATCGCGACTTGCTCATCATGGGATCGGTGGTCGGCGAAGGTCCAGCGCCAAGCGCTCCGGGACATCTCCGCGCGTTCGACGTTCGCACCGGAAAGCGACGGTGGATTTTTCATACGATTCCGCATCCTGGAGAATCCGGATACGAGACCTGGCCAGCCGACGCCTGGAAGAGCATCGGCGGCGCCAACTCTTGGGGTGGACTCACGCTCGATCTTCAACGGGGCTTGGTATTCGCTGGCACCGGTTCCCCTTCCTACGACCACTACGGAGGGAATCGCGTTGGACAAAACCTCTTTGCAAATTGCGTGTTAGCGCTCAAAGCCGATACCGGCGAGCGCGTCTGGCATTTCCAGGTCGTGCATCATGACTTGTGGGACTACGACATCCCCTGCGCTCCCAATCTCGTGACAGTGACGCACGCCGGCCGCCGCATCGATGCCGTCGCGCAGTCCGGCAAAATAGGCCACGTCTTCCTGCTCGATCGTGAGACGGGCCGGCCTCTCTTTCCCGTGGAAGAACGGCCAGTGCCGAAATCGGAACTTCCGGGCGAACAAAGCTGGCCGACGCAGCCGTTCCCGACGAAGCCTCCACCTTTCGCGCAACAACGACTGACCGAAGCCGACGTCACCGATTTATCACCTCAGTCTCGGGATTTCGTGCTGAACAAACTCAAGGGAATGGTCACAGGCAACATCTTTATTCCCCCCGGACTTAAGCCATCTATCGCGCTGCCGCAGTTCAATGGTGGCGGCGAATGGGGCGGCGGCGCCTTCGATCCGGAAACGCATCTGTTCTACGTGAACGCGAGCAATGAAGCAGAATGGATCTCGATGGTGCCATCGAAACCGCGCACGGAAATGACGCTCGCTGATCTCGGCCAACTGCTCTACGGCTCCATCTGTTCCGCTTGCCATGGCTTCGATCGACCACAGAATCCAGCATCACCTTCTCTGGCCTCGCTCAAGACCGTCAAGGAACGCTTGAGCAAGAAGCAGGTGAGCGATCTGATTGAGACGGGCCGCGGTCAGATGCCGAGTTTCGCTTCACTTTCTGTTGTCGAAAAACGCGCGATGGTCTCGTTCCTGTTCGGCGAGGGTGGCAGCGAGAAAATATCGTTGCAGGAAGCCAAGTTGAGTTTTTCCGACGAAATTCCTTACATCGCGACAGGTCATCATGACCTCCGTGATCCGGATGGCTTTCCGATCAACAAACGTCCTTGGGGCACTCTCACCGCGCTCGACCTCGACAAAGGCGAAATCCGATGGCAAGAGCCGTTGGGAACTTATCTCGCCTTGGAAAAGAAAGGCTTGCCGCCCACGGGCACGTTCAACATCGGCGGCCCGCTCGTGACTGCGGGTGGACTTGTCTTCATTGGTGCCGCCATGGATGAACGTTTCCACGCATACGACAAGGGCACAGGCAAACTGCTTTGGGAATTCCAGATGGACGCCGGTGGTTATGCCACTCCCGCAACGTACGAAATCGGCGGCCGACAATACATCATCATCGCCGCGGGCGGCGGAGGCAAACCCGAAACCAAGTCTGGTAACGCATACTACTGCTTCGCGCTGTCGAACTAATAGGACTTAGCTTGTTCGCAGCAGACTACGCCATCGCTATATTGGAATCAGCCGGTTCACGTTCTACGAACTGACGGAAATTTCGGCATGCAGAAGCTGGAGTAAACCTGAGCCTATCCCTCCCTTCAGTGAGAAATCGGCGGCTTCGGCAATAGCTTGGACACAATCACGAGCAACCCGATCACGACGAGCGCGAGGACGCCCCAGAGCAGAATTCCGCCCCGCGCGCCGCCGAGGGCTTGGTCAGCCCAGCCACCCGTGCGGGCCGGCTCCTCGCGGCCAAGCGCAGCGATGGACTTCTCCGCCGTCAGAATCTGGCCGGCGACCAGCGCGAGATCGTAGCGCGGCGCGGCGGCGGTGCGATTGCCGTAATAGAGCGCAAGCGGGCCAGGCTCGGTTTTGAAAAGAAGGCGAGCCACCGAATACGTGGCGTCGATCGAACTGAGCATGATCGGCGGATTGTCGCCGTTGTCTGTGTCAAGAAATATCATCTCCGCCGCAGGTGTTGAACTCAAACCCAGAGAAAGCGACCGCACGTCCCCGGGCGTGTGACTCCACTCGGCGTCGGCAAGTGGGCGCTCGACGGTTTCACCACGGCGCTCGTCGGCGACTTTTTCGAAGAGATGGAGTCGGCGCTGAAAAAGCGCCGTCGAAGAACTCAGAGTGAGTCGCGTGATGGGCAACGAGGCGCGCGGAAGGATTATTTGCCAACGGCTCAAACGCGGCCGCTTCGGATCATCGGCGGCGGTGACCGTGAGCGGGCTCGATCGTGAGAGCGCGGGCCGTTCGAGGAGATAAGGCACCTGCGCACCGTCGCGCACCAGGCGGAGGTCGGCGAACCCGCGCTGAGCGCGGGCGAGCACGTCGAGGTCAAGTTCCAGTTGTTGCACCCCAGCGGAAGCAAGTTGCACGGGCTTTCGAAAACCCCAAGGTGCCGGGTCAAGCGCCCCACCTCGGAGCGGCGTGTCCGACAGCGTGTCGGGGGCGCGATAGCCAGGGTTGGGAATCGCGGCGCCGGGCGTGACATCGCTCGGCGGGGTGTCGCGAAGGGCGGTGGCGAGCGGCGCAAGATCGTAACGGGGCCCGGAGACTTGGGGGTGGCCGGTCAGCAGCGCGAAGTTACCCGGATCGGCGGCGTGAAAGACGAGCCAGATTGGGCGCTGGCGTGCGCTGATCCGCTGGATAGCGAGCGGCGGACTGTCACCGTTGGCGACATGCAAAAGCAACTCGCGGGTAGGCGAGGTGAAACGCACCCGCACCCCAAGGCTCACGGTCGCTGGCACTCCTTCGGCGGCGACCCGCCAGATCGAGCCGGAGCCGAACGTGCGTTCGACCGCGGTGTCGTCGCGCAACTCGCGTACGGCAAAGGTCAGAGTGCGGACAAACAGCGGCTCGGCCGACTCAATTTCCAAACTCGCCAGCGGCACGTGCGCGCCGCCAAGATCGAGCGTGAACACGGATTCGCCGGCAAACTCCTCGCGCCGCACGACACGCACGGCAATCGGTACGGTGACTTCCGGCGGTGTGGAACCGGCGACCTGAAGCCTCGCGCTGGTGAATGGCACGGGGCGCGAACGCGTGTCGTCCACAGTTACCCGGAGATGCGAGGCGGCGCGGCTCCCGAGGTCGAAACGGAGCTCCTCTGCGCCGAATTGTCGGAAGATCACTGCGCTCTCGGCCAGCGTTTCCCAACGCTCGCCATCATTGGATATTTCGAGTCGGGCCGCCTTGAGGAAACTCGTCGCGGGCGTGGTCAGTGTCACGATCTCCAGAGGCACCTTCGTGCCGGTTTCGAGAAGCAGTTGTGTGGCGGAGTCGGTCAGCACGGCACGGAACGAAACGGGCGCGCGAGTTGTCGCCGTCACGGCGGGTGTCGGCAGGGTGAAGACAAACGGCACCTCGCGACCGGCGGGATCGAGAAGCCTTAGATCTTCGAGTCCAGGCCGGGCGAGCCCGAGAGTCTCGGGCGGTAGTGCGATCTTGAGCACTCCGGGGCGAACGACAACCAGCGGCTGGCGGTTTTTCCACTCGGTCGGCTCAAGGGCGTGCGTCGGGGTGAACGTGGCGAAAAACACCATTGCCAGAGCGGCGAATGAGTTAAAATTTCGGCGGGTTGGGTTTCTCATTGGCCGGGAGGAATCGTTGATAGGCGAACGAAGCGAGCGTCGCAATGACCGCGACCGCAAAGAGTGCGCCGATCCTGTAGAGCGCACTCAGTTGCACAAGATCGTGAAAGAAGAGTTTGAGCAACGCGACGCTGAGCAGTGCGAGCGCAGCATAGCGCCCGGGGCGCGACGCTTTCCAGATGCAGATGAGCAGCAGGCCGAGCGCGAAGAGCGCCCACGCGATAGTGTAGCTCATGTCGCGTCCGAAATGGCCGGAAAACTTAAACGTGAGCACGCGTTGGCCGGGCGCGCTGAAAAAGTCGGCGATCTCGATGTTGACGAGGAGGAACGCGAGAATGGTGCCGAGGGTGTTGAGGAGCGCCGGGACATTGACGCCGAAGACTCGTTCACGCGGTGGGGTGAGCAGGTGAGCGCCGCCGAACAAACACGCTGTCACCGTGCCGAAGCTGTAGAGATACCAGTTGAAAATCGCGGTGCTGCTGCGCGCGTGGTATTGGAACACGGCGGAGTTGAGACCGAGCCGCGCGAAGGATGTCACGAGCAACGCGGCGCCGACGAGGCGAAGGCCGTGATGTGGCACGCGTTGGAAGAGCCAGAGCAACGCCGTGCCTTCCAGCGCCCAGCCCAGTGTCAACCACTGGCGATCAAATTGAATCGGGAACACGAGCGTGATGAAAAACAGCGCCACGCCCCC
>SIBE01000072.1 GCA_009695265.1 Pedosphaera sp. | reverse complement strand
GATGTTTGCTTCCACTTTGAGAGCAGAAGCGGAGAGGGATACTTCGTTTCGGTTGGAAAATTTCAGTATCGTTTGCATGGTGTTGACAATAGTAGTTGTTCTACCATGCCTGATAACAAGGGCTCGCGACGTGATTTGATCGTTTGATGGCAGCGCGGATTGAAGCTGAGCGTTGTTTTTGTACTTCGCCTGGCTCGTCCGGTTGAGCTGGAGAGGGAAATCAAGGGTAACGCACCTAAAAATCGAGAAACTCGGTCGGGAGTTTCTCGCCTCCAAGAAAAACGTGGGCTTGTCCTCGGGTTGTTCGGCCGTAAATCCGCTTGGCTTGATCCCAGAATCTGGAAATGGGTGTCTCGCTTCGAGACACTGGTCGCGACATGTGGTGTCTCAAACCTTTGCTCCGCCAGCAAGTTTGCGATTATTGAACCTTCGGGCGAGCGCGAGTTCGGGTATCGCCTTTAAAAACGATCCGATTTTTTTGAACCGTAAAAGTCGTTTTGCCAGCCAAAGAGACCGCCTCCAGAGCTTCCCATCCGCTAAGATTCCAAATGGCCAGACTATGACGGTAGAAATGCCACGATTCCGGTGAATATCGTTTGGGAACGCAACGACTCTTCAACTGGTGGTCGAGGAGAGGAACAATAAAATCCCAGTCGCGATCATTAAATGATCCATGTTCCATGAACGGTCGCTGCCGGAGCTTTTGGGCTGTCGCCGCATCTTCGATCTGGAATAAGGGATCGATCGGGTCTTCATCTGTGTGGAGCAGCAGCAATGGCGGACGGAAGGTCACTCGGATAAGGGTCTGATTTGTGAGAGCACTAACAGCATCCATCAAGGTGAGACGGCCTTCGGCTAGATCAGCTCTAGCGCGTTTGAAAAAGTAAAACTCGTCGGTAGCGCCCGGCAGGAAGATAAGAGCTTTCACTGTTCGATTGGATTGGAACGACTCAACCATCAAGGGTACACAGTTTGTTCTGTTAAGCTCGGTGGCTCGTCTGACGAGAGGCATCCGGGCGAGTGCGGACTCCCAGCGTTCGCTAGGTAACGTCGCAGTTTGTTTGAGGAAGAGTGACAGTGAGAGAAGTAAGATCATGGTCGTAGTCAAAAAGAAAGTTGCACCACTCGCTCCTGGATTTGTCCCGTCCATCGCGAAATGTAACTGATCGCGCGGTAAATCTCCTCCAGTCTCGCCAAAGGCAAGACGCTCCGCCGATCGACAGGATCTGCTTCGGGTGCGGATTCCCAATGCGCGTTCATGGCCTGCAACTCTGCGAGCAATCCCTCTTTTTTGACGTGAAGGGTTTGCTGCAAAGTATTCAATGCGTCAGTCCAGCCCATGGCTTGTTCGAATGTGTGAACTTTTAACAGCGGCGACGTGACCTTCGCTTTGTCCGCGAGAAAGCCGTCCACAACGCGGCAAACTTGCACGGCTTCCATAAATAATTCCATCGCGCCTGCTGGAATGCGCTCGATATCGGCGGGTTTCATTCCCCGTTCCAATTCTAGCAGGTGCAACAATCTTTCCTTGGGCTCGCGAAGGCAATTGTAAGCGGTGTTAATCTCAGAATAACGGTCGTTCGCAGACTGCTTTTCAGCGTCTGATCCGAGATGACTACGGTCTGGGTGCGCTACTGCCGAGATTGCGAAAAATTTACTCTTGAGAAGGTCAAGATCAAGCCATGGCCGCTTGGGTTCGTTCAAGAGAGCGAAGTAATCGATCATTAACGGTCAATACCTGGCGCTAGAAAAATTGGGATCTCAATCCTTCAGGCACTGAAGCTTTCACCACAGGAACACGTCGTGGCAGCGTTGGGATTCTTCACCTTGAATCCACCCTCCTGTAACGCGTCCACGTAATCCAACTCGGAGCCGGTCACATAAAGTGCGCTCTTGGGATCGACCACGACCCTGATACCGCAGGTTTCAACCAGAATATCGCGATTCGACGGCTGATCCTGCAAATCCATCTTGTATTGCAGGCCGGAACATCCTCCGCCGATGACAGCAACTCGCAAAACCCCAGCAGGCCGACCTTGTTTCGTGAGCAAAGCTCCTACTTTTTTCGCCGCTGTGGGGCTGACCTTAATTAAACGCTCATCCCCAACGCGGTAATTCGGAATCGGACTGGTAGTATTGGTGTTAGGTGCTATCATAATCGCCTATTCAGAACCCTATCGCCCCTGTCCCCTCTCGTCAACTGAACCATTCCCTTTTCGGATCGATACAACGAATCGTCCAAGTATCAGCCTCGACGAGGAATGCTTCCAGATGGCTTGCATCGTCGTCGCGCGCCTCGATGCGATATGTCACCATTTCCTGAGCGGTTTGCTGATGAGGCCCCTTACAAACTTGTAATTCTCCAGAAAGGTTCCAGCCAGAATCCCATGAGAAGGTGATCTCAGAAAGTCGGCTGAGACGCCGTAAACAGTAACAACGAACAAAACTAACTATGAAATATCAACTGAAGAAACTCTCCTCCAGCTCGCGCGTCGCGTTTTTTGGCGGAATCTTGATCGTCGCTGGCTCAACGCTGGCATTCGCTAACTTGAACGAGCCTCAAGAGGTCGCCAAAGCGCCGGCTGTGCGCCTCGTCGTCAACGATAGCCCGGTCAAGCGGGATGGTCATTTCACCACTAGCTTCTCTCCGGTGGTAAAAAAGGTCGCGCCAAGCGTCGTGAAGGTTTTCACCACGACTATACCCAAGCAAACTGGGTTCTCACAAACGCCTTTGCTCGATGACCCTCTCTTTCGTCGCTTCTTCGGTGAAGATTCGAGTATCGAGAGATCCCGAAGAGCCCTTCGCGCGCCGAAGCAACATGGCTTGGGTTCAGGTGTGATCGTCAGCAACGATGGTTACATTTTGACCAACAACCATGTCGTTGAAAATGCCGACGAGGTCAAGGTGGCATTGACTCCGGATGGCCAGGAGTACACCGCCAAAGTCGTGGGCAAAGATCCGAAGACCGACATCGCCGTGCTGAAAATCGATGCGAAGAATCTGTCTTACCTGGAAGTTGCGGACAGCGACAAGATCGAAGTGGGTGATTTGGCATTGGCGATTGGCAATCCGTTTGGGATTGGCCAAACAGTTACCATGGGAATCGTCAGCGCGATTGGCCGCGGTGCCAACGTCGGCATCGACTATGAAGACTTCATTCAGACGGATGCGGCTATTAACCCTGGGAATTCCGGTGGTGCTCTCGTGGACACCGAAGGTCGGCTCATCGGCATCAATACGGCGATCCTCAGCCGCACGGGCGGAAATCAGGGCATCGGTTTCGCGGTTCCGATCAACCTGGCAAAAAATGTGATGGAAAACCTCGTCGAACATGGCCGAGTGATTCGAGGGTTTTTGGGCGTGAATATCCAGGATGTCACCCAGGGGCTCGCGAAGGAGTTCAAGCTCGAAGATTCGGGCGGCGCTTTGGTTGCTGAAGTGACCCCGAAGAGTCCGGCGGAGAAAGCCGGGCTGAAGAGCGGCGATGTCATCACCGAGTTCAACGGCAAACCGGTGCGCGATAGCCGCCAACTGAAATTGCAAGTCAGCCAGACGGCCCCCGGAGGGAAGGTGGCGGTGAAAGTTCTCCGTGACGGAAAGAGCAAGCTGATGGACGTCACCCTGAAGGAACTTCCGCAGAAGGAAATCGCTTCCAAGTCAGACTCAAGTGATAAGTCCGCGGACGATGCGCTCAAGGGCGTCACGGTCGGTGACATCGATGCCGGAGCACGGAGACAGTTGAACCTGCCGCGCGATATCAAAGGTGTTGTCGTCACAAAGGTCGAAGAGAACTCAGCCGCTTTTGAAGCAGGTCTTCGCGGAGGCGACGTGATCCAGGAGATCAACCGCAAGCCAGTCCAAACTGCCGAGGAAGCAGTGGAATTGAGCGAGAAGATTAAGGATAAGACCATCCTGCTCCGCATTTGGAGCAAGGGCGGCAGCCGCTTTCTCGTGGTTGACGAGAGCAAAGCTGGTTAACGAGTAGGTTAATCACCATCGCCCTCCTCGCCTGCTCAACAGCAGAGCGTTGGAGGGCGGTTGTTTGATGGGAGCGTTGATTCCAAAAGTTGTCTTTACCGCCGCTTGGCCTACCTTCAAAATATCCTATGCGCATCCTGGTCGTTGAAGATGACAAAAAGATCGCTTCCTTCGTTGTCAACGGGCTCAAACAAAGCGGCTTTGCCGTCGATCACTCCGCCGATGGCGAGCAAGCGTTGGCATCCGCGCGCATCACAGCCTACGATTCGGCGGTCGTCGATATCATGCTGCCGAAGCTCGATGGCTTGAGCTTGGTGCAGCAACTCCGCAAGGAGAGCATTCCGATTCCTGTCATCCTCCTGAGCGCGAAGGCTTCGGTGGACGACCGCGTGCGAGGACTGCAAGCCGGGGGCGACGATTATCTCACCAAACCATTTGCGTTTTCAGAATTGTTGGCCAGGGTCCAGGCCCTGATCCGACGTTCCACCCATGCCGTTGAGCCGACAAAGCTAACGGTCGGAGATCTTGCGTTGGATCTGCTCACTCGTGACGTCACGCGTGCCGGGCGACGATTCGATCTTCAAGCCCGCGAGTTTTCGTTGCTTGAGTACTTGATGCGACATGCCGGGCGAGTCGTGACCAAGACCATGATTTTGGAACATGTCTGGGATTACAGCTTCGATCCGCAGACTAATGTTGTGGACGTGCTCGTGCATCGCTTACGATCTAAGATCGACAAAGACTTTCCCAAGAAAATGATTCAAACGCACCGAGGCGTTGGCTATGTCCTTAAAGCTGCTTAAACGAGTCGTTGGCACTTTCAGCTTCCGGCTCAACCTCTGGTATGCCTTGATCTTCACTGCCAACGCGACTGTTCTCTTCCTGGTTTTTTACATTTTGTTGGTGATTGGCCTCGGCCGCAAAGACAAGGAGATCATCGAGGCCAGACTCAAGGAATATGCGGCGATCTATCAAAGCGGCGGACTCCGCTCTTTGAATCAATGGGTCTCCAGTAGCCAGGAGCAGCAAAAATCCTTTTTCGTCAGGGTCGTGGATCGGTTCGACACCGACGTTCTTCTGATCGTTCCACAGGATTGGATCGCGCTTGATCCGGGAAAACTTCGAATTGGTTCGTTCGAGTTGCAGAAGCCGGTTCTCCGGATTCCAAAGAATGAGGAGGAGGAATTGGTGATAGGGTCGATTCGGTTGTCCGATGGTTCGAACTTGCAGGTTGGTCGCAGCACGAACAATCGTGAAACCCTCTTGCAACCGTTTCGCAGGATCGTCATCGCCGTGCTGACACCTATCATTCTGATTGGCGTCATCGGCGGCGCCCTCTTCGCTTATCGCGCTTTGCACCCGGTTCGCCAGATCGTCGCGACCGCCCGCGCCATCATTGATACCGGCGATCTTAATTCCCGCGTGCCGATGCGTGATTCCGCGGACGAATTGGATGAACTGGCCCGGCTCTTCAATCTCATGCTCGACAAAAACCAGGCTCTGATCAAAAACATGCGGGAGTCCCTCGACAACGTCGCGCACGATCTTCGAACCCCGATGACCCGGCTTCGCGGTATCGCTGAAATGGCTTTGCGCGCCAAGCCCGATCAACAAGCCGCGCAGGAAGCATTGGCCGATTGTGTCGAAGAATCAGATCGCGTGCTGACGATGCTCAAGACGCTCATGGATGTCGCCGAGGCTGAAGCCGGAGTGATGAAACTGGCTATCGAGCAAGTGGACATAGGCTCTTTGTTGAAGGAGGTGGTCGAGCTTTACCAATACGTGGCGGAAGAGAAACGAATGGTCGTCATCCTCGATGCGCCCGAGAGATGCGAAGCTGTCGTGGACGCGAGCCGAATGCGGCAAGTCTTCGCCAACCTGCTCGACAACGCGATCAAATATACTCCAGACGAAGGGAGTGTCACCATCCAGGTCCGCAGCGAACAATCCTCCATTGTCATTCAATTCCGCGACAATGGCATTGGCATTCCGGCTGAGGAACAGGGAAGGATTTGGGACAGATTATACAGGAGCGACAAGAGCCGTTCGAAACGTGGGCTTGGTCTTGGTCTCAGCTTCGTGAAGGCGATTGTTCAGGCGCACCGCGGACGGGCTGAAGTGAGCAGCAAGCCGGGCGAAGGGTCGGTCTTCACTGTCTCCATTCCGAAGTGAACAGCGGTACGGAAAAAGGCTTCCAGCCACCATGTGTCTATGGGTGGCGTTGACCACGAAGCAGCCAACGGCCTCAGGGTGTTCCCGCCACGTGACTCAGGCGAGGATTTGCTTCACCAATTGTCCGTGCACATCGGTCAATCGGAACTGGCGGCCTTGGTAGGTGTACGTCAGACGTTCGTGATCGAGCCCGAGGAGGTGAAGGACCGTCGCTTGCAAATCGTGAATGTGAACGGGATCTTGAACGACGTGAAAGCCGAGTTCGTCAGTCTCGCCAATGACGACGCCGGATTTAATCCCGCCGCCTGCCATCCACATCGTAAACGCCTGCGGATGGTGATCCCGGCCAAGCTTCCGACCCAAGGCCAGGTTGGTCTCCACCATCGGGGTTCGGCCAAATTCACCGCCCCAGATGACCAGCGTCTCGTCGAGCAGCCCGCGGGCTTTGAGATCCTTCACCAGCGCCACAGAAGCCCGATCCGTCGCGCCGCAATTGCTTTTTAGATTTCCGGCGACGTCCGAGTGCGCATCCCAACCTTCGTGGTAAATGTTCACGAACCGAACGCCCCGTTCGATCATGCGCCGTGCTAGCAGACACGCGCGGGCGAACGAAGGTTTCTGCGGGTCGGCTCCATACATCTCCAAGGTCGCTTTGCTTTCGCTCTTCAGATCCATCAACTCGGGCGCGGACGTTTGGAGCCGATAGGCCATTTCATAAGATTCAATCCGCGTCGCAATTTCCGGGTCGCCCTCGGCCACCAGCCGCCGTTGGTTCAGCGCTCCGATCAGATCGAGGGTGTCTCGCTGCGTTTTAGGATCGACGCCTTTCGGATTCGTGACATTCAGAATCGGATCGCCCTGATTACGGAAGCGCACGCCCGTATAGATTGTCGGAAGGAAACCGCTTGACCAGTTCGAAGCGCCGCCGCTGATTCCTGCGCCGGTGGACATCACGACAAACGCAGGCAAATCACTGGTCTCCGCGCCGAGGCCGTACGTCACCCACGAACCGAGGCTCGGACGGCCTGGTTGCGAAAACCCTGTGTTCAAAAACAACTGCGCCGGGGCGTGGTTGAACTGGTCTGTGCGAACGGATTTAATGAGGCAAATGTCGTCCACGATCGTTCCCAAATGGGGCAACATCTCCGAAAGCTCGACCCCGGACTGGCCATGCTTGGAAAACTTGAACCGCGGTCCAAGCACAGCGGCATCGGTGCGAATGAAAGCGTAACGTTGGTTGCCGATAACGGAAGGTGGAATCGGTTTTCCTTCGAGCTTGGCCAAAGAGGGTTTGTAATCGAACAGATCAAGCTGGCTCGGCGCGCCCGCCATGAATAAGTGAATCGCCCGCCTGGCCTTCGGCGCGAAGTGCGGCTGCTTGACCGCAAGCGGGCTCGTGTTCTGAACATTCGCCGCCCTCGCGGAAAAAGCCTCCGCCAGCAGGGAGCCAAGAGCGATTTTGCCCACGCCGACCCCACATTCTTGGAAGAAGTGACGTCGAGTAATTTGGAGCAAATGTTGTCGAGCCGAATCCATAATTCACCTCTTGGTAATCGTTTCGTCGAGATTCAGAAGCGCGCGGGCCACCAGCGTCCAGGCAGCGCGTTCGTTCGTTTCACCGTCGCTGGAGCCAGCCACCGTTGCGGCTTCAAGTTCTTTTGCTTCGAACCGTTGTTTCTGACTGCGGTAAAATTGAATTAGCATGGCCAACTCTTCCTTTTCGGGTGGACGGCTCATGCACCGCTGAAACAAGCCAGCCGCACCGGTCTCATCATCCCCGTGCCGAGCCGTGGCCTCGCGGCCCATAGCCTGCGCCGCTTCGACGATAACGGTGTCGTTCAACATCGTCAGCGATTGCAACGGCGTATTGGAAACCTCGCGCCGCGCCAAACACGCCTCGCCTGTCGGTGCATCGAAGGTGGTGAACATTGCGTAGGGAGCGGTGCGCTTGCTGAAAGTGTAGAGCCCGCGACGGTAACGATCCGTACCTTCACTGACCTTCCATTCGAGCGGACCGTAAGCGCCTTCCGTCGTGACGCCGGGAGGCTGCGGCGGAAAAACGCTCGGCCCACCTAGCTTCGGTGAATACAGCCCACTCACTCGCAAGGCAAAGTCGCGGATCAACTCCGCTTCGAAACGAACGTGCGGACCACGAGCGAGCAGTCTGTTTCGCGGATCTTTCTCGAGAAGTTGAGCGGTGACGCTGGATGATTGCTGGTAGGTGGCGCTGGTCACAATCAATAGGTGCATCTTCTTGATGGACCAACCTTGGTTTACCAATTCCACAGCGAGCCATTCGAGTAACTCCGGATGAGTCGGCAACTCGCCCTGAAACCCAAAGTCTTCAATGGTGCGGACCAACCCCGTCCCGAAGAAAGCAGCCCAGTGCCGATTCATGACGACGCGGCCCACGAGAGGGTTTTTGGGATCCACCAGCCACCGCGCGAAAGTCAGCCGGTTACGCGGACCAGCCGTCGGCAGAGAATGGAGGAATGCGGGCACTCCCGGTTCGACTCGATCGAGGGGCTGCAAAAACTCGCCGCGTTTGTGAAGATGAGTGGCGCGCGGGTTATCCGACGGCCGCTCCGTCATGACGAGCGTCGTGGAGATTTGTGGCAGTTGCTTCCGGACCTTGTCGGTTTCCTGGCGTTCGTCGGCGAGCTCAGGCGCAACAGTAACGAAATATTCCAGCAATCGCTGTCGTTGGGTGGGTATTCTCTCTTCGACGGACGGGATCAGCAATTCCTGAATATCCAGAGGCACGTCAAGAGCCTCGACAAGATTTGTCGATGTCGTGGCCGAAACGCGGAATCGGCCCAGGCCAGCCGCATAATGGCGCTCGAAGCGCATTTTGAGATGGAGTTCTTCGGCAGTTCGAAGCGGCGTGGCCAGATTGAATACGGCGTTATGCGAGCGGCCCTGACCGCCATCGATGGACCAGCCAGTCTGCGGATTCCCATCGATTGCAGCCTCCGCTGTGAATTGGCCGTTGGCAAAGCTGTGACTGGCGCCTTTGAATGGCACAGGCTTGCCCTCAGCCATCGCGGTGAATTCGGTCAATGTAAAATCCCCGGCGGATCCCTCGTAATAGACACGGCCCGGACCATGTTTTGGCAACCGCTCATCGGGCAACGCTTCGACTCGTATCGCAGTGACGCCTCGCAGGTCACCACGAAACTTCAGATCGTAGGTATCGCTCTTGGTCTGGTCGCCGCTCGCCAGCACCGAATTGTCATCGAGGATGGTCAGGAGCGGCGAATTGCTCGTGGCTTCCGCCGGTCGTAGCTCAGTCCAACGAACCAGACGCGACCTTTGGCTTTTCAGCCAGGCGTTGAATTGCCGTTCCCGATAGTCCCGCCGACGAATCTCGACCGGACGCTTGTCCTCGATTCGAGTTCCAAAGCTGAGTCGCACGCGACCAAGCGTCTGGTGCTGGCCAGCCTGCTGGTCGAGGCGCACCGTCCATCGAGTTCCATCACCAAAGCTAAGCGGTTCTTCCAACGTGAACGTCGCGATCCGGATCGCAGTTGAGTTGGGAGCTTTTTTAATGAGCCAGCCCGTATCAGTTTTCCCGTCGATGGCCTGGCCGACTGGCTTGCTGTTGGCCGAGAAATCAGCTTTCGCTTTGCTGAATTTCACCGTCCGCGTCTGGTTCGCCTCGTTGCGCGGCGATGCTGCGATGGTAATTTCACTCAGCACAGCATCGCCCTCGGAAGAGCGGCCAGGCCCGGTTTTCGGCAATGCCGGGTCCGATAGCACTTCCAGTTGAAAGGCGATGATTTTCTCCGGCTCCGTGTCGAATCCCCAGGTGTAAGTATCCGTTTCCGAGCTTTGGCCCGAGAAACGAATAGAGCCATCATCGAGTTTTTCGACCGTCGCGCCCGCTGTCGAACTCACGGTCGCTTGCGCTGGTGTGCGCCAGTGAATTTCCTCGACCGGAAAACGGTTCGGCAGATCGGCGACTAAAGTGGCGATCTTCTTTTCCAGGTCAGAGCGCCGACGCTCAATGTCCGCTGTCAGCACGTCCATCTCAGGCTCATCCGAATTGTTGAGGAACGCCATGAATTGGTAATATTCCTTTTGCTGGATTGGATCAAACTTGTGCGTGTGGCACTGAGCACATCCCATCGTCAGGCCAAGCCAGGTTGTAGCGGTGGTGTTCACGCGATCGACGACGGAGTGAAAGCGGAATTCAAGCGGATCGATTCCACCCTCCTCGTTGAGCATGGTGTTGCGATGAAAGCCGGTGGCGATCCGTTGCTGGGGCGTGGCGTTTGGAAGCATATCTCCAGCGATCTGCTCAACGGTGAACTGATCGAATGGCATATCCGCGTTGAGAGCGTTGATCACCCAATCACGGTAAGGCCAAATCGAACGTCTTCGGTCCTTTTCATAACCGTTGGTGTCGGCGTAACGCGCCAGATCGAGCCACCGTCGCGCCCAACGCTCGCCGTAATGCGGCGAGGCGAGCAATTGATCGACAAGTTTTTCGTAAGCCCCAGAGGAATCATCTGACACGAAGGCATTCACTTCCTCGGGAGTTGGTGGAAGCCCGATCAAGTCCAGATACAGTCTGCGGACGAGTGTGTATTTGTTTGCGAGCGGGGTCGGCTTTATATCCTCTTTCTCCAACCGCGACAGAATGAAAAAATCGATTGCGTTCCTGGGCCAGGCGGCTTGTTTCACTTGCGGTGGCGGGCTTTGCTTTGGCGGAACGAATGACCAGTGAGGCGTATATTCGGCTCCGGCGGCGATCCAGCGTTTGAGAATTTCCTTCTGCGCACCCGAAAGCGCACGTTTGGTCTCCGGCGGAGGCATGAGTTCGTCTTCGTCCGAGGAAAAAATCCTTTTCACGAGAGCGCTTGATTCCGGCTTCCCCGGAACAACAGCGCGATCTCCAGATTTGGCCGGAGCAATCGCCAACTCCCGAACATCCAGGCGCAGCTTGGCCTTGCGGGCTTGGTCGTCGGGTCCATGACATTTGAAACAATGGCTGGTGAGAATGGGCCGGACGTCCCGTTGAAAATCGATTGGCTGATCCGAACTATCTTGGCCCGCGTCTTTCGCTCGCGAAATCAAGGCCACGGTGCTCAGAACTGCCACCCAAGACCATGCGCCAAGGAACTTGCGGGCTGCGCATGCATATTGTCGGAAATGCCTTTTTGGACTCATACCTGGGAAGCAAATAAAAGTTGTGCCTCTTGAAAACCACTCGGCCATCGCGTTTTTCCAATGAAAGTTAGAGCCATCTCAAATCCCGGTTGCCGCACTGTCACCAGGGCCGATATTCAACTCCAAACAGCTTATACCAATCCGTAAGGTCGGCCAGCTCTGTCTTGATGCGTTCGGTCGGTTGCGGAAAGGAGACCCTCCTCGGAGCGGCCAGAGCAACGAATTGTTTCACATCGAATTTCTCCAGCAAACCGAAGCAGAACAACTCCGGCTTTTCGTTTACCGACCAGTTTTGCTCGATCACCTGTTTCAAACTGCCCAACGCGCCATGCAGTTCGACACTACCGATGGCATTCTCTTCAAGAGCGGCAGCAACTAGCGTGAACACGCTCGAGCGCGGGCCGATGGCAACGATTGTGGCAGGCCCTGATTGAAACTCGCTTTGCGACCACCGGGCGATTGCGATCAATTGGCTGGCTTGAATTCCGAGCGGGCGATCGCCGATGGCCGCGACGAGAAGCGCGAATAGAAAGTCGCGGCTTTTGATCTTCGATTCACCGAAGTAAAAAGGATCAACGGCCAGGACCCGAGAGTCTTTCTCAAGCGTTCGTGAGATTTGATCCACCGCGTTTGTCCTTCCGTTATCAGATACCACGACCACAGTTTTGGTCGGCTGCCCCCGGACGAGTTCAACCACCGGCACAGTCCAGATTCCAGCCAATCGAAGACGCCAGAAGGTCGCGATCACACCTTTGTTTTCTTCCGATCCGATTCGTTCCGCTTGGACATTGTAGTTTCGTGTGTGAACGAGTTCGTGAAGCATGTGGCGGCGGCTTTGTTGCCATCTTTTCGCCGCGTTTAGATCCGATGGTAAATCGGCATCGCGCGGCAGGCTCTTCGCTAATCCAAGCGCCAGCGAATGAAAGTCTTTTCCTTCGGAGGGCAGATCGACCTGGAGCTGCTCTTTGGACTTTAACTCATTCTGCGAGGGGATTTCCTCCCGTTGGTAATCTGACTGGCCGGAATAAAAATGATCGCCGACCATTCGATAGAATTGCTCGCGATTATCCTTTTCGTAGTTGTGTGTGCCGGGGTCGTAGTTGATGTGCGATCGAAGATTGTTTTCCTTTCCGAGCATTTTATAGATCGGAGCCGCGGCTTCGAGCAACGGAGGCAACGCATGATCCGAAGCAAAGCAACAGTCATCCTTCGCGTTGAACGTCAACAACGCAGGTCGCGGCGCGAGCATCGCCGTCAACTGACTGTAATCGGCGACCGTGGCGAGATCAGATGGAGTTTGTTCTGAGTCGCCCAAGTCAGAGAGATGACGCACGCGGGTCAAGAAGCTGGAATAACCGGCCACTGGATTGCACAGTTTCACGCGTGGATCAAGGGCGCTGATGAAGATGGTTTGCCATCCGCCGCCGGAGAGTCCAGTGACAGCCACGCGGTTCGAATCGGCGTTTTCAAGCGAGAGCAGCACATCGATGCCCCGCGCCATGGCCAGATAGAACGGGGCTATTCCACTCGTGCCGCACAGATCAAGCTGGTTCATCCGGTAATGTTCAGACATCTGTCCGCCAAGTTGTCCCATACCGAACCACTCGACGTTCAAAGCAAGCATGCCGCGTTTTGCCTGGTTGATGCAGCGAATTTGCTTGTAGGGCGCGGCTTTGCCATTCGAATCGTGACCATTCACATTGAGAATCGCGGGAACCTTTCCAGACAGTTTGTTCGGCTCGTACAGCAGGGCGGGAATCCACATTCCTGGCAGGGCTTCGTAGCGGAGTTTTCTGATCCGATAGCCCGGTCCGCCTTCGATTGTTTCCAGCCACTCGATCTTTGTTTTGGAATCGCGCCATCCAACCGCGTCGCCCCGAAACACGACGCGGTCGAGGACTGCCCGCCGCAAACTGTCCGCCTGCTTTTCCCAATCGGCGGCATTCTTGACCTTGGGCATTACGGGGATTCGGGTTTCCAGATACGTTTGCACTTCTTCGAGGGAAAGTTTCGGTCCAATAATCTCCCGCGCGAGCAACTGTGCCAGCGGACTCTCAGTGGCTGTGACGGCTTGCTTTTCTGGGGTCGGCTGAGGTGCCTGACCATTAATGGCGAAGGCCGGCGCGCAGGCAATCGTCAGAACCAAAAAAGGGAGCGAGATGCTTTTAACCGTGGTTCTGAAATCAAATGCAGCGCTTCTGTTGGCTAGAGTGAATTGCAAAGGCTTCATAAGTGTGGTGGCTTGCTGATTCATAGCGAACCATTGGCCTGATTGAAAGGCCGAACTCAGCCGGAGTTGAAACGCGAAATCCCGCCGGCTCGCAAGAATAGGATTCGCCAATGCCGCTCTACGAAAGGAACGAGCAGATGTATTCGCTAATGCCCTGCTTCACTTCGATGTCGAAACCAGATTTAGCTGGGACCTCGAAAACGTCGCCTGCTGAATAGCTGATGCTCGCGTCTTTACCATCGAGCTTTACCGTGCATTGCCCTGCGACGATTTCCATGCGCTCGGCTTTGTCAGTGCCAAAGTGAAACTTGCCGGGATAAATCAAGCCCAATGTCTTTTTGGTCCCGTCCGGAAAGAGAACGGTGTGGCTCGCGACCTTTCCATCAAAATAGATGTTTGCCTTGGTCACGGCTGTAACTCCAGAAAACTGTTGTGGTATCGATGACATAGATGCGGGAGTCTTTGGAAATGGTGGAAAATGTCAAGATTCTCAACTCGGCGTTGCGAACGATTCCATAATCCCGTTGTTTTTGATTTGGGAGTTTCTTAGGCTCCACCGCAAATCAGCCGAGCGCGCGTTAACCAAAGCTGCTCGAATCAGTCAATCGTGGCTGCGCTATTATAATGAATGAAACCAATTGCCCGAACTACATTGAATTTACTCTGGCACGATGCCGACGATCGTGAAGTGCGCCTGCGGGAGATCATCGCTGAACGCCTGGCAGAAAGACCGCCGCCTGCTTGGGATGATTACGTGGTCGCTACCTATTTCTTTGCCTTCCGCACGATGAAACTTGCCGAGGCGGTTGAAGAAATCAGCTACCACGCCACCATCGGGGTCAAGCATCCGCCCGCTGGGTCGCTCCTGGAACAATGCGCCGCCAAAGCCGCCGGCGTCGATGCCTTCGACCGCACTGGGCGAATCGGACTGCTGCACGTGGCCTTCCCGCTGAAGATGATGCTGTCACCGGATGGGCGTCTGACATCTTGCGACCTGCTCCACACAATCGCCGGCGCGATTATTTTCGACGTATATGAAAACCAGGACTCGCGCCTGATCGCGCTGCGGATTCCGGAGAAAGTGTTGCGGACCTTTCCTGGACCCGCCCATGGGCCGCAAGGGGTTCGTCAATTGACGAACTTCAGCCCAAGTCAGCCTGCGTTCGGCACGATCCTCAAGCCGACCGCTGGAATCCGGCCGGATGAAGTGGGCAGCCTCGTCGAGGAGGTGGCCCAATGTCCCTTGTTCTTGTTCGTGAAAGAGGACGAGGACCTCTATCCAAATCTCGATTACTCACCCGTGGCGGAACGAACGCGCCGCGCTGTCGCCGCCATCGAGCGCGCACGGAATAAGCGCGGCGGGCTTGGGCTTATTTTTGCACCCCACATCAGCGGTGCTCCGCATGAGATCATCGACACTGTCAACGCCGTGCTCGAAGCAGGAGCCTCGGGCGTCATGTTCAGTGAAACCTTTGCGGGCGGGACGGTGCGAATGGTGCGCGAGGCAACCAAACATTTAAAGGCTCCGCCGGCAATTTATGGGCACAACGCTGGCATTGGAGTCAAGACGCGAGCCATCTGGCGCGAGGTCATCGACCTGCTGGCAAGATTGGATGGGATCGATTTTCGCCAGACAGCGCCAGTGCGGCCAGGTACACCTTTCTTGCGCCCTTACGGTGTGGAATGGGTGGCGTCCGAAAACGTCCTGAGCTCCGCGCTGCCCGGGATAAAGCCGACGATGATCGTGCGAGCAGGTTCTCTCGACCAAGGCAATATCGGGCTCAACCTCGCTGATGCTGAACGGCGTGAGATCACTGAAAACGTCCTTTTCCTCGCAGGGTCGGCCATCAACTCGATTAAGAATGCCAAAGGCAAAGCAGATCCGAAGCTTGGAGCCGAGGCCATGAGCCAAGCGGTGGAAGTCCATCACGCCGGTGAACTGCGTGACATACCAATTCAGAAACATCTCGCGGCTCTGGTGAAACTCGCACAGCGGAAAAAACTCAAGGCTTTGACCGTGGCCCTCCGGCAGCGTTATCCCAATCTCAAATCATGAAGACGCTCTGCAACCGTTGCCGCAGCTTGTCTCGAAAATGAAAAAAGATCCACGTCTCCTGCGCGTCGGCATTTTGGGCTGCGGCCCCATAGCGCAAATCGCGCATTTCGATGCGTGCCGTAAAGCCCGCAATGTCGAGCTTTACGCGATTTGTGACGTTGCCGATGATCTGCGCGATAAAATGGCGGCGATTCATTCGCCAAAAATCGCTT
The DNA here is from genome assembly GCA_009695265.1 of Pedosphaera sp. Lineage (GTDB taxonomy): Bacteria > Verrucomicrobiota > Verrucomicrobiia > Limisphaerales > SIBE01 > SIBE01. The sequence goes on along the minus strand of SIBE01000072.1, from coordinate 2,117 downwards.
ACCGGAACTTCGACGAGATGCTCGCGGACCCTCTGCTGGAGGCCGTGATCATCGGTGTCGCAGACCAGTTTCACGTGCCGCTCTGCCTCAAGGCGATCGCCGCGGGCAGACACGTCCTGATCGAAAAGCCGCTCGGCGTCACAGTGGAGGAGTGCGAGGACTTGCGTCGAGAATTGCTTAAAACAAAACTGGTTCTACAGGTGGGTAATAACCGTCGGTTCGATCCCGGAATTGCCTTTGCTCAGCGGTTCATCAAGCAGGAAATTGGGGAGGTGATGGCGGTTAAAGCGTGGTATTGCGATTCCACTTATCGTTACGCAATGACCGATAATCTCCAGCCCATTCCTTTGGTCAGCGCCTCTGCGCGTCGTCCTGGAGGCAATCCCAAGGCGGACAAGCGCCGTTACTTCCTGTTAACCCATGGAAGTCATTTGGTGGACACCGCGCGGTTTTTGGGCGGAGAAATCGTAAGCGTTCGAGCGCGATTGGTGGAAATGTTCGGCGCGTATTGCTGGTTCATCGAAGTGGAATTTGCCAACGGAAGTCTTGGCCACCTTGACCTGACGATTCCTGTGCGCGGAGATTTTGGTGAAGGCTTTCAGATTTACGGCGAGCATGGCAGCGTCACTGGTAAAGTCTATTTGCCGTGGTTTCACAAATCGAGCGACGTGGAATGTTTCTCGACCAAGGACGGACAGTTCCATCGACCACTCGGAGAAGATGCTCACACTTACAAGCGGCAGATCGAAGGATTCGCAGATACAATTCTCCACGCAGTTCCTCAGCACGGCGCCTGCATCGACGACGGCCTCGCTGGGACGCGCGCGATGGTCGCCATCGCTCGGTCGGTGGAAAGTGGCAAGAGCGTGCGCTTGGATGAAGTGAGCGGAGCAGTTTGAAAAGGTAACTTGAGGTGACGCGCTCCTATGCAAATCGGCATCTTCGCTAAGACTTTCTCCCGGCCGACGCTGGAAGGGGTTTTGGACGCGGTCATCAGCCACGGCCTGGGTTGCGTTCAATTCAATCTAGCGTGCGCCGGCCTGCCGAGCATGCCGGACCAGATCACGCCAGACGTGGCCAGCCGAATTCGCTCAGCCACGGCAGACCGCGAAATCACGATCGCAGCGCTCTCCGGGACCTTTAATATGATCCATCCAGATCTTGAGATTCGACGCGACGGCCTGCGGCGGTTGCGTGAAATGGCCTGCGTCTGCGGCAGGCTTGGCACGTCGGTCATCTCGCTCTGCACTGGCAGCCGCGATGAAGATGATATGTGGCGGTATCACCCCGAAAATAGCTCAGCAGAAGCCTGGCGCGATTTGGTTGTCTCTATTCGAGAAGCCTTGAGTTTCGCTGCCGATTACGACCTGACTCTTGCGATTGAGCCAGAGACAAACAACGTCGTTGATTCCGCGCGCAAGGCTCGCCGTCTCCTCGATGAGATGGCGACATCGCGGTTGAAAATCATCATCGATCCCGCCAATCTGTTTCGAGTTGGAGAGATGCCGCGCATGCAGGAGGTTTTCGACGACGCGTTTGAACTCCTCGGTGGGGATATTGTCATTGCCCATGCGAAAGATTTTGTCGAAGAAGACGGCGCTATCCGGCACGTCGCGGCGGGAAGCGGCGCTCTCGATTATGACTATTACGCGACCTGGTTGCGGAAGATTAAATTCGATGGCGCTATGATTTTGCACGGCCTGGTTGAAGAAGAGATCAGCGGTTGCCTGACCTTTCTTCGACGGAAGGTGGCGGCTCCTTGACTCTTATGTCTGCATTTTCTCATGACAGGATTGAGTTCCATTACCGCGAAGCAGGAAGCGGCATTCCCTTCTTCTTTCTGCATGGCCTTGGTGCCGAGCTGAGCCAGCCTTTCGCCCTGTTCAAGCCTCCGGCTGGATGTCGATTGCTCGGCTTCGACTGTCGGGGCCACGGACAAACCCGGCCGGCGGGAGATGTGGAAAAGATTCGCCTTTCCTGTTTTGCCGACGATTTGCGAGCACTCATGGATTTCTTGAAGATCTCTCAGGCTGTCGTTGGTGGCATCTCCATGGGGGCGGCTATCGCATTGAACTTCGCGCTCCGGTTTCCAGACCGTGTTGTCGGTTTGATCCTCT